>JBOHCG010000799.1:0-3208 GCA_050698735.1 Streptosporangiaceae bacterium | reverse complement strand
GTGGATGACCTGACGCTGCAGGTTGGACTCGTCGACCACGTCGAAGTCGACGATGCCGAGCGTGCCCACACCCGCCGCGGCCAGGTAGAGCAGCGCGGGCGAGCCGAGGCCGCCGGCCCCGACGCACAGGACCTTGGCGTTCTTCAGCCTCTTCTGCCCCGTCATCCCCACGTCCGGGATGATCAGGTGCCGCGAGTAACGCCGGACCTCGTCGACCGTCAGCTCGTCGGCGGGCTCGACCAGCGGGGGCAGCGACACTTGGTCTCTCCTTTTAAAAAGATCTTTTTATCCGAACGAACGGGGGCTTCGCTTGCCCGGGTCCGTTCCTGCGTCAACCGGTGCGCGTCAGCGGGAATTCCCGTGCCGGTTCTGGTGCGGAGACGGCCTTGCGGAGCAGTTGGCTGATCTCGGCCGCGACGGCTTGCGGGTGTTCCATGTGCGCGACGTGGCCGGTGCGCGGCATGACCACGATCCGGCCGTTGCGGAACGCGTGCGCGGCGCGGCCCGCGCTGCGCGGATCGACCAGACGGTCCTCGCGGCCGCCGAGCGAGAACAGGCGGCCTGGCCAATGCGGGATTGGCTCAGGGGCGAGTTCTTCGGTCACGCGCTGGCCTTGCGGCGCGGGCGCGGCTTGGTTGTTGCGGCTGGCTTGGCCTTGGCGCCGGACTTGGCGTCACCGGTTGCCTTGGCGTCACCGGTTGCCTTGGCGTCGGGGTCGGACTTGGCGCGTTCGGATTTGAGGGCGGCGACGCTGGCCCGCAGGATCTCGGTCAGGTCGGCGGGCTGGGTCCTGGGCTCAGGGCCGACGACGCCGGGCGGGCGCACCACGTCGTTGCCCTCGACCTTGGCCTGGACCACGGCCTCGAGCGCCTCGCGGTAGGTGTCGTGGTACTGGTCGGGCTCGAAGTCCTCCGTCATCGTGTCGATCAGGGATGCGGCCATCTTCAGCTCCTGCGACCGGACCTCGATGTCCTCGTCGAGGAAGGCGAAGTCGGGCTTGCGCACCTCGTCGGGCCACAGCAAGGTCTCCAGCGTGAGGACGCCATCCCTGACCCGCAGCGCGGCCAGCGCCTCGCGCTGGCGCAGCGCGACCTTGGCGACCGCGACCTTCCCCGACTTCTCCAGCGCGTCGCGGAACAGCACGTAGGCCCGCGCGCCGGTCGCCTCCGGTTCCAGGTAGTAGCTCTTGGCCGCGTAGATGGGGTCCACCTGGGCGCTCGGCGCGAAGTGGAGGACCTCGATGCGGTGGGCCGTCACCAGGGGGAGTTCGGCTAGATCCTCGTCGGTCAGCACCACCATGTCGCCGGTGGGCAGCTCGTAGCCCTTGGCTACCTCGGAGTACGGGATCTCCTCCCCGTCCAGGGTGCACACCCGGCGGAACTGGATCCGGCCGCCGTCAGCCCTGTGAACCTGGCGGAACGTGATGTCCCGCTGTTCGGTCGCCGCGTACAGCTTTACCGGGATCACGACCAGGCCAAAGGAGATCGCACCGGCCCAAATGCTGCGCATGACCTTCACCTACCCCGGTTGGCCTGACGTCGATACATGCAACGTCATCTCAATTCTGCCGGTCGGAGGGCTGGGCCGCCAGGTAGTTCCGTCCCACTCGTCTCAGCGGCCGCGCAGGTCACGGGCATGGCGGTGGGCGAGGGCTAGCTGTCTAAAGCTGAGATCCGACCTGGGGGGTTTCGCCCCACTCTCCCAGCGAACGTGCCGTATTGGCTGCGATGATGGAGGCCCGGATCCAGGACGGTCGTTCCCGCCGACGGTGCCAGGCACGGGATTCAGCCGGTCCAGGCCGGGCCGAGGCCCGCGTTGAGGGGGACGGTGCGAGATGGGCGCTTTCGATGTGGTCGTGCTCGGCGGTGGCACCGCGGGCGGGCACGTGGCCGAGCTTGCCGCCAGGGGCGGTAGGTCGGTCGCGCTCGTCGAGGCGGGGCTGGTCGGCGGCGAGTCGCCCTACCTCGCCTGCCTGCCGTCGAACTCGCTGCTGCTCGCGGCCGGGCGGGGCGAGGCGTGGGAGGATGCCGTCGCCCGCCGGGACGAGGTGACCGGAGGGCTCGACGACTCCGGATCGGCCCGGCGGCTCGCCGAGGTAGGCGTCACCGTGGTCCGCGGCACCGGCCGGATCGAGCGGCCGGGAACCGTCGTGGTGACGCTGGCCGCGGGCGCCGAGCCGGTCATCGGACCAGGGGCGGACCAGGTCACGGGCCCGGATGGGGAGTTGGGGTACCGGGATCTCGTCATCGCAACGGGGTGCGAGCCGGTGGCACCGCCTATCGAGGGGCTGGCGGACATTCCGACCTGGACCACGGCGGAGGGGCTCTGCTCGCCGGACCTGCCGCGGCGGCTGATCGTGCTGGGCGGCGGGCCCGCGGGGTGCGAGCTGACTCAGATTTACGCCACGTTCGGCTCGCAGGTGACGCTGGTGGAGACGGAGCGGGTCCTGCTGCCTGGGGAACCCGCCTTTGCCGGGGAGATGCTCGCCGCGGCGCTGCGCCGGGCCGGCGCGGAGATCTGCCTCGGCTCGCCCGCGACGAAGGCGGAACGCACGCCGGACGGCCTCACGCTCGCGCTTGAAGACGGCACCCAGATCGACGCCGACCGGCTGCTGCTCGCCTCGGGCCGCCGGCCGAGGCTCGGCGGCCTGGGGCTGGAGGCGCTCGGCATCGCGGTGGTCCCCGGCTCGGCGCTGCCGGCCGAAGCCACCGGCCTGGTGGCCGACGCCGGCCCGGCGGGCGGCCGGGTCTGGGCGGCCGGGGACGTCACCGGGATCACCCACGCGCACGCCGGGCGCTACCAGGCCGAGGTGGTCGCGGCCAACATCCTCGGCGCGCACCGCGAAGCCGACTACCGCGCCATCCCGCGCTGCGTCTTCACCATTCCCTCGGTCTTCGCCGTGGGCGAGGTCCCCGAGGCCGGCCTGCGGGTCAGGGCCGACCTGGGCGCCACCACCAGGGGACGCCT
Source organism: Streptosporangiaceae bacterium (assembly GCA_050698735.1). GTDB lineage: Bacteria > Actinomycetota > Actinomycetes > Streptosporangiales > Streptosporangiaceae > Palsa-504. The sequence goes on along the minus strand of JBOHCG010000799.1, from coordinate 241 downwards.
CGCTCAGGACGACCTGGGCTGCCTTGAGCTCTACGCGGACGCCGAAACGGGATTGCTCACGGGGGCCGTCGCGGTGGGGCCGGACGCCGCGACGTGGATGGCGGAGGTTACCCTCGCCATCAGGGCCAAGGTACCGGTCACGGTACTGGCCGACGCGGTGCATGCCTTCCCGACCTACGGGGAAGCACTGGAGACAGCATTCCGCGAGCTGGCCGGGACCGCAGGCCGGCCAGAACAGACC
>JBOHCG010000798.1:0-3210 GCA_050698735.1 Streptosporangiaceae bacterium | reverse complement strand
ATTTGCGGGACTGCTCGTCCCACCGCAGGCTATATGGTGGCGCCGCGCAGTACAGCAGATGGTGACTCAGCCACTCCAGGACCGTTACTGGCAGGCTGGACGGGGCGCTCAAGAGAGCGGCGGTCAGTCCTTCTGGCGAGGGCGTCTCCTGTGGCATCTCCGCGATAGCCCGGACGCCTTGGCCGTCCGGTCCCCATTCGGCGTGCGCTGGATTGGCCAGGAGGATGCCGATGCGTTCGACGATGATGGGCCACCGTGGCATGCCTTTGTGATGGCGGCCGTACAGGAGGGCGGTAGTGATCAGGAGGGGTTCGAGCGGATCGGCGATGCAGGTGTGATGGCCGAGGTCCAGCAGCCTGTTGATGTGATCCTTGACGTGCCGGCGGTACTGTCCGAGGAAGCCGTAGCCGAGGTCTGCGAGGGTCTTGCCGCCGGTTCCCGCCCACGGGCGTTCGCGATCCAGGAGATGATCCTCGAACTCCAGCAGGCCGACCGGGCGGTTGCCGGCAGCGAGGGCCGTGACAGCCCGGTCGTGAAGTGAGGTTGATTCGGCGAACATCGCGGCATCGTGCGGGCCGCGCTTGCCGCAGTGCATGTCTTCGACCGGCCCGTTCCGCCAGACGTCGATGACCAGGCCGACGGACATCGCGCTTACGACCGCTTCGTGACCGGAGATGTCCGCCTTCCCGTAGCGTTCGCGGTATGCCTCCTGGGAGCTGAGCAGCACCTCGCAGTTGTGCGGATCGCCTGGACACGGTGCCGGGGCAATCCGCTTTGAGCCCTGTGCCACCCAAGCCCTCCCGGCCGCAAGCGGAGGCCCATCAAGCCTTCAGTCGCTGATGAAAGCGACCATACCCGCGAGGATGTCTCTCGGCAGCCGGTCGTGTCCGGCCGGTGGCACCGGGTTGAACGATGCCACCGGCCGGGACTGCGAGCTGACCAGAGGAGCGTGCCTCCGCAGGGTCAGGTTCGCGCCACAGCGTTACCGGGTCTGGCCGGGACAGCTGCTATGCCTGCCAGTTCGGCGTTGATCGTGCGCGCTAGGGCGTTCAGGGCCTGGTTGGAGCCTTTGATTCCCTCGCTGCGCAGAGCCCGTCTGGATACCGGTTTTCCCGCTGCGGTAAGCCTGCTGGCGGCCACCCGTGCCTGGCTGATGCCGGACGCGCTTGCTGTTGCCGCCCCGGTGTCGTGGTCTTGCTGCGGGGCCGGCCTGGTCCGGGCGGAAGGACCGGACCCGGCTAGAGGCGCCTGCGGTGCGGTCTGGTCCTGGACCACCTCTGCCTGGTCCGCGGCGGACCAGGCTGGGGACCGCGGTCCTGCCGGTCCTCCGGTCCCATGGTCCGGTGTGTCCGCCGCGGTGCCGGCGTCGGAGCGGAGCATGTGGGCCAGCGTGGTCCCCATGGCCAGGACCAGGACCGGCAGGCAGGACACGATCATGGTGACGGGCCACGGTGCCCGTGCCGCCCCGGCCTGGGCCAGCAGGTGGTAGGCCACCTGTCCGGCCATGCCGAGCGCGAAGGAGCAGATGGCGGACCATTTGGCGAACCGGCGGGTCCGGTCGCTGATCGCGTGCTCGCCGCTCAGCCAGGCGCGCAGCGCGTACGCCGCGTATGCCTCCACCCCGACAGGCAGGGTGATGGACGTGTCCAGGTGCAGCGACGGCAGGATGCCCGGCAGCGGGGAGACCAGGCCGAACCCGGTCTTCTGCGCGATGCCGACCCAGCCGGACCACACCTCGGCCGCGGCCGGGGCGGCCAGGACCAGCAGCGGCCAGGACCGCACGGTCCTGGTCCCGGAGGAGACCGCGGCGGACCGGTCCCCTCCGGCTGGTCCGGTGGTCCGGGCAGCAGGCGGGCCGCCTGGTCCCAGATCCGCGGTGACGCCGGGTCGGTTCATGCCCGCGGTAAGTGCGGCCATGGAGGTCACCACCCGTCCTGCGAAGCGAGCGGGTGGGGTTCCCCGGTCAGCGCGGCCAGGGCAGTGGCGACCTCGTGGGTGGTGGCGCGGACGTAGGTCGCGGTCGCGCCCGCTTCGCTGCCATTGTCGGTGTGGCCCGCGTAGGCTTTGGCGACGGCGTAGCCGAAGTTCCGTTCGACCCACGTCAGGGTCGTGTGCCGGATCCAGTGCATGCTGATCTGCTGCGCCCGTACCCAGGGGAGAGACCGGCCGAGGCGTTCCCACAGGTGGTCATAGCGGCGGTACGTGATCCGGCGGCCGTTGCGGTAGCGCAGCAGCTGCCCATCGGGGGGCGCGTGACGTTCCCCGGAGTGCCCGAGCAGGGCGGCCATCAGGGTAGGAGATACTGGCTGCCACCGGACGGTCTCGCCTTTCTCGCGCAGCAGGATCAGGCACTGCTCGGTGTCGAGATCTTGCGGGCGCAGCGCCAGCGCGCCGCCGCGGCGGCAGGCGGTCTCAGTGTGCAGGCGCAGCAGCAGCGTGTCCAGCTCCGGGTCATCACCCGTGGTCGCCGCCGCGTGGTTGATCTCGGCCAGGCGCTTGTCGGCGACGGCCCGCCGGGTCGAGGGCAGGCGGCGCGGTTTCTCCACTTTCCGGGCCGGGTTGTCGGCCGGGTTGATCAGGCTGTCTTCCTCGGCGTGCTTGTACAGGCAGCGCAGGGCGGCGATGAGGTGCTCGGCGGCGCTGCGCCCGCCGCGGGAGTTCCGCCGCGGCACGACGTTGGCCCGCACGTGCTGGACGAGCTGGCGGATCTCCGACGGCGTCGGCTCATCCAGACGCCGACCGCCCCACTGGTCGACCACCCGGTTCCAGTACGAGCCGTATGCCTTCCGGCAGCCGTCGCTGACCAGGGCCGACACGACCGGGATGTACTCGGCGAAGGTCGGGGCGAGCGGCCTGGCCGCCGGGGCGGCCAGCAGGTCCGCGGGGGTCAGGCCCATCCGCTCCAGCACGAGCATGGCCGCGTCGACCACGGCCTGCCCGGGTGCGGCTGAGCGTGCGTCAGGTCCGGTGATCGTCATCGGTCTCCTCCGTCAGGTGCCGGGAACGGGATGAGCGCGCGGAGGGCCTGATCCACCACCGCGAGCGAGTAAGCGGTCAGCGTGTCCTCGGCGGGGACCGCGGTGAGCAGGACCGGGTCGCCGGGGAGCAGCCCGCAGCGGTGCCGCAGCGCCGCGGGGATCGGGACGCAGGACCGGGGCGGCAGGGTGACCAGGCCGGACGGGTCGCGGCGGATGACCACCACGCCTGCCC
>JBOHCG010000797.1:0-3233 GCA_050698735.1 Streptosporangiaceae bacterium | reverse complement strand
ACGCCGGACCCGGCGCCAGTGGCGGCAGCCGCCGGGCCGTGGACAGCCGGGCCGCCGCCGCCATCCTGGCCGCCTCGCCGGGCCGCCTCGCCATGGCCTTCGCCAAGGCCGCCGGGGTGTCCGCCATCGGCGACGCGCTCCAGAGCGCGCGCGAGCTGCGGGCCGTCGACTTCGTCGGCTGGCCCGTGAGCTGGCTGTTCGAGCGGCTCACCAAGCGCGACCCGGTACGCAAGATCAAGCTCGGACGGCTGTGGGCCGAGCTGCGCGGGGTGACCGCCGGGCCGTCCGGAGCGCAGCAGGCCGAGATCGACAACTCCCTGACCGAGCTCGCCGACGAGGTCAGCCCGGGGCTGCCGAGGCCCTGGTCCCAGACCATCAGGACCGCCATCCGCTCCCGTGCCGATGACGTCCCCGGTGCTCTCGGCCAGCGCATCGACGAGGCCCTTCCCGCCGAGAACAAGATCGCGGGCTGGTGGCGCGCCGTCGGCGTCTGGCAGGGCCTGCTGCTCGGCTGCGTCATCGTGGGCATCGCCTGGGTCGTCGCCATCGTGATCTTCGGCGTGTTCAAGGCGGGCAGCGGGGTGCCCAGCCTGTTCCGGGACGTCGGGCTGCTGCCCCTCATCGCGCTGCTGATCGCGGCGTTGCTGGTGCTCGGCTGGCTCACCGCCTCCACGTGCGTCAACGCGGTCCGCAACGCCGCGATCCGCGAGAAGGAGGAGGTCGCGGAGAGCATGCAGGCCCGGATGGCCAGCGTGGCCCAGGAGCTGGTGGTCACGCCAGCCCAGCAGGAGCTGTCGGAGCTGGACCGCTTCCGCGCCGAGCTGCGCGTCGCCCTCGGCCAGCCCAGCTAGCCCTCGGGCCGCCTGGCTCGCTGTTTCTCAGCCGGCGGCCGGTCGGCCTGGCCGGGCGCCGCCCCGTTTCGGCCCCCGGCCCTCCCCGCCTCGGCCCAGCCCGCTCTCGGCCATCCCCGCAAGCGTTCCGGCGGGTCCGGAATCGCCGATCCGGCCGGACCGCCCGGCGGGCGGCCGGGGGATTGTTCTCCTATCGGTGAACAGCGAAGGGCGTCGCTGGGCGGTGTCAGCCGCTCTGTTTCGTCGTAATGTTGTAAGCATGTCATCAGAGCCTGAACTTGACGGCTACTCGCAGGTCGTGGCCGGCGTGGCCGCCGAGATAACGCCGAAGGTGGCCAGCCTGCGGGTGCCGCAGGCCGACGGCCGCCACGGCGAGAGCCAGGGATCGGCTGTGGTCTTCACCCCCGACGGGTTCCTGCTCACCAACGCGCACGTGGTCGGCAGCGCCGATCACGGGACCGCGCTGTTCTCCGACGGGACCAGCGCCCCGTTCACCGTGGTGGGCGCCGATCCCCTGTCGGACCTCGCCGTGCTCCGGGCCGACGGCGTCACGCCCGCGCCCGCCATCCTCGGCGAGGCCGATGTCCTGGTCGTCGGCCAGCTGGTGGTAGCGGTCGGCAGCCCGCTCGGGCTGGCCGGGTCCGTCACCGCCGGCGTCGTCAGCGCCCTCGGGCGCTCGCTGCCCACCCGCAGCGGCGCCGCCGCCCGCATCGTCGAGGACGTCATCCAGACCGACGCCGCCCTCAACCCCGGCAACTCCGGCGGTGCCCTGGCCGACGCCCGCGCTCACGTCGTGGGCATCAGCACGGCGGTGGCCGGCGTCGGCCTCGGGCTGGCCGTCCCGGTGAACGCCACCACCCGCCGGATCATCTCCGCCCTGATCCGTGACGGCCGGGTCCGCCGCGCCTACCTCGGCCTGGTCTGCGTGCCCGCCCCGGTGCCGGCGGCGATGCGGGAACGGTTCGGCCGGAGCGAGGGCCTGCGGGTGGCCGAGGTGGTTCCCGGCGGCCCGGCCGCGCGAGCCGGGCTGAACGCAGGCGACCTGCTGCTCAGCGCGGGCGGCAGCCCCGTCGCCCGGGCGCAGGATCTGCAGCGGCTGATGTTCGCCGAGGCCATCGGCCGCCCGCTGGCCATCACCGTCATGCGCAACGGCGCCATGGTCGACGTCATCGCCCAGCCCTCGGAGCTGGTTGCCGCCTGACCGGGGCCGCTGCCTTCCTAATGAGTCTCAAGGAGCCCGCCGACTGGCAGACTCCGGGTGTGGTGGCCGCCGGCAGGTGAGCACTCTGCCTTCCCGGGCTTTGAGCCCTGAAGAAAGACCGTGCCCCTGCCGGTGACCGGGAGAGTTGATCGCTGCTGGGATGTCGTGCCCTCCGGATGGGGTGAGCACAGTTTCATTAGGTCGCTGATAGTTCTCCCGCTGGCTGCTGCCGGTTTTCGACATCTTGGACGGGAGAGCGGATGCGGTTGTTCGCGGGCGATGACTGGGCTGAGGAGCATCATGATGTGGAGGTGATGGACGAGGCGGGGAAGGTGCTGGCGAGGCGGCGGCTGCCCGAGGGCGTGGCCGGGATCGCGCAGCTGCATGAGCTGATCGGCGCGCACCTGCCGGAGGACGGCGCGGACGCGGAGGTGGTGATCGGGATCGAGACCGACCGCGGCCCGTGGGTGACCGCGCTGATCGCCGCTGGTTATGCGGTGTTCCCGGTGAACCCGCTGCAGGCATCGCGGTACCGGGAGCGGCACGGGGTGTCCGGGGCGAAGAGCGACGGCGGCGACGCGCACATGCTCGCGGACATGGTGCGCACCGACTCCCACCAGCTGCGGGCGGCGGCCGGGGACAGCGCGGAGGCCGGCGGCATCAAGGTGCTGGCCCGCGCGCACAAGACGCTGATCTGGGAGCGGACCAGGGCGGTGCAGCGGCTGCGGCACCAGCTGCGGGAGTACTTCCCCGCCGCGCTGGAGGCCTTCGACGACCTGGACGCCCCCGACACCCTCGAGCTGCTGGGCAAGGCGCCCGAGCCGGCCCGGGCCGCGCGGCTGACCCGCGCGCAGGTCAGCGCCGCCCTCAAGCGCGCTCACCGCCGGAACATCACGGACAAGGCGACGGCGATCCTGGCGGCGCTGCGCAGCGAGCAGCTGGGCCAGCCGCCGGCCGTCACTGCCGCCTACGCCGTCACCGCGCGGTCCCTGCTCGCACTGATCACCGTCTTGAACGAGCAGGTCAAGACCCTGCAGGGGCAGGTGGAAGCGGGTTTTGGCCGGCACCCGGACGCTGAGATCTACCGGTCCCAGCCCGGCATGGGCGCCGTCCTCGGCGCCCGGGTGCTCGGCGAGTTCGGCGACGACCCCGACCGGTACGCCGACGGCAAGTGCAGGCGG
>JBOHCG010000796.1:0-3233 GCA_050698735.1 Streptosporangiaceae bacterium | reverse complement strand
ACGTCCAGGGCGGAGTCGTTGCCGGACAGCAGCGGGTTCTCGGCCTGCTCGATACCGGTCTGGCTGTACAGCGTGTCGTAGCCGGTCACCGGCGCGTACTCGGCGCCCTTCGGGTAGTACCGCTGGTACTTGATGGCATCGTTCGGGCCGCTGAGCTTGGAGGCCGCGATCGTCACCCCGTCGGAGGTGAGGATGCTGCCGCGCTCGTAGGAGTTCTGCGCGGCGTAGAACGCACGGGAGTTGCCCGGGTCCTTGGCCAGGCTGGCGGTGTCGAAGCCCTGCAGGTAGTTGACGTTGATGAGGAGCAGCAGGAACATCACCAAGACGGCAACCGATATCCGGCGCAGCGCACGGTTCACTGGAGCGACACCACCTGCGTCAGTCCCTCCTCCTGGATCGGCCGCGGCGCCGGCCGTCTTGCCGCGTCGCTCAGCCGGGCCAGCAGCGCGATCAGTATCCAGCTCGCGACGAGCGAGGATCCGCCCTGGGACAGGAACGGAGTGGTGATGCCGGTCAGCGGGATGAGCCTGGTTACCCCGCCGACGATCACGAAGACCTGCAGCGCGAGCATGAACGAGAGGCCGCCGGCCAGCAGCTTGGAGAACGGGTCCTTGACCAGCAGCGCGGTGCTCAGCCCGCGCTGCACGATCAGCCCGTAGATCAGCAGGATTGCCATCGCGCCGGCCAGGCCAAGCTCCTCGCCGAACGCGGTGAACACCAGGTCGCTCTGCACCAGCGGGGTGATGTAGGGCTGGCCGCCGCCGAGGCCCTTGCCGAGCAGGCCGCCGCTCGCCATCCCGTACAGCCCCTGGTTGGGCTGGAAGGCGATGCCTTCCGCGTTGGCGGTCGTGAACGGGTGCAGCCAGACGGTGAACCGCTCGCCGACGTGGCTGAACAGCCTGGCGGCCGCGAACGCGCCCGCCACGAACATGACGAAGCCGAGCAGCAGCCATGATGTCCGCGAGGTCGCGATGTACAGCATCGCGACGAACAGGCCCATGAACACGGCGCTGGTGCCGACGTCGCTCTCGAAGACCAGCAGCAGCAGGCTGGCCGCCCAGGCCAGCAGGATCGGGCCGAGATGACGCGCCCTGGGCAGCCCGATGCCGAGCACCCGCCGGCCGACAAGGGCCAGCGGCTGGCTCTTGGCCACCAGGTAGCCGGCGAACGAGATGGCCAGCGCCAGCTTGGCGAACTCCTCGGGCTGGATGGTGAACGAGCCAAGCCGGATCTGGATCAGGGCGCCGGTGTTGGCCACCTCGCTGATCGACTTGGGCAGCATCGCTGGCAGCGCGATCAGCACGATCCCGATGGCGCCCAGCGTGTAGGTATAGCGCTGCAGCACGCGGGGCTCGCGGATGAACGCGAGCACCGCGACGAAGCAGCCGATGCCGATGGCCGAGTAGAGGATCTGGATGCTCGTCGCGGACGCCGTCAGCGGGGCCGACAGCAGGTTCCCCTGCGCCGCGAGCCGGTACGTCATCACGATCCCGAGACCGTTCAGCACGGCCGCGAGCGGGAGCAGCAGCGGGTCCGCATACGGCGCGAACCTGCGCATCGCCAGGTGGCCGACGATCATGATGACGATGAATACGATCATGAATTCGGCAAGGCTCGAGGGCAGCCTGCCCTTGAGGCTGTAACCCACGTTGGCGAACGCGAACGCGACGAGGCCGAAGGCGAAGACGAGCAGGATCAGCTCGGAACGGCGGCGGCCGCGAGCGGCCGGCACCAGCGGGCCGCCTGGATCGACTGCCGGTGACGGGGCGGTGATGCTGCTCACCGGCCCACGCCGGTCATCACTTCTGCCCGGTGGAGGCCGGCGGGGACTTGGCGGGGGTAGGGACCGGGGCCGTCGGGGCGAGACCCGCGGGCTGGATGCTGAACGCCTTAGACGACGCGCACATGGCGCCCTGCGGAGGGGGCTGCTGTCCGGGCGAAGGGATCTTCTTCGTCGATTGGCGGTTCGTATCGGCCAGGGCCAGCCTTTCCCGGTAGGTGTTCTCGGCCGACGCCCACGCGGCAAGCGCGTTGTACTGCTGGTGGCACAAGGTGACCGCGTTGCGGATGTTCGAGACGATCTGCTCGGCGGCGGTCAGGCTGGACGCGGGGTCGGTGGCCTTGACCGTGCCCTGGTAGTTGGCGGGCACCTGGTTCAGCGCGATACCGGTCGTCTTGTACTGGTGGGACAGGCTGTACCCGGCGATGACTTCCTTGATCCCGCGGTAGATGACCACCTGGCCCTGGCCGTTCGCGCCGACGTAGTACTGGCTCTGGGCATACCGCAGGAAGCCGTAGATGCTGCCGGCGATGGCGGCCAGCAGCACAACCAGGGCGGTGGTGACGATCGGCCAGCGCCGCCGCCTGCCGGACCTGGTCCGCCCGCCGCGTTTCGGCGCGGCGCGGTGGCTGCGCCTGATCTGCGTGATCCCGGGGTCGCTGCCGTTGCCGTTCGACGTGGCCAGCGGCAGATCGAGATCGTCGTCCAGCACCGCGGGCTGCGGCATGGTCCTTGGCGCGCCATAATCGCGACCCAGGTTCGGCACGGTGCCGTAAGGGCCCAGGGTATCCAGCGGGTGCGAGGCGGACGCGCCGTCGCCATCGGGGTTCGGCGCGTTCAGCCCGAGATCGGGGGCGTTCGCCGTGGCTCCGGCCATTATCGGGGTCCCCGTCGGCGGCAGCCGGGTGGTCGCCGTGTCCACGACGTCGGCGACGATGCAGGTGATGTTGTCCGGGCCGCCGGCGTGCAGGGCAAGCTCGATCAGCTGCCTGGTGACCATGTCCAGATCATCGATCGCCTCAAGCGTGTCCCGCAGCGTCTCGTCGCTGACCACCCCGGAGAGCCCGTCGGAGCACAGCAGGTAGCGATCGCCCACCTGGCCCTCGTGCACGGAAAGATCGGGCTCGGCGACCGACCTGCCATCGAGCGCGCGCAGCAGCAGCGAGCGCTGCGGGTGCGTGGAAACGTCGTCGACGCTGATCCTGCCCTCGTCAACCAGCGACTGCACCAGCGTGTGGTCGTGCGTGATCTGGTAAAGCTCGCCGTCCCGCAGCAGGTAGCCGCGCGAGTCGCCGATGTGGCACACGGCCGCGTGCCCGTCGGACCACAGCAGCGCGGTCAGCGTGGTGCCCATGCCCTCGACCGCCGGGTTGGCGGCGATCATCTCCTGCAGGCGCGTGTTGGCGGTGGCGACCGCCGAGGAAAGGGCCGCCATCATGTCGGTGCCGGTCTG
>JBOHCG010000795.1:0-3235 GCA_050698735.1 Streptosporangiaceae bacterium | reverse complement strand
CAAGCACATCGGGCGTATCGGGCACCACGGTACTCAACCACAGCCGGCCCTCAGTAAGCAAATCACCACTGTAAGCCGACCGACGTAACCCCGTCGTCACCCTCAGCACACCCGGGGTCTGAATGTATAACGGGGCTTCGCCCCAGCCCGACGAGGCATGCGCGTGAGGGCTGAGGTCGGTGGGGTGGGTTCCGGCTGGGGCTCAAGGCAGTTCACAATGTGACTGTTCATTCGCCGCCGCAGCGGTCGGGTGGCCGTTGCCGGCCGAGCCCCAGCCGGAGCCCATCATGACGCTACCGCGTACCGCCGCCCAGGTCCTGTCCGGTCACGTGAGCCTGGAGATCCGCTGCATCGACCGGATGCTGCTGACCTTCCGGCAGCCGCGGCTGCAGTACGGGCAGGGCATCCACGGGTTCTTCTGCCACCACCGCGGGAACCAGTTCGTGTCCTCGGCGCTGATGCGCCCGATGACCGAGATGTTCGCCGCGGACATCCGTCACTACATCGGCGCCCGCGGCCTGGACCTGGTCCGGTTCGCCAAGGGGCAGAGCAAGGACCAGATCGCCAGGCGGTACCTGGCCGGCCATGACGGCGGGGAGCAGCTCCTGTTCGCCGGGGTGGCCCAGGAAAAGACCCGGATCTGGCGGACCCGGCAGCGCCAGGACCCGGTGACCGGCAAGCGGTACCCGTGGCTGTGCCAGGAACAGGCGATGGTCAACCACTGGTACTTCTACGGGTTCGACGCCGACTTCGGCCCGTTCTACATCAAGTTCTGCGGGTACTTCCCGTACACCGGGCAGATCTACCTCAACGGGCACGAGTACGCCAAGCGGCAGTGCGCCAGGGCCGGGATCGGCTTCACCGCCCTGGACAACGCGTTCGGCTCGGCCGATGACCCGGACGCGGTGCAGCGGGCCTGCGACGGGCTGACCGACCAGAAGATCTACCGGTTCGCCGGCAAGTGGCTGGCCCGGCTGCCGCACCCGTTCACCGCCGCCGATGAGCAGGCGGACTACCGCTGGCAGCTGTCGGTCCAGCAGGTCGAGTTCTCCACCACCATGGCGCTGGACCGGCCCGTCTCCGGCCGGATCTTCTTCGACCAGCTGATCCGCGACAACCTCGACATCGGCCGGCCGGACAAGGTGAACATCGTCTTCGGCCGGCAGATCCGCCGCCGCGGCAAGGGCCGCACCCCCGGGACCTTCCGCACCCAGGTGATCACCGCCGGCGTGGCCCCCTACCTGTACCTGTTCTATAAGAAGACCCAGGTCAAACAGTACCTGAAGGAAGGAAGAGCGCTCAGGACGGAAACCACTCTCAACCAGCCGCGTGACTTCGGCATCGGCAAAGAGCTGACGAACCTCGCCGCCATGGCCGAGGTCGGCTACTCAGCCAGCCGGCGCCTGCTGGACGCCGAATGCATCAGCCACGACCCCGCCGGCGGAGCCGCCGCGCTGGAAGCGATCACCAGCCCGGTCATCAGCACCACCTGCACCCGCATCCCCGGGATGCGCTTCCCCGACCCCCGCGTCCAGGCCCTGCTGGGCGCCTGCTGCGCCCTCGCGCTCCGGCCCGCCGGCTTCACCAGCCGCGACCTGCGGCACTACCTCGCCCCCCAGCTCGGGAAAACGCCAGAGGACATGACCAGCGGCCAGATCAGCTACGACCTGCGCAGGCTCCGCGCCCACCAGATCATCGAACGTATCCCGCACAGCCGGAACTACCAGGTCACCGCCGACGGCCTGAGCATCGCCCTGTTCCTCACCCGGCTGACCCAGCGGCTCCTGATACCCGGCCTCGCCCACCTCACCAGCCCCGGACCACCCGGCCGCAGCCGGCTCCGGCAAGCCGACCGCGCCTACCGCGACGCCCTCACCGACCTCGCCCGGCAGGCATCCCTCGCCGCCTTACGCCACCTGCAGCTATCACCCGCAGTAATCACCAGCCAGCGTGTCTCTGCTATCAGCCGTCACAAACGCCGCAACTTGACTCGAAATTCAAAGTCCCTGCGGGGAAAGATAACTTACTGCAATAACTCCCGGATCGACGAGGCCGGCCGAGAGCAGCGCGGAGACGAAGTTCTGGTCCTTCTCCCGAAATGCACACAACTTCGCAACGCAGAGATCTTCCTTGTCGAGGCACCAGCCAGTGAACTCCAGCCCGCCACCAGCCGCCGCCGTGTTGGTATTTTGCACCTTGACCAGTCGATCCCGCCAGCCCTCCGGCAACGCGGAAGTCTGCAGGTCGACGCCATCGATACTAAAGCCATGAAGCTGTTCGAACGGCGAGAGCTCCCCGGCAACCCCTTCGATGCGGTCGGCGAGCTGCGCCGTTTCTTCGTTGCTTTCGGCGATCGGGAGAATATCGATTTCGCCTGACATGGTGGCCTGGCCGGGGAGCTCATCTTCGCGGAAGGTACCGAGGATCGCCTGAGAGCCGACCACGATCACCTCCGGTCGCCCGATGATCTGGCACGCGGGCACGCGGTTCGGATGGCGTGCTCCAACTGATCGCGGCGCATCAGCCCGCCGCCTGGAGTACTTTCAAGCGTTCCTCGTTCGGCAGAAGGCCACCAAGCGGAGACATTTCACGCATTTCGATGGAGTCGCGATCTAGACCTGTAAGGATCCGGTGAAGCCCTGGTATGTCGCCGTGATCCAGTAGCGATTCCCACCTGTCGAGGTTGCGTACGTGTGGCTGACCTTGCACGCTGCTTCGGAGACGCTCCAGGTTGCGCTCAACCGTCGGACGCCACCGCTCAAGGCTCGACCGTGTCAAGTGAGTCGACAGCTGACGGTGCAGCCGCCAAGAGCCCCACTCAGAGCGGGTGAGTTCAGGCCGCACCTGTTGCCGGACGACTTCGAGCCGATACCCCATGCACGACAGCAGCCGGTCGAGTTGCTCGTCACTCAGGTGGACCTTCCCGGAGAGGAACTGGCTGATGCTCGGCTGCCGCACTCCGCTGAGGCGCGAGAGCTCTGACTGGGTGGTACTCGTGGTGAGCATGACTTCGCGCAGCACAGGGCTCCCGTCCGACATTCCTAAACTATAGCATATTTTGCTATGGAACGCAGTTGCGAGCAGCCTGGCTCAGGAGCAGTGGCCTACGACATCAGGTCGGCTAGGTCGCCGGCGGTGTACTTCCAGCTGAACGGCCCGGCGGTCTGGTTGTAGCGGTCGATGAAGGTGAGCAGGGTTTCGGATAGTGTTTCCAGGCTGGGGAAGTTGTTAGGCG
>JBOHCG010000794.1:0-3238 GCA_050698735.1 Streptosporangiaceae bacterium | reverse complement strand
CAGCGCCGGCCTGGGCCTGGGCCTGCTGGCCACCGTGTTCGCCTACTTCGCCGGCGCGCAGGTGCTCGGCGAGCACTACAACCTGGCCATCGCCCCGCTTATCCATGCCGCCCCGCGGCTACCGGCCGCCCCGGTGCGGCTGGCCTTCCTGCTCGCCCTCCTGGGCTACGGCACCAAGGTCGGCCTGGTCCCCGTGCACACCTGGCTGCCAGACGCGCATTCCGAAGCGCCCACCCCGGTGTCGGCGCTGCTGTCCGGATCGCTACTCGCGGTCAGCCTCTACGCGATCCTGCGCTACTACCAGTTCACCGCCGCGGCGCTGGGCAGCGGGTTCCCACGGGACGCCCTGCTGGCCTTCGGGGTCGCCTCGCTACTGCTCGCCGCGCTGTACCTGTTCGGACAGCGTGACGTCAAGCGGCTGCTGGCCTATTCCAGCATCGAGCACATGGGCATCGTGACCATCGGGGTTAGCTTCGGCGCGCCGATTGCGCTGGCCGGGGTCATGCTGCACGTGCTGGCGCACGCGGCGGCCAAGGGAAACGCGTTCATGGGCGCGGGCGTGTTCACGGTGAAGTACCGCACCAAACAGATCGCGGGGATGCGCGGCGCCCTCGACCTGCTGCCGTGGAGCGGGCCGCTGTTCCTGCTCGCGATCTTCGCGCTGTCCGCCATGCCGCCCTCTGGCATCTTCCGCAGCGAGTTCCAGATCGTGGCCGGGGGCTTGGCCTCGGGAAACGACGCTGCCGCCGCGGTGCTCGTGGTGCTGGTCACGGTGGCCTTCTTCGGGCTGACCACCGCGTCCACCCGGATCCTGTTCACCCCGGCCCCGCGGTCGCTATCCGCCGCGGCTGCCGTGGACCGCGGCGAGCCGTCCGCTTGGATGGTGATCCCTGCGGTGGCCGGCATCGCGGTCCTGTTCATCCTCGGCCTGCACCCGCCGGGCGAGCTCACCGAGCTGATCTCGAGGGCCGTGGCCCAGCTGGGAGCGGCGCGATGACGACGACCGAGCCCGACGTGCTGGCGCTGTGGAAAGACCTGGAGGCGCGGGTCGCCGCGGGCGACCGGTTCGCCGGCCTGTTCGCCACCCGGCCCACTGACCACGACCCGATCGCCTTGTCCGCGTACGTCGCAGTGAAGGGGGAAGGGGAGGCGGGTGGGGACATCGAGACGCTGGAGGTGACGCTGCCGCCCGGCGTGACGCGCTACCCCGCGCTCACCCCCCGGGTGGGCGCCGCCTTCTGGTACGAGCGGGTGATCCACGACCAGTTCGGCCTGGTACCCCAGGGTCATCCCCGGCTCGCGCCGCTGATCCTCCCGGGCAATCCGCAGCGTCATGTGACCGGCTACGGGCTGTTCACGATCCCGCACGGCCCGGTCAGGTCCGGGGTGCTCGAGTCCATCGAGTACCTGGTCGAGACGCCCGGCGAGGCGATCCCGCACCTGAACATGCGGGTGTTCTATAAGCACCGCGGCGTGGCGTGCCGGTTCACCGGGATGCGGCCGCCGGATGCCGTCCTGCTGGCCGAGCGCACCGAGGGCATCGCCTCGGTCGCCCACGCGCTGGCCTTCTGCCACGCGGTCGAGCGGATCGTGGGCTGCGCACCTCCTCCGGCCGCAGCCCTGGTCCGGGTGCTGCACGCCGAGTTGGAGCGGATCGCCAATCACCTTGACGTCGCGGTCAGGCTGGCCGACGCGGCCGGGCTCGCGGTGGCCACGGCGCGCCTGGCCCTGCACAAGGAGCGGGTCATGCGGCTGGTCAGCCGGATGTGCGGCAGCCGGTTCGGCCGCGGCGTGGTGGTCCCCGGCGGGGTCAGCGCGTTGCCACGGCTGGCCCCGGCCGAGCTGCGCTCCGAGGTCGAGCGGCTGGCTAGGCAGGTCACTAGCGAGGCCGCCGCGCTGATGGCCACGTCCTCGTTCCTGGACCGGCTGCGCGGCACCGGCCCGCTGACTCCGGCGCGGGCGCGCACCCACGGGGCGCTGGGCCCGATCGGCAAGGCAGCCGGGTTCGCCGACGACAACCGGCTGACCCGCCCGTACGACGGCTACCGGGACCTGCCGGTGCCGCCCGCCCGGGCGCACTCGGCCGGCGACGCGCTGGTCCGGCTGCGGGTCAGGTGGGAGGAGGTGGAGCTGTCGTTCGGCCTGCTCCGGCAGGCCGCCGATGAATTGGCCCAACGATCCGGCGATCAGCTACGGGTCCGCTGCGAGCCCGCGGCGGGCCGTGCGCTCGGCTGGGCCGAGGCGCCGCAAGGCGAGGTGCTCTACGATGTCGCGCTGGCCGGCGGCCGGGTCGCCGTATGCCAGCCGCGGTCGGCGTCGTTCCACAACCTGGTGCTGATGCACGAGGTGTTCGCCGGCGACATCCTGACCGACTTCCCGTTCATCGAGGCCAGCTTCGGCCTCTCGGTCGCGGGAGCAGCCCTGTGATTCCCGGGGAGGCGGAACAGTGATTCCCGGAGAGGCGGAACAGTGATTCCCGGAGAGGCGGAACAGTGAGCATCTGGGTGCTGCGCGGCCTGCGCGAGGGCGTGGTCACCACCCGCTGGCCCGCCAAGCCTGACCCCTACGCCGACTCCTGGCGCGGGCCCGCCCGACCCCTCGACATCCTGGACCCCGTCCGTCCCCTTGACGCTCCTGACCCCGTCCGTCCCCTTGACGCTCCTGACCCCGCCCGTCCCCTTGACACCTCTGACCTCGCCAGCCCCGCTGACCTTACGGGCCTCTGCCCCACTGGTGCTATCACCGTCACCGACGGCACCGTGCGCGTTGACCAGGGTCGCTGCATCCTGTGCGGCCGTTGCGTGGCCGAGCGCCCCGGCGTGTTCGCCTGGTCCGAGGGCGCAACCGGCCCCGCCGCGCTCACCCGGGAGCAGCTGATCATCCCCGAATTGCCGGAGACCGACACGGCCATCCAGGCCGCCCGGGCCCGGCTGGCCGAACGGACCACCGCACTGCGGCGCAGCGTGCACATCCGGCACGTGGACGCCGGATCCGATGGCAGCGAGGAATGGGAGATCCAGGCGTTGCTCGGCCCGGTTTACGACATTCACCGGCTGGGCGTGTTCTTCACCGCGAGCCCGCGCCACGCCGACGTGCTCCTTGTCACCGGGACCGGGGCGCGCGGCATGAGCGGCCCGCTGCGCACCACCTATGACGCGATGCCCGATCCGAAGGTGGTTATCGCCGTCGGCACCGACGCGGTCAGCGGCGGCCTGCTGGCCGGCAGCGAGACCGTCAC
>JBOHCG010000793.1:0-3249 GCA_050698735.1 Streptosporangiaceae bacterium | reverse complement strand
GTGCTCGATCAGGCCGAGCAGAAGGGCACCGGCCGCTGGACCGTGCAGGACGCCCTCGACCTGGGCGTCCCGGTCTCCGGCATCGCCGAGGCGGTCTTCGCCCGCTCCCTGTCCGGCCACGCCGACCTGCGCAAGGCCGCCCGCGGCCTGCCCGGCCCCAAGCGCACAGACATCCAGGGTCAAGAAGATCTCGCCGACCAGATCGAGCAGGCCCTGTACGCGTCCAAGCTGGTCTCCTACGCGCAGGGCTGGAACATGATGGACGTCGGCGGCCGCGAGTACGACTGGCGCCTCGACCTCGGCAAGATCGCGGTCATCTGGCGCGGCGGCTGCATCATCAGGGCCAGGTTCCTGGACCGCATCCGCGCCGCCTACCAGGCCAGCCCCGACCTGCCCACGCTGCTCGCCGACGAGGAGTTCGGCCGCGACCTCGCCGCCGCCCAGGACGACTGGCGCCACGTGGTCGCCACCGCCGCGACCCTCGGCATCCCCGCCCCCGGCTTCTCCGCCGCCCTAGCCTACTACGACGCCCTGCGCGCCGACCGCCTCCCCGCCGCCCTCATCCAGGGCCTCCGCGACTACTTCGGCGCCCACACCTACCGTCGCACCGACCGCGACGGCACCTTCCACACCCTCTGGGCCGCCGACCGCACCGAGGTGACCCGGTAAAAACCCTTTTATTCAGAACGGGCCGTGGTTTCCCGCTCCGCGCACAACTCTGTCCCGGGGTAGTTCCTCCATAGAAGTCGGGCCGCCCGGGTGACCGCGCCGAACTGGGTGATGCCGAGCCAGGACGGGGCGTTCACCGGGCTGTAAGCCGGCACGCCAGCGGCGAAGAAGGTCGCTGAGTACGGCACGCCCGCCGCCCATCCCGGACGTCCCCGCCCTGTCCCCGCCCTGTCCCCGCCCTGTCCTCGCCCTGTCCTCGCCCTGTCCTCGCCCCGCCCTCGCCCCGCCCCGTGGTTGCGCCCGTTTCCGCCCCCCGGTGTAATGGGCCTTTGATCCCCCCGCGCGCCTTTCGCCGTGGTCCCCTCGGCGCTACCTTCGGGGGAAAAAGGAGCTATGTGTGCCGGACGACAAAGCGGACAGCAAGGAAGCCACCAGGTCGCGCGGCGTAGCCGCGAGCGTCTGGCTGCTGGAGCACGCGCAGGACCTCGTGTCCGTCATCGTCGGCGCGGTGCTGATCGTGCTGGCGGCGGCCGAACTCGTTTCCGGCATCGTCGATTTCTTCACCGGCGTCCATAAGGTGGGGATTGACACGGCGGGCATAAACGTGCTGGACCGCGTGCTGCTCGTCCTCATCCTGATCGAGATCGTGCACACGGTCGTGCTGTCCCTGCGCGCCCACCACCTGGTGGCCGAGCCATTTATCATCGTCGGCCTTGTCGCCGTGATCAGGAAGATCCTCGTGGTGCTGAGCGGCACGGGAACCGCCCCGACCTCCCAGCTTGCGCTGCTTATCGCGATGGTCGTGGTGTTCGTCGCCGCGCTGATCGCGGTGACCCTCTTCGACCGCCGCAGTCGAGCCGCCGACCCCGACCAGGAAATCTCCTGATATTTCCGGCGGTAAATCACAACCGCCGCCGTCTCCGGGCAGTCCCAGCGTTAGGTTCGCATTACGGCGTACCGGGTATAAGCAGGGTATAAGCCGACTGGGGGTCGGATAATGGGGGATGAAATAGCGTCGCCCGCGGCGCGCCCGACCATGACCCGCAGGGTCCTGCTGACGGCCGGGGGCCCACTGTCGTTCGGTTAGTGATCGTCTGTGGCGGGTGTTTATATTGGTGCAGCTGGCTTGCGGTGACGTTACGTAGTCTTGACTCGGTTCCGCGTTGGGTGGTTCGCCTGGCGTCCGGTTACTTTCCGTGAGATCGCCGGTTCCGTCGGGGCTGGTCGTCGCGGATTGCCGTGATCGCCGTTGTGCCGGGCGGCCGCGGAGGCCTGGGGGGCTCTGCGGGCATGCCGGTATCCCGGCGCGACGGGGGCCGGGCCGGGCTGGCGGGTTCGGGTCAGCCGGCTGGCGGGGCGTTCGGCTGCCCGGGCGGCGGCGTGGCCGGCGGCAGCAGCAGCAGGTGCAGCCGTGCCGTGGCGGGTACGGCGTGGCTGCTTTTGCGGGTCCTGACCGTCTTGATGGTGAACCGCGGGAAGCGCCGGCCGGGCCGCCAGGCGGTGACGAACCGCAGCGGGTGCCAGGCGATGTCGCGGCAGAGCATCTCGATGGCGCCAGTCAGGGCGGTGACGCTGGATCCCTGCCCGGCGCCGGTGCTCGCCGTGACTGTGCCGTGCAGCGCGGTGGCGCTGATCCGGGCGGGCTCGGCGCCGATCGCGGCGGCGATGGCCGCGCCGGCGATCCGCAGCGCCTGGTGGGCGGCGACGGTGGCGGCGGCCATCCGGTACGCCCCGGCCGGGGTGGCGGCGGTGACCGGCTTCCCGGCAGCGAGGGTCTGCTTTTCCTCCAGGTAGACCAGCTCGGCCGCCCACCGCAGGCCGTACAGTTCCGCGATGTCGCGGGCCGGGCAGGCGATGGTGTCCGTCAGGTCCGTGATAATCGTGACGGTCTCCGACACCTCCACCCGGACGGTGCCGGCCGGCCGCCGGCACGACCCGCCGTCGTCGTTGCCGAGGACCCGGACGGACGGGCCGGGCGGCGCGGCGGCCAGCAGCGGGTGACCGGGCGGGAGGTCGAAGACCTGGTCCATGTGGTATTCGATGACGCGGACCTTGACGGTGCGCCCCCGCCAGGTGATCTTCGTCTTCCAGGTGCCGTCCCGCATCGGCCGTCCCGAGCGGGGCAGTTTCCACGCCGATGAGACCCGCCAGGCGAAATGCTTCCCCGCGGTGATCTTCGCGGCGGCCGCTTCCCGGCTGGGGAACCCGCGGTCGGCCAGGTCCAGGTCACCGGGCCCGTAGGCGGGCTCCAGGTGCGCGGCCAGCGTGGTCTCCCCGATGCGGTACGGCCCGGCCGCCCACGCGGCGCAGCCGCGGCACCACACGTCGGTGACCTCCACCATGCGGACCTGCGGGGCGGCGGCCGCGCCGGTGCTGGCCGGGCGGCCGAAGTGCGCGGCGTTGCGGGAGGTCCCGCCCGTGCCCTTGCGGTCGGTGCCCTTCGGATCGGCGGCCACCCGGACAGTGCCATCCTTGGCCAGCACCCGCAGCCCGTGCCAGCGGCCGTCCCGCCACGGCCCGCCCGGCCGCTCCAGGGGCCGCAGCCGGGCCGCCGCCCGGTCCCCGCCCGGTGTCCCGGCC
>JBOHCG010000792.1:0-3261 GCA_050698735.1 Streptosporangiaceae bacterium | reverse complement strand
GCTCAGCCCGGCGCGCGGCCGCATCAGAGCGCTTCGATCCATGACACGACCGTACCGCCGGGCACCAGGAAGGATGATCTGAGCATCTCGTCTTGCACCATTCGTCAACCACCGAGCCGCCCGGAATCGGCAGTACCGGCGCCCGCGATGAAGAACCCGGTCACCTTCTGTGACCGACGCTGATCCGAGCCAGCGCGCGAATAGCCGCCGTTATCTGGAGTCCGAATCTGGGTGTCTTCGCTGTAAACGCCGCGGCTCTCGGGTCTCGGCGAGGACACGTTATCTGGAGTGTGTCTTCGCTGTAGCCGCTGTAAGCGCCGGAGGTGTCCTCTTACGGTGTTGGCCATCCTTCGGCCTGCTCGACGATTTCCGCTGTGAGTGTCTCGAGCTCGCTGGTCAGCTCGCGAAGGCGCCTGGCGTTGTCGAACAGGGGGCGATAGCGCTCGAGTTGCACGGGACTGAGCGTCCGGGTGACGGTCTTGGCTCCGGCTTTGCGGATCCATGTCGGGTAGGGACCATGCAGCTGGCTGGGGTCGCTGTGGCAGTGGCAGCGGGCAGAGCCGCAGCGGGTCGTGCGCTGGATCAGGCTTCCGGGCAGGCACGGGCCGAGCGCGGCGATCTCCTCGGCGATCTGGCGCTGGCGGCGTTCGGCGTTGGCTGTTGCTGAAGGCATGCCTTGTTGCTATCGCATTTTGCCCGCGTGCCGGCGAGGCTCCACCGCCCCATGCCTTGAAACCTTTACTTTCAAGGCATGGTAAATGGCCCGGCGGGCTGCCGGATGGGGGTGGGGCGTGCTTATCCAGAAAGTGCTGAT
Source organism: Streptosporangiaceae bacterium (assembly GCA_050698735.1). Lineage (GTDB taxonomy): Bacteria > Actinomycetota > Actinomycetes > Streptosporangiales > Streptosporangiaceae > Palsa-504. Next base: position 2,447 of record JBOHCG010000792.1, on the reverse strand, counting down.
GCCCGGCGGCGGGGAGTCCTGGACGCTGCTGGGGGATAGCGGCGAGGTGGTGGAGCCTGCCGAGCGCTATCTTGCCTACCTGGCGGCGATCGAACGTTCTCCAAATACGATGCGCGCCTACGCGATCAGCTTGAAGCTGTGGTTCGAGTTCCTCCAGCACACCGCGGTGAGCTGGGACGAGGCGGGTGTTGAGGACGTGGCCCGGTTCGTGGCCTGGCTGCGCGCCCCGGCGGGCAACGTGATTGTGCTGGCGGACGGGAGCGGGGTCCGGGGCCCGGCGACGGTCAACCGGTACCTGGCGGGCGTCTTCGGCTTCTACGACCACCATGCGCGGACCGGCCTGCGGGTCGCTGCCGAGCTCGTGTCGTGGCGCCGGGTGAGCCGTGGTTCCTATAAGCCGTTCCTGCATCACGTGACCAAGGGCCGGGCTATCCCGGTCAGGCCGGTAAAGCTGCACGTGCCGCGGCGTGCGCCCTGCATCTTGGAGCCCGCGCAGATCGTGGCGATCCTGGCGGCCTGCGAGCACCTGCGGGACCGCTTCCTGCTTTCGCTGCTGGCCGAGACGGGGATGCGGGTCGGCCAGGCGCTGGGGCTGCGTCACTGCGACTTTGTCTCCCGCAAGCGGGAAGTGCACATCGTGCCCCGGGCGGAGAACGCGAACGGGGCACGGGCAAAGGTGCGCTCGGCGGCGGTCGTTCCGGTCTCGGCGCCGCTGGTGCGGCTGTATTCGGAGTACATGCACGTCGAGTACGGCGACATCGATTCCGACTATGTGTTCGTGAACCTGTTCGGCGGCCAGGTCGGCGCCGCGATGACCTACACGGCGGTGCACAAGCTGATCGGGCGCATCGCCGCTCGTACCGGGATCGGGTTCACTGCCCACATGCTCCGTCATTATGTGGACGGCCGGGTTATGTGGCCGGCAGCAGCATCTCCGCTGGTAGCAGAGTCACGCGTGCTGGTCCCGGCCACATAACGCCGCGAAGAATCGCCTTATCTGTTCATCACGATCAGAAAGGCCGATTCGCATGGAGACAGCAAGCGTCCGCGAGGCGTCGGCTCGGGTGATCGCCGGGTTGAGCGCGGCAGGCAGATCGCGCACGACGATCAAGCGCCACGAGGCGGAGCTGAACGCGTTCGCCAGGTTCCTGCAGGTCCTCGGCCAGGACATCCCGACCGAGGCGAACTGCCTCGATTTCGTGGCCGGGCGATCCGGGTGCAGGCTGGCGGCCCTGCGCGAGCCGGCGAGTTCCCGGCAGGCCCAGCTCGCACGCCGGCCCCTGGTGTTGCTGATGGAATGCCTGGACGGTGGCATGCCGCAGGTTGGCCAGGCCACCGCGCCGCTGGTCGACCGGTGCCCGCCATGTTTCCGCGCGGCCCGGGACGAGTACCTCGCGGCGTGCCGGCAGCGCCGCAACGCCGAAGCCAGCGTCGTGACCAAGAAGCGCGCCGCCGATGCGTTCCTGGCCTACCTGGAGGAGGCCGGACGGGAAACCCTCGGCCAGGTGCAGGCCCGGGACCTGGCCGGATTCTGGGCCCGGCGCCAGCACCGGGGCTACGCGGCGAAAACCACCGGCACGCTGCGCTCGAGCCTGGCCGACTTCCTGCGCCACCTGCACCAGACCGGTCAGATCGGCGAAGACCTGGCCAGCCGGCTTCCGCCCCAGCGCTACCCCCGGCGCGGCCAGACGGCACCCTATCCGTGGACGGCCGCGGAGGTCCGCCTGGTCCTGGACCAGATCGACCGGCAAGCCGCGATCGGCAAACGTGACTATGCGATGGTCTTACTGACCGCCAGGCTCGGCCTGCGGGTCGGAGACCTTCGCCGCCTGGAACTGGGCTGGTTCGACTGGCGGGCCAAGAACCTGACGCTGACCCAGCACAAGACCGGCGTGGCGCTGAGTCTGCCGGTGCCCGGCGACGTGGGATGGGCGGTGATCGACTACATCCGCCACGGCCGGCCCGAAGCCGGATGTGCGCAGGTGTTCGTCAAGCACCGCTACCCGTTCACGGCGTTCGGCTCGTCGTCGTCGGCGGGCTGCCGGCTCCGGTATTACGCGCGGCGTGCCGGGATCGTGTTTCCGGCGCGCCGCTACCACGGCCTGCACTCGCTGCGCGGCGCACTGGCGGTCGCGATGCTCCAGGCCGGCACGCCCCCGCCCGTGGTTACGGCGGTCCTGGGTCACGCGGCTGCCACGACAACCGCGGCCCACTACCTGCGGCTCGATGTCGAGCACCTGCGCCGCTGCGCCCTGGACGTCGAAGACGTCCTTGCCGCCGGGCAAGGAGCACGTTCGTGAGCGCGGCGACGCTGGGCGGCCTGATCGGCACGCTGGTCGCCGCCCGCCACGCCGGCGGGTACCGGTACGCCTTCCCCGAACGGGTGCTGCGCCAGTTCGCCGGGCACTGCCGCCGGGAAGGATACGCCGGCGGCTCGATCGTCAGGG
>JBOHCG010000791.1:0-3268 GCA_050698735.1 Streptosporangiaceae bacterium | reverse complement strand
AGCCAAGCCAGTGCCCATGTAGTGCTCAAGTGCGAGGCCGAATGCTCATCTAAATCGGTTCCCTTGTGACTGTGACCGATAGTTGGCCCCTGTGATCGGTAGCTGGCCCCAAGGGTGCGAACGAGACATGTTGAAGTGGGGCTGTCCGGGCTCAGTGGATGTGCCGGATTCTCGCTTGATGTGCAGGTGAACTGGCGTTTCTCATTGATCCTGGCGGGGCTCCCGTGGCGTGACATAGTGCGACTTAATTGTCTTCTCATTGACTGTCCTGTCTCATGCGAGCTGGCGCGTCCGTCACCCGGTGGTGTCAGCCTGCTGTCGAGGTCGTTTATCAGCGGGGGGCCCAACCAGCGGGGAACGACCGCTGTCGGCTTAAGGAGAAGAATGAAGGAGCAGTTCATCTACACCTGTGGCGATGTGCTGCGCATGCTCGATGCTCTCCTGGCGGGCACCGGCACCGCCTGGTGGGACCAGTTCTTCGCGGATCAGTCCAGGCCGTGCCCGTTCTTTACCGACCGGCCCGATGAGAGCCTCGGCGCCTGGTTCGGCGACGGCCAGTTCGCCCCAGGGCGGGTGCTGGAGCTGGGGTGCGGGAACGGGAGGAACGCCGCCTACCTGGCGAGCCTGGGATGCGACGTCCTAGCCGTGGACTTCTCCGCCGAGGCGATCGAATGGGCCCGGAAGCGCGCCAGGCCAGTCCGGGGCTCGGCGGAATACCGGTGCTGCTCCATCTTCGATGCTGAGTTCGCCGAAGAGTCTTACGATCTGGTCTACGACTCGGGCTGCTTCCACCACGTCGCACCGCACCGCCGCAGGGACTACGTCGATCTGGTGCGCACGGCCCTGAAGCCTGGCGGCAGCTACGGGCTGGTCTGCTTCCGGTCCGAGGGCGGCAGCGGCTACACGGACCTGCAGGTCTACCAGCGGGCGAGCCTCGGCGGCGGCCTGGGCTATTCAGCAGACCGCCTGCGCGCCTTGTGGGATAAGCCGCCCTTCTCCCTGCGCGAGCTCCGGCAGATGAACAAGACCAGCGGGCAGGAGCCTTACTTCGGCGAGGACTACTTGTGGGTCCTGCTCGCCGCGAAGGAAGGTGCCGCTTGACGGCTGCACTGCTGGCCGGGCTGATCAGGTGATCTGCGTGGCAGATTTCAGCGCCCGCACGCTCCGCCTGCCGTCGGCGCCGGTGCACGGAACCCTCTTCGTTCCTGCTGTGGCTGAACCATCCGCGGCCGTCTTGCTGATCGGCGGTTCGGGCGGCCGCGTACTTCGCGCGACCGGGCCTGCCAGGCCAGCTTCACGGCATCCCTCTGGAGTACTTCTTCGCCGCCCTGCAGGTCCTGCACGACGAGCTGCCGTCACCAGGCACACCGCTGGCCGTCCTTGGCATGTCCCGGGGAAGCGAAGCGGCGATGCTGACCGCGATCCACTCGCCTTTCCGCGTCTGCGGGGGGGCGGCGACGGTTCCCGGCAACGTCGTGGCCGGCAGCTTGCCGCCGGGCGGGCCGGCATGGCTCCTCGGCGGCCGGCCGCTGCCATGCGTGAACCATTCCGGCCTGGAGTGCGAGGACCCCGATGCCCTGATCCCTGTCGAGCTGGTTCCCGGGCCACTCCTGCTGGTGGCCGCCGGGGCGGATCAAGCGTGGCCGTCAGCCGCCATGTTCCGGGCGCTGTCGAGGCGGCTGCGTGAGCGGGGTGACCCGCATGGCCACGCGGTCCTGGAGTACCCCGAAGCCGGGCACTCGCTCGGCTACGTTCTCCCGCAGCTACCGCCCGGTCTCGTGCCGCAGGAGATCATCGATGGAGCGCCGGACAAGGCGGCGCGCGCCGACGCGTGGCCTAAGGTCATCGCGTTCATCCGGCAGCTGCGAACAGCACAGTGAACCGGCGGACCCGGATTACGCGCCATTTTGCCAGTGAATCTTTGCTCGTCCGGCGTGTCTTGCCACGGTGGTTTGCCTGGTTCGGGATCATTTTGCATGTGATGTCTGTTTCGGGCGCCGACGAGCGGGTGGAGCCTGCCGGTTCCGGGTTGGAGCTGGGACTCGCTGACGGCGGCAGTGCCGGGCGGCGGGTGTCGCTGGCAGCGTGTGCAGAGGTCCGGTTCGAGGACGGGATGCCGGTGAGGTCTGATCGCTGCGGGCTCGATGAGCTGTTCCAGGCTTACGGGATCGGAGAGGCGGAGCGTGTCTGCTTGGCGCTTGGCCCGCAGTGGCCACGGCGGTGGACGGCCACGTGGCGGCCTTCGGACGGCGAGGTGGCGTGCGCGGTCCGGGACCTGGGGTCTATGCCGGTGGCCGGGTGCAAGCCGGTCCGCCGGTTTTCCTGGCGGCGGCGGCAGCATCACCGGCCGGGGCTGCAGTCCGTGATGTCGACGGGTCGGCTGCACGGGTTCGAGTCGCTGGAGGAACGGTCGCTGCTGCTGGCGCTGGACTTCACCGGGTCCGCGGACGAGATCTTGCCGCAGCCGTTCCGGCTCCGGTTCGAGACCGCCGCCGGAGAGTTCCGCGAGCATACCCCCGACTTCCTGGCGGTGTTCCGCGACGGTTCCCGGTGGCTGTTCGACGTCCGCCCCGCGGATCTGGTCAAGGAGAAGGACGCGACGTGCTTCGCCGCGGCGGCGGAAGCGGCGCTGGAGGCGGGCTGGCGGTACTCGGTGGTGGCCGGCTGGCGTCCGCACGTGCTGTCGGGGCTGGACGCGCTGTCCGCGCAGCGGCGGAAGCTCGAGGACCGGCTGGGCTTGCAGGACCGCCTGCTGCGGGCCGTGTCTGCAGGGCCGGCCGCGTTCGGGGACCTGGCCGCGGCGACGCCGCTGCCGGCAGTGGCCCGTGCGCACGCGCTGCACCTGCTGTGGTGCCGTCGGCTGGGTGTCGACCTGTCCGGTCCGCTGGGCGACAGGTCGCTGGTCTGGCTGGCCGGGGAGCAGGACTGATGGCGGCCAAGGGCGGGCTCCTGGACCTGTCAGCGGGTTCGGTGCTGCGGCTGGACGGCACGGAATGGACAGTGTCGTCCATCGAGGCCCAGCACGGCCGGATACTGCTCAGCGCGGGCGAGAAGGAGGCATGGCGGAGCATCCAGTGGCTGGTGCATCACCCCGGCTGCCAGGCAGTTCCGGACGGGGCCACGGAGCCGGCGAGACCGGCCGGGCAGCCGCCGGGCCTGGATGACCTGACCGATTACCAGCGCCAGGTGGTGCGGCTGCGCATCGCGCACCTGCTGGAGGCCGAGACCGGGTTCCGCAGCGGGGATCCGCTGCGCCCGGGTCCCGGGG
>JBOHCG010000790.1:0-3292 GCA_050698735.1 Streptosporangiaceae bacterium | reverse complement strand
GGGTGAGCCGCCAGGTCATCTGGGAAGCCCAGGCGATCGACCAGGCGGCCGGGTTCCTCCGCGACGACCCCGCCGGGGTCCGCGAGATGCTCGACGCGGTCGCCCGGCTCGCCGATGAGCCCCGCCCTGCCGGGTCGTTCCCCTACGGATCACCTGACCGGCGGCGGCTGCGTATCGGCCGCTACCGGGTGATGTACGACATCACTGCCGAGGCGGTGTCGGTCTGGCACCTCGGCCGCGGCCAGGCCGGAAGCTGACCCAGCCGTTCCGGAACCTTGGAAGTGGAACAGGCCTACCGGCACGATCGATCCGTCCCGGACCCCCCACGCAGGCCGTCCCGGAAGTCGTCCCGCACCGTGCGTTCCGCAATTACCGTACGGCCCGGCGCCCTTCCCTTGGCAGGCGCAAGGCTCTGGTGCCTCCGCTGGGGTCAGGCCCGGGCCAGTCCGCGAACCGCTTCCGCAGCCTGGGCGACATCCTGCAGTGGCGGGTCTTTGCGGTCGCCGGGTCAGAGGAGAACGTCACGACGCAGTGGCGGCGGCGGATGACCGCGCGTCCTGGAAGGCGACGATAAGGACGACGTCGTCCGGTTCCTCGTAGCTGTAGATGATCAGCATCCACCGCCACGGCCCGAGGATGAATCTCAACGGCTTCCAGCGTCCCTCGAGCTGCCGGCCGATCCGGGGAAACTGCTCAAGGACGCGCAGTGAGTGCCTGACGCGGTCCCTGGTATCGGGCGGAAGGCTGTGCGTGAGGATCATGCGGTCGAGATCTCTGACCGCGGCAGTACTGAGCCTGACCTCAGCCAACGTCTAGAGCTCGTCGAGCGGGATCGTCTCGCCCGCGCGGGCGCGTTCCAGGCTTTGCATGGCGTGCTCGTAGGCGCCCGGGATGCCGTCGAGTACCGCGACGATGTTGCGCGCGTCGGGATCGGCTTCCTCGATCGCCATGGAGAGCAGCGACCGTGCGAGGGTGCCTTCCTGGACGTGGGTGCGTTCAGCAAGCTGCGCTAGCCGTGCGACGTGCTCTGGGTCGAGCGTGACGTTCAGCCGGTGACCAGATCGTTCCATGCGGGCAAGGATACTACACGGCTTAACACGAAACGTGCACGCTTCGTCAGCTCAGCTGACAGGATGCCTGCCGAGGGGGGCTCCCGGTACTTCCAGCGCAGAACCAACGATTAGCGGTGGCGGGTAGGCCGGGCTGCCAATCCGGGCCGGATGGCCGGCCGTGATCCTTGAGAACGGCCATTCTCAGGAGCAGAGTCCGGGGATGACTCCTGAGAACGCAGCGGGACAGCCGGGACAGCCCGCCGGATTGACTCCTGAGAACACGGGGCACAGGATGCGTCGGCGAGCTGAGTGAGTAGCAGCGTACGAGCGGCGAGGATGGCGACAGTCCTGGCCAGCGACCCTTCGGAGGCACGCGCACCAGACCCGTCATCCCGGGCTCCTCTGGAAGTTTTAACACTTCCAGACTACCCCGCCAACCTGGAACTCCACGGCATCCCTACGAAATTGACGCGCACCCCCCGGCGCCGCCGGGCCGGCCCCCGGAGCTGAGCAACGCCTCCCACGGTTTTTCCCGCTGTCCTACACCGCCACCCGCGGCTGGCCGGAGGCGGCGATGCGTGCCGCGGTGGACGGGCTGGAAGCCCGCGGCTGGCTGCGGGACGGCGCGCTGACCGGCGCGGGCCGCGCCGCCAGGGCCGACATCGAGGACCGCACCGAGCAGGCGATCGTCGCCGCGCTGGGCGGCCGGCTGGACGAGGTGTGCGCCCGCCTGGACGACTGGAGCGAGCGGTGCATCGCGGTCGGCGCCTTCCCCGCCGACATCCTTAAACGCGCCGCCGGCTGAACGGGACGCCGATGGCCCAGCGACAGCGGCTGGCTGACCGAGATCCAGGCGAGGGGCGCGGAGAACTGCGACCGCCGATGCGCTGACCCCGAGGATCCGCCTCTGCCGGCGCCGGCGCCGGCGCGCGGTGGCACGGCGGCACGATGGCACGGCACAGCCGCCATATCGTTGTCAGCTACCGGAGGCGAGGGGGGATCTCGTCGCAGGCGGGACGCCGAGGATCCGGCGGGCCTGCGCGGTCGAGGCCGGGGCGCGCCCGAGGCCCTCGATGAGGGCGACCGCGGCGCGCAGCAGGTCGAGGTTGGACGGCTCGCCCGGCCCCGCGTAGTCCTCCAGCCCGACCCGGACGTGCCCGCCGCGGCGGATGGCCAACTCGGCTAGCCCGCACCCCACCACGTCGCCGCCGAGCACCGCCACCGACCACGGCAGCCCGGACGGCTCCAGCAACTCCAGGTAGGCCTCCAAGGCGGTCACGGTCGGCCGCAGCCCGAACTCCAGCTCGCCGCCGAAGTACAGCTTGACCATCGCCCCCGGCGGGAGCCGGCCGCTGCGCTGCCAGGCCAGGGTGGTCCGCAGGAACCCCGGCTCGAAGACCGAGATGCTGGGCGCGGCCCCCAGCTCGCCGCTTCGAGCGAACATGTATCCGATGTCGGCGAGCGGGTTGGCGTAGGGGCCGGCGGCCGCGTCCGCGGCGACGGCGCCGACGCTGGTCAACCCGAGGTTCACCGACCCGGGGTCCACCAGGGTCATGCCGCCCATCCCCCGGCGGGCCAGCTCCTCCACGTGCGCCCACCGCCGCGCCACCGGGATTCCCCGCGCTCCCGCGGCCATCGTCGGGTACAGCAGCGCGTCCGGATGGCGTTCCAGCACGGGTTGCCACGCTGCCAGGTACGGCTCGACGGCGTGCACCCCATCGGCGGTGAACATCGGCTCGTCGTTGTGGTTGTGCACGATCGAGGCGCCCGACTCGATCCCCGCCAGGACGGCCTCGGTGATCTCGGCGGGCGTGCGGGGCACGTGGCGGTTGCGGCGACGGGGGGTTGCGCCGTTCACCGCCAGCTCCAGGATCACCGGCTCGACCATCGATGACTAGTATGACGGCGGCGTCCCTCCCGCCGCCAGGGGCCGCTGGCCGGCCGGAGCCACGGCGGCCACCCGGGCCGGTCACGCCCGCGTCAGCGGCACCGGGTCCAAAGGGGCGCCGTCGCCGCGGAAACGCCGATTCCTGAGGAGACACAGATGAGCAAGTCCCATCCCGAGCAGTGGACGGTCCGCGAGGTCGCGGAACGCCCGGACAGGTCGCTGGTGACCGCGCTGCGGGAGTTCGCCACGACGCAGCTCGCCGACTGCGGTGGTCCTGTCGCGATCGTGGCTCCGCCGCTGCGTCACCTGGCCGGTGGCGCGCAGCTGTGCGGCCCGGCGGTGACCGTGTGGA
>JBOHCG010000789.1:0-3310 GCA_050698735.1 Streptosporangiaceae bacterium | reverse complement strand
GGCGCGATCGGCGCGATCGGCGCGACGCCGAGGGAGGCCAGATAGATGCGCATGATAGCCAGGCGGCTGTTCTTCTACCTGGTGACAGCGGCCGTCGCGATAAGCCTGGACTTCCTGATCCCCCGGCTGATTCCTGGGAACCCGGTCGACGCGATCTTGTCCAGGATGCAGGGCGTGACCATCACGCCCGCCATCATCCACTCCCTTGACCTGCAGTTCGGCGTCGGCACCAATGCCAGCCTGTGGGCGCAGTACACCCACTACTGGAACGACGTCCTGCACGGCAACCTCGGCGTCTCGTCCGGCAACGCCTTCGCGCCGGTCACCGAGGTCATCCGGGCCGCGCTGCCCTACACGCTCGGGCTGGTGGGCGTGGCCACGGTGATCAGCTTCGTGACCGGCACCGCCCTCGGCGCGCTCGTCGCGTGGAAGCGCGGCAGCTGGCTGGACAACCTGCTGCCCGCGGTCACGTTCTTCCAGGCCGCGCCGTACTTCTTCCTCGCGTTCCTGGCCATCGACGTGTTCGCCATCACGCTGGGCTGGTTCCCGAGCAGCCTGGCGCACCAGAGCTACGACTTCCCCGCGTGGAACTGGACCTACATCAGCGACCTGCTCGACCACGCCGTGCTGCCGGCGCTCACGATCGTGGTCGCCTCGGCGGCCGGCTGGATCGTGGGCATGCGCAACCTGATGCTCACCACGATGGACGAGGACTACGTGCTGATCGCCGCGGCCAAGGGCCTGCGCAAGAGCCGGGTGATCTGGTACGCCGCCCGCAACGCGATCTTGCCGAGCGTGTCCGGCTTCGCGCTGGCCATCGGGTTCATCGTGTCGGGCTCGCTGCTCACCGAGATCGTGTTCAGCTATCCGGGCCTCGGCTCGCTGCTGCTGCAGGCGGTGTCGAACAACGACTACTCGCTGATGCAGGGCCTCTTCCTTGTCATCACGTTCGCCGTGCTGGCGGCCAACCTGATCGCCGACTTCGTTTACGTCTTCCTCGACCCGCGCACCCGGCAGGAGGCCTGAGCCATGGCCGTTGGCATCGGCACCGAAGTGGACAGGGGCGGCGCGGCGGTACCGGCCGCCGTCGCGGGCGGGACGGCCGGCGGCCAGCGGCGGGCGCTGCGGCTGCCCCGCTCCCCCAAGATGCTGGCGGGCCTCGGCCTGCTGGTGTTCTTCGTGCTCCTGTCGGTCATCGGGCCGTTCGTCGCGCCGTACAGCCCGGACCAGATCTTCGTCAACTCCCCCGTCCCGCTGCCGCCCTCGGCCGCGCACTGGCTCGGCACCACGAACCTGCAGCAGGACGTGTTCTCCCAGCTCCTGGTCGGCGGGGGCGACATGCTGCTGGTGTCGTTCCTGGCCGGCGTGATCGCCACCGCGCTCTCGGTGGTGGTCGGCGTCACGGCCGGCTACCTGGGCGGGTGGACGGACGAGCTGCTGTCTATGCTGGCGAACATCTTCCTGGTGATGCCCGCGCTGCCGCTGCTCGTCATCTTGTTCGGCTTCCTCGGCAAGACGGGCAGCGACGACCTGTTCCTCGTCGGCCTGATCATCTCGGTGACGGGCTGGGCCTGGGGAGCCCGGGTGCTGCGCGCGCAGACGCTGTCGATGCGCAACCGGGACTACGTCGACTCGGCCCGGATCATCGGCGAGCGCAGGTCGCGGATCATCTTCGCCGAGATCCTGCCGAACCTCACCCCGATCGTCGCGAGCTCGTTCCTGTTCACCGTGCTGTACGCGGTCGGCACCTACACCGCCATGGCCTTCCTCGGGCTGGTCAACCCCGACTGGAACTGGGGCGGCATGCTCTTCTACGCGCAGGGCGCCAACGCGGAGCTGACCGGGTACTGGTGGTGGTTCATCCCGCCGGGCCTCGCGGTCGCGCTGCTCGGCACGTCGCTGGTGCTGCTGAACTTCGGCATCGACGAGTTCATCAACCCGCGGCTGCGGGCGGCCGGGCTGACAAGGAGCCCCGACAGCCGGGGGCGGGCGCGTGCCCGGCGCGGGCACCGCGTGCCCCGCGTGCACCGCGTGCGCGTGCGGCGCAGCCAGCAGTTCGCGCTGACCCCGGTTATCCGGACGCCCGGCGCGGCCGGCTCCGGATCGGAGGTGCGGCCATGACCGGGAGCGGTACCGGCCCGTTGCTGGAGATCCGCGGCCTGCGCGTGGACTACGGGCAGGGACCCACCGCCGTGCACGCGGTGACCGACGCCGACCTGGTGCTGGATCGCGGCGAGGTGCTCGGCCTGGCCGGGGAGAGCGGCAGCGGGAAGTCCACGCTGGTCATGGCGGCGACCAGGCTGCTGCGGCCGCCCGGCGTCATCACCGGCGGCGAGGTGCGGCTTTACCCAGGGGACGGCTCGGCGGTCGACCTGCTCGAGGCCGGGTACGCGGCCCTGCGGGTGCTGCGCTGGTCCCAGGTCTCCCTGGTGCTGCAGAGCGCGATGAACGCGCTCAACCCGGTGATGACGATCCGGGTTCAGCTCGCCGACGCGCTCGCCGCGCACCTTCCGCACATGTCCCGCAAGCAGCGCCATGCCCGCGCCGCAGAGTTGCTGGCGATGGTCGGCATCAGCAGCGACCGGCTGACCAGCCATCCGCACGAGTTGTCCGGCGGCATGCGGCAGCGCGTCATGATCGCGATGGCGCTGGCGCTGCGGCCGCAGGTAGTGATCATGGACGAGCCGACGACTGCGCTCGACGTGGTCACCCAGCGGGAAATCCTGGGGGAGCTGAAGGACCTGCGGGACCGATTCGGGTTCTCGATCCTGTTCATCACCCACGACCTGTCGCTGCTGATCGAGATCGCGGACTCGATCGCGGTGATGTACGCGGGCCGGCTGGTGGAGCGGGCGCCGGCGAACGCGCTGTTCCGCGCCCCGCGGCACCCGTACACGCTGGGGCTGCTCAGCTCGTTCCCGCCGCTGCACGGGCCGCGCGTGGCGATGACCGGGATCCCCGGCTCGCCTCCTGACCTGCGGATGCTGCCGAGCGGCTGCGTGTTCCATCCGCGCTGCCTGTTCGCCTTCGACCGCTGTTCTTCCGACGCCCCGCCGCTGGAGACGGCCGGCGACAGCCGCGTGGCTGCCTGCTGGCGGCTGCACGGGGATGGCCCGCTTCCGGTTCCGCCGGAGCTCTCCGTCCCCGAGCCGGACCGCGGGGCGGTCCCCGAGTCGGACCTGGCGATGAGGAGCACACCATGACGTTGCTTGAGGCACCCGAGCAGGCCCCGCCCGTGCTGGAGGCGCGCGGCCTGACCAAGCACTTCGCGGTGCACGGGACCGCGGCGGCCGGGCGCCGGCTGCTACAG
>JBOHCG010000788.1:0-3312 GCA_050698735.1 Streptosporangiaceae bacterium | reverse complement strand
GGCTCGGGCGGGACGGGCTCGGGCGGGACGGGCGGGACGGGCGGGACGGGCTCGGGCGGGACGGGCTCGGGCGGGACGGGAGGCACCGGCTTAGCCGGCCGGGCCGGATGGCAGCAGGCCGATCGTGATGTCAAGATCGGTGGCACGGGGCATCCCGCGATGATAACCCGGAGGGTACGGATGAGCCTGCCGGTCCAGGTGGTGTGGAGCGAGGATTGCCTCCGGCACGAGCCGGCCGGCGAGGTGTGGCTCGGCGTCCGGGATCCGGGCACAGAAATCCCGGCCCGGGCGCTGGCACTGCGGGAGGCACTGGCCGCCGCGGGCGCCCCGGTCCTGCCCGCGCGGCGGCACGGCGATGAGATCCTGCGCGCCGTGCACGACCCGCTGCTGCTTGACCACCTGGCCGGGGTCTGGCGGGAGTGGGAGGCGGCGGGCCTGCCGGACCGGCAGGGCCGCGACCGCGTCGTTCCCTACGTGTTCCCGACTCCCGGCATGCTCGCCGGGCTGCCGGTGTGCCTGCCGCCGGCCGTGCACGGCCGGGCCGGCCGGTTCTGCTACGACACGATGACGCTGGTCGGCCCCGGAAGCTGGGAGGCGATCAGGGGGGCCGCGGACGCCGCGCTGACCGCCGCCGACCTTGTCGGCTCCGGTCACCGGCTGGCCTACGCGCTGTGCCGGCCACCTGGCCACCACGCGACCGCGGGCGCCTACGGCGGCTCCTGCTACCTCAACAACGCGGCGATCGCGGCCCAGGCGCTGCGGGCCGCGGGCGCGCGGCAGGTGGCTGTCATCGACATCGACGCCCACCACGGCAACGGCACGCAGATGATCTTCTACGACCGGGCCGACGTCTGGTACGGCTCGCTGCACGTGGACCCGGGAGCGGGCTGGTTCCCGCATTACGCCGGTTACGCCAGCGAGCGCGGGTCGGGAGCGGGCTCCGGCTTCAACCGCAACCTGCCGCTGCCCCCCGGCGCCGGCGACGATGAATGGCTCGCCGCCCTGGATCTGCTCTGCGGGGAGGCGGCCTCGCTCGGGGTCGACGCGGTCGTGGTGTCCCTCGGGCTGGACGCCGCGGTCGCCGACCCCGAGAGCCCGCTGCAGGTTACCGAGGCCGGCTACTTCGCGGCCGGCCGGCGGGTCGCGGCGCTCGGGCCGACGGTGCTGGTCCAGGAGGGCGGCTACCACCTGCCGACGCTTGGCGGGCTCGCCGTCGCCGCGGTCAAGGGCGCGTGCGATCGCTGACCGCGGCCAGTGTCACGACTTCGTCACGGCTTGGCCGCCGTAGGTCAACAGGCCAGCTCAGGGGTATGGATCGAGAGACGTTGCGCCGCGTAACGTATCTAATCGCCCGATTTACTTGCCTGCGGTCACGGGCTTGGTTAACCATCAGGGAAACCCGGGCCCTGAGGGACGTCCGTTAAGTCTGCGAACCGCAGGACGAACCGGGACCCGTTGGTGACGACGAGAGCAGGCGATCATGCGCATCAGGCATTCACTGGTCACGACCGTGGTGGCGCTGGCCTTGGCAGGAACCGTCGCGGCGTGCGGCGGCACGACCGCGAAGGTCGGCGGCGGCAGCACCGTCAAGGGGAAGCCGGAGCGCGGCGGCACGGTGACCGTCGCCGAGCCGTCCGGCGCGTCGCCCAACGACATCTTCCCGTTGCTGCCCGCCACCAACACCAACGGCTACAACGTCAACCTCACGGAGGGTGAGTGGCCGTACCTGGTCTACGTCGGAGATGGCGCGAACTCCGTGGTCAACCCGCAGGAGAGCCTGTACAGCTCGCTGACCTGGTCAGACAACGACTCGGTGATCACGATCGTGCTGAAGCCGTGGAAGTGGTCCGACGGAGTGCCGATCACCGCCCGTGACTTCACGTTCGTCTACAACCTGCTGAAGGCCAACTATAACGACTGGGAGGACTTCGACCCCGGCCTGTTCCCGGCCGACGTGACCAAGGTGACGACGCCGAACGTGCACACCGTCGTCATCCGCCTGAACAGATCCTACAATCCCTCGTTCTACACCGACGACGTGCTGACCGAGGTACCGCTGCTGCCGCAGCACGCCTGGGACAAGACCTCGCTGACCGGCAACGTCGGCAACTACGACGAGACCACCAAGGGTGCCGACGCGGTGTGGAACTTCCTGCAGAAGCAGGGCTCGAACATAGGCACCTTCACCACTAACCCGATGTGGCAGGTGGTCGACGGGCCATGGAAGCTGGCGCAGTTCCAGAGCAGCGGCTATTACGTCTGGGTGCCGAACAAGAACTACTCCGGCCCCGACAAGCCGCTCCTTTCCAAGGCCATCTTCACCCCCTTCACCACCGACGCCGCCGAGATGGACACGCTGCGCTCGGGAACCAGCCTGACCATAGGCCTGCTGCCGCTCAACGACATCGCCCAGATCGGCGCGCTGAAGGCCGAGGGCTACGCGGTCGCATCGGTACCCACCCCTGGGGTCGCCGAGATCGTGCCGAACCTGTACAACCCGGTCAACGGCCCGCTGCTGCGCCTGCTCTACATCCGGCAGGTCCTGGAGTACCTGATCAACCGGGGGCAGATCACGTCTGACGCGTTCCACGGTTACGCCGACCCCGGCAACGGCCCGGTCTCGGTCACCTACGGCCAGCAGTGGGCCTCGCCGCTGGAGAAGGCGGGCGGGCCGTATCCGTACGCGCCGGCCAAGGCGGAGGCGCTGCTCAAGGCGCACGGCTGGAAGGTGACGCCGAACGGCACCGACACCTGCCAGCAGCCGGGAACCGGCGCGGCGGACTGCGGCGCGGGCGTCGCCGCGGGCGAGAAGCTGCAGTTCCAGCTGCTGTATGCGTCGGGATCGGCCTATTTCGACCAGATGAACGCGGCCATCCAGACCAGTGAGGCGCAGGCTGGCGTCCATATCACCCTGAAGGCCGAGCCGTTCAACACGCTGGTCGCCACGACCGCCACCTGCAACGCCGCCTCGCACTCGGGTTCTGTCTGCAACTGGCAGCTGCAGCAGTTCGGCTACCAGCCGTACTCGCTGGACCCGAACGGGTCGGGCATATTCAACACCGACGCGGACAGCAACTACGGCGGCTACTCAAGCCCGGAGATGGATCAGCTCATCAACCAGACCGAGTACGGGTCGAGCTCGTCGGCGTTCTTCGCCTATGAGGACTACACCGCCGAACAGCTGCCGTGGCTGTGGCTGCCTAACCCGTCCGGCGTCATCGTGTACAAGAACAACCTGGCCGGCGTCGTCCCGACGAGCCCCTTCGACTTCCTGCTGAATCCCGAGGTCTGGTATTACGTCAAGCCGACCTC
>JBOHCG010000787.1:0-3315 GCA_050698735.1 Streptosporangiaceae bacterium | reverse complement strand
AGCCCGTCCCGCCCGAGCCCGCGCCGCCGGCCGCCCCGGCCCGCGGCGGCCCCGACCCGTATGCCTGGATGCGCGACCGCGGCCTGCCCGCGATGCAGGATTACCTGGCGGCCGAGCGCGCCTGGTACGACCGCTGGCTGGAGTCGCTGCGCGGGCTGCGGGACGAGCTGGCCGCCGAGCTGACGGCGCGGCTCCCCCCGGCCGAGCAGTCGGTGAGCTGGCGCCAGGGCGGCCGCTCCTACTTCACCCGGACCGTCGCGGGCCGGGACTACGAGCAGTTCTGCCGGGCCGCAGGCCCCGGCAGGCCAGCCGAGATCCTGCTGGAGGAGAACCTGCTGCTCGCCGACCCGGCCTGCGCAGGCGGCTATCTCGGGCTGGGCGTGCGGGAGGTCAGCCCTGACGGGCGGCTGCTGGCCTACTCCGTCGACTTCGACGGCGACGAGCTGTACCAGCTGCGGATCCGCGACCTGGAGCGCGGGAGCGACCTGCCGGAGCGGATCGAGGGAACCTCCTACGGGCTGGCCTGGTCGGCCGACTCGCGGTCGCTGCTTTACGTGGTCAGCGACGCCAGCTACCGGCCGCACGAGGTCTGGCGGCACGTGCTCGGCACCGACCCGGGCCAGGACACGCTGGCGTTCCGTGAGGAGGACCAGCGGTTCGAGCTGACCGTACGGGCCACCCGCAGCGGCGCCGGTCGGGGGAGCAGCGCCTGATCGAGGCCGGCGGCCAGGAGATCTCGCTCGCCCTGGCGGCCAACCAGGACTACCACGCCACGGCGGTGACCGTGCGGACGGAGTCGCTCGTCGAGCCGCCGTCCTGGCACGACGTGGACCTGGCCACCGGCCGCTGGCGGGAGCGCAAGCGGCAGCAGGTGCCCGGCTACGAACCGGCGCGCTACGTCACGCGGCGCGTCACCGCGGCCGCGCCCGACGGGACACCCGTCCCGGTGACGATCGCCTACCGCGCGGGGCTGCGGCGCGACGGCAGCGCGCCATGCCTTCTTTACGGCTACGGCGCCTACGAGTCCTGCGAGTGGCCGGCTTTCAGCGTGGCGACCCCCAGCCTGCTGGACCGGGGCTTCGTGTACGCGATCGCGCATGTGCGCGGCGGCGGCGAGGGCGGCCGGAACTGGTGGCTGGCGGGTCGGCTCAACCGCAAGCGGAACACCTTCACAGACTTCATCGCCGTCGCGGACATGCTGGCGGCCCAGGGCTGGGCCGCGCCCGGCCGGATCGTCTCGCGCGGGCTGTCCGCAGGCGGGCTGCTGCAGGGCGCGGTGTTCTCGATGGCGCCGCGGCGGTGGCGGGCGGTGGTGGCTGAGGTGCCGTTCGTGGACTGCGTGACCACGATGCTGGATCCGGCCATCCCGCTGACCGTCAACGAGTGGGACGAGTGGGGTGATCCCCGGGACCCGGCGGCGCGGGCCTACCTGGCCTCATACAGCCCTTGCGACAACCCGCCCGCGCAGCCGCGGCCGGACCTGCTGGTTACCGGCAGCCTGCACGACCCGCGGGTGCTGATCCACGAGCCGGCGAAGTGGGTCGCCAGGCTGCGGGCCACCGGCAGCGCAGGCAGCCGGGTGCTGTTCCGCCCCGAACTAGGGGCCGGCGCGCACACCGGCCCGGCCGGCCGGTTCGGCCGACTGGGCTACGAGGCTGAGATCCTCGCCTTCGTCGTGGACTCGGCCTGCGGCCGAGGGTACGAATAGCCGCTCGCCGAAGGCCAGCCCCGCCGCACGCCTCTAGCACCAGTTGGGTTCTTCCAGGAAGCTGCCCGCCAAGATACTGCGCGGGCATTCCGGCAAGCGCCAGACGCGGCCGGCGCGTCGCATCCCAGGAATGTCGGCAGGCCCTGCTACTATAGAACAGAAGATCAAAAAAGGTCATTTAGCAGAACGAGAAGTGGTATCACGGGCGCGGAAAGCCGCGCCGACCAGAGTGGCACGAGGACCGCCCCGCTACGCCCCGCTACGCTCCGCCGTACCCAGCCGCAGGTCCGCCCAGCGATTCCCGAAGGCCGCGCAGCCCGTGCGCGGCGGCACCGCCCTCCGCGCACGCGCATTCGCATCCCTCTGCGCACCCCGCGGGCACCGGCCTGCAGCAGCGCCCGCACCCGACTCCGAGCCCCGAATCCTCGGCGAGCCCCAACCCCGAGCCCAGCCCGGCCCGAGCCCTCGGTCCCGCACCCCGGAACCCGAGCCCTCGGTCCCGCACCCCGGAAGGAGGTGAACCCCCGGTGAGCACCGCCACCCCCTCGCCGTTCCCGGCAGGCATGCCCGCGCCGGCCAGCGTGGCCGAGGCGCTGGCGATGCGCCGGGCCGCGGACAGCTACCTGGCCGCCGCCGACCCCACCACCCTGACCGTCGCCGAACTGGCCGGCGCCCTGATCCAGATGGAGCAGGGCGACGCGGTCGCCACGGTGGTCCGGGCCTGGTTTCTCGGCGCGTTCCTCTCCGCCCAGGGACCGGCTGCGGACGCGGACGGCTCCGGGCGGGCCTGGCTGGTGCACAAGACCGGCGTCACCCTCGGGTGCGCGGCCGGGCACATCGGCTGGTCCCGCCGCGTCCAGGCCCACCCCCTGGTCGCCGCCGCCCTCGCCGAACGCGGCCGCGTATCGGACTCGATCGGGAAGGTGATCTGCGACCACACCGATAAGCTCCCGGCCGCGGACCGGGATGCCGCCGACGCGATCCTGCTCGGCGTCGCCCGCGCCGGCGCCCGGCAGGACGACATTGCCCGGCTCGCCGCCCAGATGTATGAGAGATCCCGGTCCGGCACCCCCGACGAAGACCTCGGTGACGAAGACCCCGGCGATGACGGCCCTGGCGACCCGGACGGCCACGCCGGCCTCGACGACCCGGACGGCTGCGGCAGCTCCGGCGACAACGCCGATGACCCCGGCGGCTCCGGTACGCCCGGCGGCGACCCCGATGCGCCCGGCGGTACTGATGGTGATCTGGACAGCGCCGGTGATAACACCGGTGGTCCAGGCGATGACCGGAACGGCTCTGGCGCGCCTGGGGGCGGCAGCGAGGACCCCGATGACGGGTTTGATGACCGGTCGGTGCGGCTGGATACCACGCTGGGCGGCGCCGGGGTCCTGTACGGGGATCTGAGCCCTGACTGCGCGTCGCTGGTCAGCACGGTGCTGGATGCCCTGTCCGCGCCCGCCGGCGTCGAGGACACCCGTAGCAAGGCGCAGCGGTGGCACGACGCGCTGGCCGATGCGATGAGCCGGCTGATCGCCGCCGGGCTGCTGCCCGACCGGGCCGGCGCCGCGGTCAAAGCCCTCGTCCACATCGCGTTCGCCGAGCCC
>JBOHCG010000786.1:0-3331 GCA_050698735.1 Streptosporangiaceae bacterium | reverse complement strand
CAATCTTGATGCAGTCGTAGGGGCCAGCAGTCCAGGATGGGCCCGAAGTGCGCTGGCCTCGCTCCCTGAGCACATCCTCGTGGATTGCCTCAGCAGCCGGCGGCCATGCTGCGGGTACCCTGGTTCCACGTCAGCGCCCCGAACGTTCACCGCGGCTGTGCACCGGGAAGAGGACTGGTACGTCGCGCAGTGCCTGGAGGTCGACGTCGCAAGCCAGGGCCGCACTATTGATGAGGCACTGGCCAATCTCGCTGAGGCGGTCGGGCTCTACCTGGAGGAGTTGGATGACCCCGCCCGGTACGTCACTAGTACGCCCCTGGTGACCTCACTCCAGCTGCCGGGCGCTGCGTGAGTCCAGCCCTGTCGGACCTGCCGGTCCGCAAGGTGACCGCGCTTTGGAATCCATCGGCTTCAGCTACGCCCGCACTAAGGGCAGCCACGCCGTTTACCGTCACTCCGACGGGCGGGTCGTGGTGATCCCCGAGCATGGCACCATCAAACGCGGCACCCTAGGGGCGATCCTGCGGCACGCGGACCTGACCCCCGCCGAATTCCTGAAGCTGCTGGACTGGCCACTGACTGTGCACCAACCAGCGACGTAGCCGATCGGGGAGTCCCTGATGACGGCGAGACGCGCCTGGTGACATCAGCAGGAGATCACCGAACGTAGCCGGTCCTGCGGCCATGGCATGCGAACGCCGAGCCAGCTGCGCGAGGCCATTGCTCTCGGCCGGAAGCATGTCCTTGACGCCACGCCATCAGATCGCCAGAGAGTCAGCGAACACGTCCTCTTCCGACTTCGGGTACCCGATCCGGCACAGCCACTGGTTGAGCCATATCCGCAGCCGCTTTGCATGCTCTCGATTGGCAAGGTCAGGCTGGCTGCCGATGTCATTTCGTGCCGCTTCAAGCGTTCGGTCGAACGGGAACTTGCCATACTCAGGGAGAACGCCTGCCGGCATGGCCAGCGTGGGCGCAGATGGCGGCTCACTGCTCATGCGGATCATTCTGCCAGCCTTATCGTCCCAGGCGCACCGCCCGGTCCCGGGGCGTGATCTGTGATAAACGAGGGAGTATGGATGACGTCCTGCTCGGGATCGTGCTGCGGCGCTTGGAGGAATTTCCCCTGGCGGAGCGGGCAGCCGATCTACTGCTGGCCGCGCTGGAGGGCGATGAAAGCCTGTCGGTCCAGTTGGGAGGCCAGGCGCAACCACATGGCGGTACCCCGGCGGTCACGGCCCCAGCGCAACCGGCTGGTGCCTACCTGCGATCACTGACGGTCAGCGGATTCCGCGGAATTGGCCCGCCCGCAACTTTAGATGTGGCGCCGAACCCAGGGCTGACCCTGGTGGTCGGCCGCAACGGCAGCGGAAAGTCAAGCTTTGCCGAGGGACTTGAGGTGCTGCTCACCGGGAACCTCAGACGCTGGGAAAAGCTGCCGGCGGTCTGGCGCCAGGGCTGGCGCAGCGTGCATCATCCGGGCCATGCGCAAATCACAGCGGAGTTCCTGGTAGAAGGTGCCGGGCTCGCTATAGCGCAAAGAACCTGGGCGGCGAGGGCGGACTTCGCGAAATCCTCGGTGTCGGTGCAAGTCGCAGGTGAGAAGCAGGCAGGCATCGAGCGCCTGGGGTGGTCCACGGCTCTCACCGACTACCGTCCGTTCCTTTCGCACAGCGAGCTGGAGGCATTCTTCGGCAGCCCGTCAGGCCTGTACGAGCTCCTCGCTTCGGTGCTCGGCCTGGAGGACCTTGCCCTGGCTGCCGCCAGGCTGGCTCAGGCTCGCAAGGTCCGTGAGGCCTCACTTGGCGAGGTCAGTAAGCGGCTTCCGGACCTGTTGCGCCGATTGGAGGCGACCGTCGATGAGCGCGCGGAGGCCTGCCGCCACGCGCTAGCGGGCCGCACCTGGGACCTGGCCGCCGCGCGCTCGGCCGCGACCGGCGCGCAGGTGTCGCGCGACGGCGGTGAGCTTGACCAGCTGCGCCGCCTCGCCCAGCTCACCGCTCCGGCCGCGGACGACGTGCGGGAGGCCGCGGACGCGCTCAGGCAGGCCGCGGCGGGGCTAGACGCGGTCGCGGGCTCGCCCGCCGGCCGGGCCCGGGCGCTTGCCGCGCTGCTGACCGCCGCGCTGCAGCACCACGATGCGCATGGAGACAGTGACTGCCCAGTATGCGGGCAGCGCGGTGCGCTGACCAGGCAGTGGCGGCAGGCCACCGAAGAGGAGGTGGACAGGCTTGGCCGCGAGGCCCGAGCAGCAGGGGACGCCGAGCGCGCCGCGGACGATGCCAGGCGGCAGGCGGCAGCCCAGATGCAACCTCCGCCGTCGGCGCTGCTGGCGGAAACGCCCCTTCCGGGCCTGGACACTGAACCTGCTCGGGCGGCCTGGCAACGATGGATTAGCCCACCGGACGCCGGGCCAACGGCCGGTGCGGCAGGGCTGCGCGCCCTGGCCGACCACCTTGATCAGGCCCTGACGCCCCTCATACAGGAGATCCGGGATCTCCGCGCCCATGCATCCGCCGAGGTCGCCCAGCGGGATGACAGGTGGGCTCCGGTCGCGGCGGAGGTCTCCTCCTGGTGCGCAGACGCCGCGACGGCGCTGGACGGCATGGCTCCGGTGGCCGCGATCAAGGCCGCCGACAAATGGCTGAAGGCCGCTACCGACCACATCCGCAACGACCGTCTCGCCCCGCTCGCGGGCCAGGCACGTGCCATCTGGACGATGCTGCGCCAGGAGAGCAACGTGGACCTGGGCGCAATCCGGCTGGCAGGGTCGGCCACTCAGCGGCACGTGGAGCTCGACGTCAGTGTGGACGGAGCTCCCGGTTCGGCGCTGGGCGTCATGAGCCAGGGCGAGGTCAATGCGCTGGCTCTGAGCGTCTTCCTGCCGCGCTCCACGCTGCCCGCTAGCCCGTTCCGCTTCCTGGTGATCGATGACCCGGTGCAGGCGATGGATCCAGCCAAAGTCGACGGCCTAGCCCGGGTGCTGGAGAGAACTGCCGCTGACCGGCAGGTGATCGTGTTCACCCACGACAACCGCCTAGCGCAGGCCGTCCGCCAGCTGAGCATTCCAGCCACCATCTTGGAGGTGACCCGGCGACCTGGCTCAGCCGTGCAGGTCCGGGCTTGCCTTGATCCAGCGGAGCAGGCGCTCCGAGACGCTGGAGCGCTAGCCGTCGACGACTCAGTGCCGGCCGAGGTTGCAGCCCGCGTCGTTCCTGGACTGTGCCGGACCGCCGTGGAGGCCGCGTTCACTGAGGCGGTCTGGCGCCGGGAGCTGCGCGCCGGGCGGGGACACGCCGAGATCGAGGATGACCTGGAAGCCGCCAGCATA
>JBOHCG010000785.1:0-3338 GCA_050698735.1 Streptosporangiaceae bacterium | reverse complement strand
CAATCAGACCGGTCACGTGACGTAACGTAACCTACGTGCCACACAAGTACCGGATACTCGTAAGGCACGGGCGTGTCGCACCCCCGAACCCACGTCCCTAACAGGGGTAAGGCAGTACAGATAACGGCAGAATGGCGCAGGACGTGGGGGGCTAGCTGCTTCGATGCCAGGGACGGGCAGGTCTCCGCGGCGGCCGGCTTGTACCGGGTAAGGCGGGCCTGGAAGGCGTCGCGGGACATCACGCCGCCGCGGCGGGCGGGAAACAGCGGGTCGTCTGGCTGTCCGGAACGCTCGGCGAGCCAGTCGCGCAGTACCGCCGCGGTCGGCTTGTCCAGCGGGGTGCAGCGTTCCTTCCTTCCCTTTCCGACGCAGTGCACGTGCGCTCCGGTGCCGAGGCGGACGTCGTCGCAGGTGAGATGGGTGAGCTCGGAGACGCGCAGCCCGGTGCGCAGGGCGGTGAGGATCATCGCGTGGTCGCGGCGGCCGGTCCAGGTGGCGCGGTCGCAGGCGGCCAGCAGCGCGCTGGCCTCGGCGTCGGTAAGCCAGCTGATGTCGGTGCGGGTGGCCTGGCTCCCGTCGATGGCCAGGACCCGCTGGATCTCCGCGGCGTCCTCGGGGGCCCGCAGGGCGGCGTAGCGGAACATCGAGTGGATTGCCGCCAGCCGCGCGTTGCGGGTGCGCAGGCTGTTGTTCCGCTCGGTCTCCAGGTAGCGCAGGAAGCCGGTGACCAGGTCGTGGTCGAGCTGGCTGAGGTTCATCTTCCACGGCGGGGTGCCGGTCGCCTGCCAGGCGAAGGTGAGCAGCAGGCGCCAGGTGTCCCGGTAGGCGCTGACCGTGTGGGGGCTCGCGTGCTTCTGCGTGGTCAGCTTGCCGGTGAAAAAGCCCTGCAGGACCGGGGCGAGACGGCTCATGAGGTCTCCTCGGGGGTGCCGTAGGCGCGGGCCATCCGCTCGGCGGCCTGCGCCATCAGTTCCGGCGAAGCGGAGATGTACCAGAAGGTGTCGGCCGGGTCGACGTGACCGAGCCAGGTGGACAGCAGCGGCATGCGGGCGTCGACGTCCGCGCCGTCGCGGTACCAGCTGACCAGCGTGGCGACGGCGAACGAGTGCCGCAGGCTCATCGGGACCGGCCTGCACCGCGGTGTCAGCGGGCGCAGCCCGGCCTGCGCGGCCAGCCGCGTGAAGACGTAGCCGAACCGGCGCTGGTTAACCGGGGTGCCCCGGACGGACACGAAGAAGCTGGTGCCGGCCCGGGCCGGGAACGCCAGGTCCCGGAGCCGGGCATAGCCGGCGAGCTCGGCGACGGTGCTGGGGTGCAGCAGGATCTCGCGGGCCTTGCCGTACTTGCCGTGCACGGTCATGACGCCGGCCTGCAGGTCGACATCGGAGACGGCCAGGGTAAGGGCCTCGCGCGGGCGAAGGCCGGCCACCGCGAGCAGGCCGATCAGGGTCCGGTAGGTCGCGGCGTGCAGCGCCGGGCGCAGGGCCGCGGCGGCAGCGATCAGCGCGGCGATGTCGCCGGACGACAGCAGGCAGGGCGCGGACCGGTGATACTGCCGCGGCAGCAGGTCAGCCGGCGGAACCTGGTGCGCCGGGTCGAGGCCGTGCAGGTAGCCGGCGAAGCCGCGGACCGCGCTCAGCCGCAGCCAGTGATAATAGGGTGCGGCGCCGGGCGGGAGGGTCGCCCACGCGACGGCCAGGTCAGCTGTCACGTACGCGGCGCCGAGGCTGTCGAGATAGGCGGCGAACTGCCGCACCTGGCGGCCGGGGACGGCCAGCGAGAAGCCGAGTGACCGGCGCAGCGCCAGGTAGTCCCCGGCGGACTGCCGCAGGCCGCTCACGAGGCCGCCTCCGCGGGCCAGGGCCGGACCAGCGACGCCAGCGCCGCCCGGTCGACTTTGGCATAGATCGCCGTGGTCCTCGGGTCGGAATGGCGCAGGATTTCCCCGACTTCGGGCAGTGACGCGCCCGCCGCGAGCAGGCCGCTGGCGAGCGAGTGCCGCAGGGTATGCGGGCCGCACTCGGGGACTCCCGCCCGGCGGCAGGCACTGTGGACGATCGCGCCCAGCCCGCTGGGGGCCAGTCCCCGGAAGGGCGGCAGGACGGTGAGGAATACCGCCCGGCCTGCCGAGTGCCGCCGGTCCCGCAGGTAGCCGGCCACCGCCTCGCCCACGTCCCAGGGCAGCGGGAACGTGTCCGTCCGGCCGCCCTTGCCGCGGATCGTGACCTCGCCGGCCCGCCAGTTGAAGTCGTCGAGGGCAAGGCGGGCCGTATCGGCCGAGCGCAGGCCGAGCCGGCCGTATACCAGCAGGACGGCGTAGTCGCGGCGGCCGGCCTCGGTGGCGCGGTCGCAGCTGTCCAGCAGCGCCGTCACCGTCGCGGCGCCCACCCGGGCGGGCAGCCCGGCCAGCCGCCACCGGGCCACCCGCGGGACGGCCGCCGCCAGGTCCCGCGGCACCCGGCCGCTGACGTGCAGGAACCGCAGCAGCGACCGGGCGACCTGCGCCGTCAGCACGGCGCTGCCGGCGCTGCGGCGCCGCGGCTGGCTCCTGAGCTGCCGTTCCAGGATGCCGAGCACGTCCGGGCCGGTCAGCCCCGCCAGCACCTCGCGCAGCGAATCGCCTGCCCTGTCCAGGAACGCCGCCGCGAACCAGGTGCAGGTCCGCACAGTCGCCTCGCTGAGGCCGCGCTCGCCGCGCAGGTACTGCTGATAGGCCGCCAGCAGCGCATCGCGCTCGCTCGCCGCCGCCACGTCCGGTTCCGTCAGCACGCCGCGATCACGGAGATACCCCAGCATCGGGGCAAGGGCCCGCACCGACGCCAGGCGGCGGCGCGTAACGCGCATGACCGGCACGAACCGCTCCGCCGCCGCCGGGGACAGCTGCCCGGCGTCCAGCCCCTGGGCGGACATCCACGCGCTCAGCTCTCGCATCAGCCGCAGGTGCCGGCAGATCGAGTCCGTGCTCCAGCCCTGAGCGGCCAGTTCCGCGGCGAACCCTGCCGCGTAGCAGGCCAGCGGCCCGGTGACCAGGGACGCTGAACGATCGAATAGAGCCATCGTGACCTCCTCGGTTCAGTCCGACGAGACCAGCGTGACCCCTTGCCCGAAATAAGTAACCTAGCGTGATCGCCTGAATATTATGCCGATCGCGCAAGCATGAACGCCCTTGTCCAGCACGCTCTCGCGTGCTTCATTCGGCATAACTGCTTTGTCGCCATAATGCTGGTTATCACAAGTTTTGGATAACCAGCAGAAGTTCGCGATTTTACCGACCGTCCGGGCTGTCCGACATGCTCTGAGCTGGGCTTTCACGTGCCGTACATGTCCGTGACGTCGCC
>JBOHCG010000784.1:0-3341 GCA_050698735.1 Streptosporangiaceae bacterium | reverse complement strand
TGGCCGTACGCAGCAGCGGCGCCCGCTGGCCCACGCGAGACACGATCCTCGCCACTTCAAATGAGAACTCGCCACTTGTTCCGCCACTTCATGCGAGAACTCGCCAGATCGGCTGAGAACCGACACCAGCGGCCGACATTCCACGGCCGAGACGCTAACTCAATTCATCATTTCATAATTTCATTTCATCATTGCATAGCAGAATGAAATAATGCTAGAATCGAGTCATCAGCCCGCGAGAGGAGCCCGCCCATGTCCAGCGCCACGCCGGAAGCGACCGCCGTCAGGTGCGCCTACCCCGGATGCGAGAACGAGCCGCGCGCCGCCGAAGACGTGGTCGGCGCCAAGCCCAAGTACTGCGGCCAGACGGACCCGGCGACAGGAAAGCCGCACACCGCGCTGACCGCGTTCCGGCGCCGCCAGGAACTCCGCCAGGGCGCCGGCGGGGGAGGCGTCACCACCACCGACGCGGACACCGAGCAGCCCGTCACCATGGCCCGCGTCACCGGCGCCGACCTGACCCGCCAGGCCCGGGAGCTAGCAGGCACGCTGTCCGCCGTGACCGAGCGGCTCACCACCGCCCTGGCCACCATCGCCGACCCGACAGCCGCCGAGGCAGAGGTCGAGTCCGCCCGGGCATCTGCAGAGCAGCGGGCCGCCACCGCCGAGGCGGAGCGAGCCGACGCCGAACGGCGGGCCGCCACCGCCGACCAGTCCCGCGCCGCCGCCGACGAGGCGGCCGACGAGATGGCCGCGCACCTGGAAGCCGCGCAGGCCCGCGCACGCGAGGCACACGACCGGCTAACCGAGGCCATCGCAGCGCACGCAGCCGAGACCGAGCGGATCCGCGAGGAAACCCAGGCCCGCATTACCATCGCCGCCGAAGACCGGGACACCGCGATCGCGGCCGCCGAAGCCGAGAAGACCGCCGCCATCCAGAACGCCGACGACCGCGCCGCCCGGGCCGAGGCACACGCCGAGGCAGTGAGCGAGCAAGCGCGCGCCGAGGCCGACGCGCGGGTCCAGGCCGCCGAGCATGACCGGGACCAGGCCACCGCGCGGGCCGAGCTAGCCGGCCGCAGCGCAGCAGCAGCCGAAGCGCGCGCCGAGGACGCCCGCGCGGAAACCGCGCGGGTTCGTGAAGCCGCCGCGCGCGAGGTCGACCAGCTGCGCGCCGACGCCGAGCGGGAACGGGACGAGATCCTCGCGCGGCTCACCGACACCGCCCAGCGCCTATCCGAGGTGACCAGGGCGCACGACGCCGAACTTCAGCAGCTGCGCGCCGACGCGGCACGCGAGCGGGACGAGCTGCGCGCAGCGCTGGAATCCCGCGCCCAGGTGCTCGAGGAGTCGCGCACCGAGCTGCGCGCCCGGGCCGAGCGCGCCGAGCGTGACCTTGACACCGCCCGGGCCGAGCTGGCCAGGGCGCGCCAGGGGACCGGACCAGCGGACGTCCCGGCCGCAGGACGGCGGCGCCGGTCTGGCCAGTCCCCTGAGTAGTAGGGGTAGTTAGCTTGCTGTCGTGCCGCTCGAGCTGGTGTCGGCCCGCTTCAATCGGCCTGAGGCGGGGTCTCGTTGCCAGCCCGGAATTGCCGCATCCGGCCCCACGATCGCGCCGGTCAGGTCCGCTTCCGTGAGGTCTGCGTCGATGAGGTTCGCGCCGGTCAGGTCCGCTTCCGTGAGGTCTGCGTCGATGAGATTCGCGCCGGTCAGGTCCGCATCGACCAGGCGAACGTTCGTCAGGTTGGCGTGGAACAGCAGGGCTCCGGGAAGGACGGCGCCGTTCAGGAAGATATGCCTCCAGCCGTCCTGGCGGACCTTGCGGTCCCCGATCACCGTGAGAGCCGCCTGTACGTCGGGTCGGGTTTTCTGCTCAGGAACAAGGGAATGCTCGGACTCCGGCGCTGGCCACTGCTCGTGAGAATGCCTGCGGATGAACGACGCCAGGATCTCCATTACCGTGGGGTGATCTTTCCGGGAATCGCGAGCGACCCGCTCGAGCGCGTAGATGCCGCCGATACGCACGTCGAGCCTGCGGGAGCCGAGGTGATCGATCGCCTTGGTGAACCTGTCGGTGACCTGCCCTTCGCGGGACAAAGTGAAGTTCCGCGCGGTGAAGATCAGCGCCCCGGCGGCGAACAGGCCGGCGCCAAGCGTCAGCAGCCGGTTCCGCGCGTTATCCAGTGCCGTCTCGTGCAGCGATCCCGTGACTGAGCCGACGTCATGGTGCGCGAGCCAGTCCGCACCCGGCACGAACAGCACCCACGCGACCGCCAGCGCCAGCACGACAGCGGCGATTACGCCTATCGTCCACCGGATGCCCTGCGGCAAGGCCGGCCAGCGCTTCAGCATAGGGAAAACGCTAGAGGCGCACGCCCTTGCCGTGCGCCTAAATCAGCCGCATGGCCGCCGCTAACCGATCCAGATCAGGTCGAAGATCCGGATCAGCTCGGCGTCGTCGTCGACGTGGAAGGTCAGCAGGCCGCCCCATCCGGAACCGAACACGGCCTGACGGTACGCCGGGTCATCGCCGGGCGGCATCACGACCGCGTCCCACGGCGCGTGCACCAGCTCCACGACCCGGGCCAGCAGCGCGTCAAATCCCTCCGCGGGCATGCCGCGGAGCTGGACCAGGGCGGGGCCCTCGAACCGGACCTGGTAGGTCACCGGCGATTCAGGCGGGCGGGCCAGTCCGGGACGATGTCCTCGATCGGCACCGACCCTTCCAGGCTGCCGGTGCGCACGGCCTCCCGCACGCTGCCGAGCCGGGCCTCGAAACCGGGCGCGGAATACGCGGCCGCGGTCAGCCGCCACCGCCGCAGCAGGTCATGCAGAGCCCGGTACCCCTCGACCCGGCGGGCGGCCTCAGCCGCGGCCGCATACTCGGCGAGGAACCGGCCGCGGAACCGGCCGGGCAGCACCCGCAGGATCTCCACCGGGTCATCCGGATCGTGCTCCTGCACCGGCTGAGCGCTCATGGCAGCCAGGCTATCGCCCCATCAGGCCTCAGGGCTGGCTGCGGGCCGAGGATGCGCGCAGAAGCCGCGCGGGCCAGGTCAGCTGTCCGGGGTTGCGGTCTCGAAGTCGCTGCCGCACAGCCCGCACGTGATCGGCCCAGCGCTGAGCACCGACTCGGCAACCCGGATACGGCGGCCGCAGCTGCAGACCGCCGCCACGCCGTTGTTGCTGTTCGCGCGCCCGCCGCGGCCGGTTCGGCCCTTGAGTGACAACGGAACGGTGGTTGGCGTTAAGGAGCCGCGCAGGGCCGTCTTAACGCCACTGGCCGTTCCGGTGTCGCTGGCCGCTAGAACTCTTGTAACGGTTTGAGCGCTGTGGGTGAT
>JBOHCG010000783.1:0-3345 GCA_050698735.1 Streptosporangiaceae bacterium | reverse complement strand
GCCCGGCCCAGTCCTGCTGCGCCCGGGCCACCCACGCCGCCTCCAGCCCGGATGCGCCGCGGATCAGGCGGAGTTCGGCGAACGCGAGGTGGACCAGCGCCCGGATGGCCGGGCCGGCCTGGCCGGGCAGCAGCCCGGCGGCCAGCAGGCGCCGCATGCGGTGTTCGTGCAGACCGACAACGCTGCCGGCAACACGATCGTCGCTTACACGCGGACCGCGTCGGGCGGAGGGAGCAGGTCGGCAGCTACCGACCAGTACGGGCACCTCGCGCTCACCGAAACCGGTACCGACACTGTCGCCACCTTCCCGGCGGCTCACTGACCGAGACCGGCTCGGTCACCGTCCCGCAGAGGCTCAACGGCCAGGCGGTTTTGCTGCTGAGGTAGCGGCCGGGTCAGCCAGATCCCACAGCCAGTTACGGATGCGTTGCCGCCGGCGGGAATGGCCGGGGCGCCGGGGTGGTTGAATAGTCCCGGTCGTAGCTTCTGTGTACGTGTTTCACGACGCGCTCGCGGATTTACTGCCGGGTCCCCGCGCGGTGCGGGGGCTCACTGTAGGCAAGGAGAAATGCGCGTGGCGCAGGGAACAGTCAAGTGGTTCAACTCGGATAAGGGTTTCGGGTTCATCAGTGTCGATGGCGGAGGCCAGGACGTGTTCGTCCACTTCTCCGCGATCGACTCCAACGGCTACCGCAGCCTGGACGAAAACCAGCGGGTCGAGTTCGACATCACGCAGGGTCAGAAGGGTCCGCAGGCCGAGCACGTCCGCGCGCTCTGACCCTGATCACTGGCTAGTGCCACCGTCCGTTCGGAAGATCTTCCTTTATCCCGAACGGACGGTGGCTTCTGTGTTCCCGCAGGAGCTTGCGCTCAGTGCAGGACCGAACCGCCATTCACGACGAGAAGCTGCCCTGTCATGAATGCCGACGCCTCGGACGCGAGGAACACGACCGTCACTTCGTCGCGGCCTCGATCTCGAGGAACAGGCGCAGCGGGCTGAGCGGGATCTCGCCGAGCTCGAGCTGCAGCGGCCTGAGCGCGTCGGCCACCGCGTTCAAGATCGCCGCCGGGGGCGAGGTGGCCCCGCCTTCCCCGGTGCCCTTGACCCCCAGCGGGTTGAGCGGCGACGGGTGGCTCTCGTGCACCACCTCGATGTGCGGCACGTCGGTTGCTCCCGGCAGCAGGTAGTCGAGAAACGTGCCGGTCGTGAACTGGCCGTCGCTGTCGTAGCACGCCTCCTCGAGCAGCGCGTTACCCAGGCCGTGGGCGACCCCGCCGTGCTGCTGGCCGTCGACGACCATCGGGTTCAGCATGGTGCCGCAGTCGTCGACCACGACGTACTGCCTGACGGCCACGCTGGCCAGCTCGGGGTCGACCTCGACGACGGCGATGTGCGTTCCGGAGGAAAACGTGACGGTAGGCGGCACGAAGTAGGCGGTGGCCTCGAGCCCGGGTTCGGCCGTCCGGCCCGATCCCGGCCGGGCGGCGCGGGCGAGTTCGCCGAAGGTCAGCACGACGGTCGAGTCTTCGGCGTCGATGACCTGGCCGTCCTGCACCACCAGGCGGTTACGCCCGGTCCGCAGGACCTCGGCGGCGGCGTCGAGCACCCGGTCACGCAATTCGACCGCCGCCATGTGAACGGCGTTCCCCGCGGTCACCGCGCTGCGACTGCCGAAAGTTCCGCCGCCGTAGGGCAGCAGCGCCGTGTCACCCGTCCGGACCAGGATCTCTTCGGGCGGGACGCCGAGCACCTCGGCGCATACCTGGGCCAGCACCGTCTCGTGGCTCTGCCCGTGGGGACTCGATCCGCACGCCACCGTTACCTGGCCCGAGCCGTCGATCCGCGCCGAGGCGCCCTCGAACGGACCGTAGCCGGATCCCTCCACGTGACTGGAAATCCCGATGCCGAGGTAACGGCCCTCCCGCCGGGCGTCAGCCTGGCGTTCACGGAAGTCCTGATAGCCGATCGCCTCCAGCGCCGAGCGCAGCTGGGACGGATAGTCTCCGCTGTCGTACACAAGCCGGCGGCCATTCCGGTAGTACATGCCCATGTCCCGCGGCATATCGGCAGCCGGGATCAGGTTGCGCAGCCGGATCTCGGCGGGGTCCATCTCGAGGTCCGCCGCGACCAGGTCCATGATCCGGTCCATGACGAAGGTCGCCTCTGTCCGCCCGGCGCCGCGTACCGGCGTCGTCGGCTGCTTGTTGGTCAGCACCTGCCGGGCCTGAACCCGCATGTTCCCGATGTCGAATTGATTGCGCAGATGGCTGGCCGCGTTAAACGACAGCGTTACGTTGAACGGGTTGTAGGCGCCGCTATCAGCGATTATGTCATCGAGCAGGGAAACGATCCTGCCGTCGAGGTTATAGCCCACCCGGATCTGGTGCCATTGGTCCCTGGAATGGCGGGCGTTGGTCAGATCCTCCTGCCGGTCCTCGATCCAGCGCAGCGGGCGGCCTGACGCGATGGCGGCGGCGGCCACGGCCAGTTCTTCCGGGTACACGCCGCCGCCGAAGCTGCCGCCCATGTCTGGCTTGATGACCCGGATGGAGTCTTCCCGCATCCGCAGCATCTCGGTCAGGTAGCCGCGAAGGACGTGCGGAGTCTGTGTATTCGACCAGACCGTCAGCTGCTGGGCGGGTGCATCGAACCTGGCGATGACTCCGCGTGTCTCGATGGGGCAGCCGATCGAGCGGCCGAGCCTGAAATCGCGTTCCAGGCGGCGATCTGCGCGCTCGTAGGCCGTCACGGGGTCGCCCACGGTGACCGTGAACTCGGAATGGATGTTCCCCGGGTTGTCCTCGTGCAATTGCGGCGCGTCGGGGAGCAGCGCCTCGTGGGGGCTGACCACGTGAGGCAGCGGCTCGGCGGTTACCTCGACCAGTTCGGCGGCGTCCTCGGCGATGTAACGATCTGCCGCGACGACCATGGCCAGCGCCTCGCCCACCCTCAGCACACGGTCCCCGGCCAGGACCGGGGCGCGGTAAGTGCCCACCCGGAGCCCGTAGTCCCGCACCAGCACCGGATCCAGCACGTCGTAGAACTGGCGGGTGAACGGCAGCGTGATCTCGGTCAGGTCTCGCGCCGTGAGGACACCGAACACCCCGCTGATCGAAAGGGCGGCGTCGGCGTCGATGGCCACGATGCGGGCGTGCGGCCAGACGCTGCGCACGAAGCAGACGTCGGCCAGGCCCGGCAGGCGGATGTCGGCGATGAACGTCCCTGTGCCCGTGACGAACCGGCGGTCCTCGAATCGCGCCACGTCCTTGCCCACGTACCTAGCCATCGGCCCGCCCCCCGCGCTGCCCCGCCGCCCCGCCGCCGGCCGTGCCGCCGCTGTCGGC
>JBOHCG010000782.1:0-3352 GCA_050698735.1 Streptosporangiaceae bacterium | reverse complement strand
CGGCCTGGCCGGGGCGCAGCTGGAGCACGGCGGTGACCCGCTCGCCCCACTTCTCGTCAGGAAGCCCGATGACCGCGCAGTCCTGGACGGCCGGATGCGCCAGGATGACCTGCTCGACCTCGGCGGAGTAGACGTTGAAGCCGCCGGTGATGATCATGTCCTTGGCCCGGTCCACGATGAACAGGAAGTTGCCGGAGTC
This sequence comes from Streptosporangiaceae bacterium, assembly GCA_050698735.1. Taxonomy (GTDB): domain Bacteria; phylum Actinomycetota; class Actinomycetes; order Streptosporangiales; family Streptosporangiaceae; genus Palsa-504. Next base: position 3,153 of record JBOHCG010000782.1, on the reverse strand, counting down.
CAGGTAGCCGATGTCTCCTGTGTGGTGCCAGCCGTGAACGGACGCGTCGGCCGTGGCCTGCGGGTTCTTGTAGTAGCCTGCCATCACGAGCGGCCCGCGCACGACGATCTCGCCGCGCTGGCCGGGGCCGAGCAGCACCCCGGCGTCGTCCATGATCGCGACCATGGTGAGCGGGGTGGGACGGCCGGCCGAGGACAGCCGCTCGCGGGCCACCGTGCCGTTGTCGCGGAAGTGCTCGGCGGGGGCCAGCGTGGAGATCATCATCGGCGCCTCGGACTGGCCGAACAGCTGCCCCATCACCGGTCCGATTGCAGTCAGCGCCCCCTCCAGGCGGCTGGCCGACATCGGGGCCGCGCCGTACCACAGGCACTGCAGGCTGGTCAGGTCGGTGGTCGGCAGGTCGTGGTGGTCGAGCAGCATGTAGATCAACGTGGGCGGCAGGAACGTGTGCGTGATCCGGTGCCGCTCGGCAAGCGCCAGGAACGAAGTCAGGTCCGGCTTGGGCATGATGACGATCTCGCCGCCCAGCGTCAGCACCGGGAAGCACAGCACGCCGGCCGCGTGGGTGAGCGGCGCCAGCGCCAGGTAGCGCGGGCGCGGCAGGAACGGATAGCTCATCAGCGTCAGGGCGGACATGGTCTCGATGTTGTGCCCGGTCAGCATCACCCCCTTGGGCCGCCCGGTGGTGCCGCCGGTGCCGACGAGCATTACCACGTCGCCGTCCGGCTCGGCCTGATACGGCTCGGCGGCCTCGGGGCCGATCCAGTCATCGAACGGAACAGCACCCGGCGGCGAGCCGTCGACGCAGACCAGGGTGGTGAGCTTGGGCAGGTCGGGCAGGATCTTGGCGACCAGCGGGGCAAAGGCGGCCTGGAAGATCAGGCAGCGGCAGTCGAAGAAGTCGAGCAGGTCGCGGTTCTCCGCCGCCTCGTTCCGCGGGTTGACCGGGCACCACACCGCGCCCGCTCGGGAGATGCCGAACACGCAGCCGAACGCGATCGGGTCGTTCGCCGACAAGATCGCGACCTTGTCGCCGGGGCCGACCTGCGACCGGTCCAGGGCGCGGGCGATCCGCCAGGACAGCCGCTGGACGTCGCCGTAGGTCAGCGTGCGCCCGGCCGCGGTGAGGCACGGAGCCTCCGCGCCCAGCGAGACGCCCTTGTCGAGGAATTCGGTCAGGCGCACGCTGTCCCCTCGTTTTCTAGTGGTAGACGGTGAGGTTCGGCTCCATGACCAGGCCGAAGCTGCGCAGCACGCCGAGCAGCTCGTGGTGGCCGAAGGCCTGGCATCCGGACGCGAACCCGGCCCGGCGGGGTGCCTGCTGGAGCAGCGAGTACGCGCCGTAGGCCTGCATCAGGCCGGTCTGCTTGTAGTTGGAGTTGCCGTGGATCACGCAGTGCGCCCGGCCCAGCGGACCGGAGGCGTGCACCGAGTCCAGCGAGGTGTTGATCCGGGTGTTCTCCCGCGGCGGCATCTGGCTCATCACGGCCGAGGCGTGCTCGGTGAGCACCCGCAGCTTCTCGGCCTCCGGCAGCCCCTCGGTCTGCTTGACGGCGGCGCTGACGATCTGCGGCACGCCCAGCATGAGCGGGCGGTTGAACACGCCGCCCAGGGCCTTGACGTTGGCCACCCGCGGGTCGTGCTTGAACCACACCGGGTGTGACATGCCGCCCCACGGCAGGGCCAGGCCGGTCTCGTGCTGACCGGGGACCACCACGTCGTACAGGCCGGCGTCGGCCGGCCACTCGGCGTACTGGTTCTGTTCCAGGTAGTACGCCTTGGACAGGCATGCGTTCATCAGGATGGTCAGCGTCGAGGCCACCGTCGGCGTCCCCTTCCAGAACACCAGGATGTCCAGCGTGTCCACGCCCGGCTTCTCCAGGCACAGCTGGGCGGCGATCTCGCTGGTGGTGTACATCTGGGCGATGCCAGGGGCAAGCAGCAGCCCCTTTTCGGCCATCCGCGGGCCGTACTGCTCGTCGCAGACGATCAGCCAGTCCTGCTCGCCCGTGGTGTCCAGGTAGTGGCATCCGGCGTTGAGGCAGGCCTCCACGACCTCGCCCCCGAGCCGGGCGAACGGGCCGACCGTGTTCAGCACGACGCTGGCGCCGTCGAACAGCTCGCTCAGCGGCCCGACATCGTGCGCGACCTCGACAATCTCGTGCTCGACGGTGTCGATGCCCGGCACCTTGTCCATGGCGTCGGCGATCCGGGCCTTGTCCCGGCCGGCCGCCACGAACGGCAGGTTGAACTCGCGCAGGTACTCGCAGACCAGGCGGCCGGTGTAACCGGAGGCGCCGTACACCACGACGGGCTTGCTGGTGGCCATAGCGTTCACCTTTCTTAGTGACAGTTCCTACATGCCCATGCCGCCGTCGACGGGCAGGCCGGCCCCGGTGATGAACCGGGCACCGTCGGAGGCGAGGAACACCACCGCATCGGCCATGTCGGCGACCTCGCCGAGCCGCCCCAGCGGGGTCAGGTCGACGACCCCCGCGACGGCGGCCTGCGGGCTCGCGAACAGGCCCAGGGCCGCCACGTCCTGAGCCAGCCGGGCGCCCATCTCGGTGGGCACCAGGCCCGGGTAGACGCAGTTCACCCGTACCCCGTAGCCGAGCTTGCCCGATTCCATCGCGGCCACCCGGGTCAGCCGGTCCACCGCGGACTTGGTGGCGGAGTACAGGGCGATGCCGGGGAAGGCGATCGTGGCGGCCACCGACGCGACGTTGACGATCGCGCCGCCCTCGCCCGCCGGTCCGCCGGGCCGCATCGCGCGGAAGCCGTGCTTGATGCCCAGTGCCGTGCCGAGCACGTTCACCTCGAGCATCCGGCGGGCATCCTCGGCGTCCAGGTCCGCCAGCAGGCTGGTGATCTCGACCCCGGCGTTGTTGACCACGATGTCGAGACCGCCCAGGCAGCCGATGACCTCCGGGATCGCCCGCTCCCAGCTCGCCTCGGACGTGATGTCCAGCGGCACGAAGTCGGCAGCGGCGCCGGACCTCCGCAGCGCGTCGGCACACGCCTTGCCCAGATCCTCCCGGATGTCGCCGACGACCACCGCCGCGCCGGCCCGGGCGAGCGCCTGCGCCATTCCCTCGCCAAGCCCGCGGCCCCCGCCGGTCACCAGTGCCTTCCGCCCAGTCAGGTCGTACA
>JBOHCG010000781.1:0-3357 GCA_050698735.1 Streptosporangiaceae bacterium | reverse complement strand
CCCGCACCCGGAGTTGACGCCCCCGCCCCAGCCACACCATGATGCTCACGTAACCGGCCAAGGTGGTCCCTAGGTCATGGCGAGCCACTGGTCCCATCCCGCTGGCGGATGACACTCGTTCGTCTGCGGGCATCGCGTTCCCGGTTACACGCACCACCGCTCGTTCGGCCAAAATTAATCCTGTGTGTCACGGCGGGACGGTGGGCTACGGCGGCCAGCAGGAACGACGCCCGATCATGAGACACTGACCGCGCGCAAAAGGCGAGGTGGCTGATGCGAAGACGGCGCGGCGAGGACCGGCGCGGGCCTGACGCGGGGCGCGGGCCTGAGACAGGGCGCGGGTACGGCACGGACCGAGCCCTGGCGAGCCCGCCGCCGCGGCGGCGCCTGGTCTTCGCCGGGGAGGCCATCGTCGACCTGCTGATGCGGGTGCCCGCGCTGCCCGAACGCGGTGGTGACATGCTCGCGGAATCCTCCGCCGTCGGTGTGGGCGGCGGGCTCAACATCATGGCCGCCGCCGCGAGGCAGGGGATGCCCGTGGTCTACGCCGGCGGCCACGGCACCGGGCCGTGGGGCGACCTGGTCCGGGATGCCCTGGCCGCGGAGGACATCAGGATCCTCCGCACGCCGGACCCGGACGCCGACACCGGGTTCGACGTCGCGCTTGTCGAGGCCGGCGGCGAGCGGACGTTCGTCACCAGCCTGGGCGCGGAGACGCTGCGCGAGCCCGGCGCGTGGGACCTGGTAAGGGTCAGGCCCGGCGACATGGTCTACGTGTCCGGATACGGCCTGGTCGCACCCGATTCCGGGGCAATGCTCGGCGCCTGGGCCGCCGCGCTGCCGCCCGAGGTCCTGCTGTTCGTCGACCCGGGCCCGCTGGTCGCGGACATCCCCGCGGCCGTGCTTGACCCGGTGCTCGCCCGCTGCGACTGGTTCAGCGGCAACAGGCGTGAGGCCGCGCTGCTCACCGGCGCCGGCGACCCGGCCGGGGCGGCACGGCTGCTGGTCCGCCGGATCGGGCATGGCAACGTCATCGTCAGGGACGGGCCCGCGGGCTGCGTGCTGGCCGTGCGGGTGACCGGCCCGGCGCTCGACCACGGCCTGGCGCTCAGCCTCATCCCGGCGCCCTCGGTCGAGGCGGTCGACACGACCGGTGCGGGAGACGCCCACGCCGGGGTGTTCCTGGCCGGCCTCGCCGCCGGGCTCACCCCGGCCGCGGCCGCCAGCCGCGCCAACGCCGCGGCCGCCCTGGCCGTCACCCGCCAGGGCCCGGCGGTCTCTCCCTCCCGGGCCGAGCTGGACGAGTTCCTGGCCGGCATCCCGGGCCAGCCTGGCTAGGCTGCCTAGTTCGGGAGCGTGAGCGCGAGCACGATGGTCACGGTCAGGCCGCCCGGGCTGATGGTGATCTTCGTCTTGAACGCGACCTTGCTCTTGGCCTTGACCGTCACCACCACGTACCCTCCCGAGCCGAGCGAGTCAGACGTCGGGGAGATGGTCAGCTTGCCGCTCGGCGACGAGATCACGAGGTTATCGACCGGGCCGTTCTGGGCGCTCACGATGAACGTCGCGGTGACCGCCTTGCCAGGGGTTGAGGTCAGCACCAGCTTGGCCGAGGACACCACCAGGACACCCGGCGTCGGGGTCGGCGAGGGGGAGGGTGACGGCGACGCGGAAGGCGAGGGGGACGGCGACCGCGACGGCGATCGCGACGGCGATCGCGACGAGGACCCCGGGGTGGGCGTGGCCGCCGGACGGCTGCTCGGCGCGTCCGAGGGGGTCGCCACGTCCGCGGGGGTCGGCGTGGCCCCGTGCGGCCCGGCCGTGCGGTGCGGCGTTGCCGACGGAGCCCCGCTGGCCGGCGCGGAACTCGATGAGTGCGGGACGCCGCCGCCGCCCAGCGCTACCGCCGCCGGGGTCTTCGGCGCGCCGCCGACGGTCAGTGCCACGATCAGCCCGGCCACCGCGGCCGGCACCAGGAAGGCGGCCACCGCGGCCAGGACGCGCGGTCGCCCGCGGGCCCTGCGCCACCATTCCGGCCCCGCAGGCTCGGCCGGCCTGGGGAATCCGGTCCGGTCGAACGCGCCCGCGCGATGCACGACGCTCACCCCGTACGCACGGCCGGCCGGGGTTGTGTCGGTGCAGGCCTGCAGCACCTGCTCCTTGAGCCCGTCGGGAAGCGCCACCTCCGGCGGCGGCCCGGCCGGCTCCGTGATCTTGACCGTGCTCCCCGGGTTCCTCGCCTGCAGCCTGCGCACGCATTCGTTCCGCGCCACCGCCTGCAGCCAGGCGCCGAGCCTGCCCGGGTCCCGCAGCACGCCGATCCTGGATACCGCCACGATGAACGTGTCCCGCACGGTCTGCGCCGCCTCGTCGCCAAGCCCGCCCGAAGCCTTGGCGCCGTCGCGGTCCGCGAGGTCCTCGAACGTTCCGCTGCTGGCCGAGGCCCCATCCTCGGCGATCGGGGGCAGCAGGTAGCGGCAATAGCTGTAGAGGGCCGCGGCGTACGTGTCGTAGGCCTCTGCTAGCCCAGCCGGGTCCCCCGCCACGATGGCCGCGACAACGTCACGGTCCTGCATGGGCATTACCGTAGTTCGCCGGCGCAAAAAGGTCAGTCAGAACGACATAACAGATAGCGGAAAGAAGCCAATAACCCGGTCACGACGACGTGGGCGAGGGAGTCGGCGTGGGCGTTGGGGTCGGTGTGGGCGTTGGGGTCGGTGTGGGAGTCGGCGTTGGCGTTGGCGGCGGGGTGGGCGTCGCCGAGTGTGTACGCGTGGGCGTAGGCGAGGAGGACGGTGCCGATGAGGGCGACGCGGACGGCGAGCGCGAGGCAGACGGCGACGGGGTGCCCCGCTGGATCGGGGATGTGCTCGCCGGCGGCGCGACCGTCGGCTGCGGCGCGCCCACCGTGGGCTGGCCGCCGGACGTCGGGGTCGGTACCGGCGACGGTGAGTCACCCGGCGAGTCGTCGCTGCTGGCGGTCGCCGCCGCGCTCGCGGATGGCGCGCTGCTGGTCCGGGCGGTGAGCGCGCCCGCGGAGTTCGAGTGCGAGAAGGTGATCGCCGCCCACGCCGCCACGGCCGACAACAAGACCACGACCACGGCCGCCGCCGCCCCCCGGTGGCTCATGATCATGCTCCACACCGGCTTCCGGCCCCCGTCGGCCGGCTGGCCGCGGTGGCCCCCTCGCCGGTGGCCGCGTCCCCCACCGGGCGTAACCGGCGGCAGCACATCTGTCGGCTGCGCACCCGACAGCGGGCCCGGCGGCAGGGCGGCCCTCGGCGACGGAAGCGCCGACGGCGCGCCCGCCGGCAGCGCGCCCCTCGGCGGGCGATCCAGCGGCGGGCGATCCAGCGG
>JBOHCG010000780.1:0-3357 GCA_050698735.1 Streptosporangiaceae bacterium | reverse complement strand
CCACGAACGCGCCGTAGCAGTCGACGGCGGCGTCGAGCGGCAGGCTGCACGCGGCCAGGAACGACTGCCGGCCGCCTGAGCAATAGCCGATGACGCCGGCCTTGCCGTTGGACGAGGTCAGAGCGCGCAGGTGGGCCGCCGCCCCGGCCACGTCACCGACCAGCCGCGCGTCGGGCACGCCGCCCTTGGCCCGCGCCGCGGCGGCGGCGTCGTCCGGGCTGGCGCCGGGGGCGTCGCGGTGGTAGAGGTTCGGCATGAGCGCGTTGTAGCCACCCGCGGCGAACCGCCGGGTTATTTCCTTGGTCGGCGCGTCGTAGCCCGGCATGTGGTGGATCACCACCACGCCGCCGAACGGCCCCTGGCTCATCGGCCTGGCCAGGTAGGCCTCGATCTCGTCCCCGCCGTCGCCGCGAATGGTGACGGTCTCGGCCAGCGTCGCGTCGTACATCAAGGCTCCCTTCGTGTCCTCGTTTATGGCGCTCAGATCTTACCGCCAGCTCATAATCAGGCCCGCGTCGCGTGCGACGATCGCCACCTGGACCCTTCGCAGGCGCGGGGTCGCGCCGGTCATCATGCCGGGTGGGACCGAGCGCTGGGCGATGCCGCAGGTGACGAGGGGACCTGGAGCGTCGCGAGCACGTCGGGGCTGAGGTCTCGTTCGGCGGCGTCGACCACCTCGAGGTCGGCGCGAACGTGCAGTTCGGCGGCCTTGACGAGCAGTGCCACCACTGGTGATCCCGAGGCAGCGGTCCTGGCGTCAGCCAGGCTGCGCAGTTCGGTGAGCAGATGCACCCGCTGGCGCCGCAGCACGGCGGCCAGCGTCGCCGGATCTCCGGCCTGGGCGGCGGCCGCCACCTTGAGGAAGAAATCGTCACGGTAGCCGCGGGTGCGCACGCTCGGCTCGTTCAGCCAGCGGTCGAGCTCCTCACGGCCGGCCGCGGTGATCCGGTGGACCAGCCGGTCCGGCTTGACCGGCTGCGGATGGCGCTCGGACTCGATCAGGCCGTCGCGGGAGAGGCGGTCGAGGATCTGGTAGAGGTGGCCGATGTTCAGCCCGCCCCACTGTTCGCCCACCGCCTGCTCGAAGCTGACCTTCAGCGCGTAGCCGTGGGCGGGTTCAGCCGCGAGGAGAGCCAGCACGGCGTGGTGAAGAGGCATGGCACCGTTCTCCTGCCCGGTCAGCGTAACGATGCGATCTCGGCTTACATTGTCGCTAGGTATCATCCTTGCATTGCTGCTAGGTAAGGGCCAGAGTAGTCACATGCCCCGGCCGGCGCCACGCGGCGGGGGAAATAGCAGTCGGAGGGTGAGCGGTGGGCAGACTCGCCTGGTCGCAGCTTCGGTTCCGGGTCGGCCGCGCGCTGGCGCTGCTGGCCGGGATGCTGGTGGCGACCACGGCGTTCACCGTGCTGACGGCCGCCGCCCGTACCGCGCAGGTCCGCACCATCGGCACGGTGAACGCGCACTTCCAGCCGGCCTACGACATCCTGGTCCGCCCGACGGGGGCGCGGAGCAGCCTGGAGTCGGCCACCGGCACCGTCCAGCCGGACTTCCTGTCCGGCACCTACGGCGGCATCACCATGGCCCAGTGGCACCAGATCCAGAAGATCTCCGGCGTGCAGGTGGCCGCGCCGATCGCCATGGCGGGGTACGACCTGGTGAACGCCGACTTCCCGGTACAGCTGCCCGCCGCCGACGTCGCCCGCCCGGGCCGTCAGCTCTACCAGGCCAGCACGACCTGGGTGAGCGCGAACGGCGCCACCCGGATCCGGCAGCCTCCCACGGACGTCTACGTCACCCCCAACCGGGTTGACCAGAACTCCACCACCGGCGCGACCGCCGAGATCTTGCCGGGCGGCTCGAAGGTGACCGCGTGCCCGGCCGAAGGGCCGGTGGCCAGCCCGTTCGATTACGCCGCGCTGGCGAGCACATGGTGCTGGTCGAAGATCAACGGTGACGGCTCGCCTGGCCAGCTCATCTCCCCGAACCTGGACGGCCATCCGGGCTTCGGCGTCAACTGGCAGTTCCCGATGCTGATCGCCGCGATCGACCCGGCGGCCGAGGCCAAGCTGGACGGCCTCAACCACGCGGTGACCTCGGGACAGTACCTGCAGGAAAACTACGGGAGCCAGGGCCTCGGGCTCGATATCCAGCGACGGGACGTGTTCCCGGTGCTGGCCACGGCGGACAGCGGCATCGGCGAGTACTCGGTGACCCAGCTCCGGGAGCTGCCCGCCCCCTCGGCGCCGCCGGTGCTTGACCCGGCGACGATACGCAAGGACGCCAACCAGGCCGGGCGCACGGTGCTCAGCACGACGATCACCGCCCGGCAGGCCTACCAGTACCTGCTCAACCTGATGGGATCCCGCCTGGGGCGCGGCGCCGATGCTCCTTTTGAGTACTGGTCGGCCGGTCCGGTGCGCTACCAGCGCGGCGGCCACGGCGACCTGGCCCCGGCCGCGGTGCGCAACCCGGTCTCGGTGTGGGGCTCTCCGTACGGCGGGTTCTTCTTCCCCCCGCCGGACAACGCCGACACCCAGTACCGGACGCTGCGGCAGCACGCGGTGGCCGCCGGAGCTGACCTCCCGGCACCGGTGCTGGTCGGGACGTTCAGCGAACCGAAGATCGCCGCTTTCGATCCGCTGTCGCGGGTGCCGCTTGGGCCGTATCAGCCGACGCTGGCCGCGCCGGCCAACCAGGCGAGCAAGCAGGCGCTGGGCGGTTCTGACCTGCTGCCCAGCCTCAACCTCGGCGGCCTGGTGAGCCAGTCGGTGCAGCTCATCACCACGCTGGCGGCCCTGCCCACGCTGGAAAACAGCAAGTATGCCGGCGGCGCGCAGCTCGCCCGCGCTCCGGTCAGCGTGATCCGGGTCCGCGTCGCCGGGGTCACCGGACCGAACCCGGCCTCGCTGAACCGGATCAAGACGGTCGCCGAGCAGATCGAGGTCCGCACCCACCTGACCGTCGACATCGTCGCCGGATCCTCCCCGGCACCCACCAGCATCGCGGTGCCGGCCGGCAAGTTCGGCCCGCCCGCGCTGCTGCTCACCGAAGACTGGGTCAAGAAGGGCGTCGCGATCGCGATCCTAGATGAGGTCGACCGCAGCAGCGTGGCGCTGTTCGGGCTGATCCTCGTGGTATGCGCGCTGTTCGTGGCCAACTCGGCGACGGCCGCGGTCCGGGGTCGCCGGGCCGAACTCGGGGTGCTGGCTGCCCTGGGCTGGACCCGGTCCCGGCTGTTCACCGCCGTGCTCGGCGAGGTGGCCCTGATCGGCCTGACCGCGGGCGTCCTGGGCGCACTGCTGTCCCCACCGCTGGCCGCGGCGCTGGGACTGCATGCCTCTCCGGCTCGTGCGG
>JBOHCG010000779.1:0-3384 GCA_050698735.1 Streptosporangiaceae bacterium | reverse complement strand
GTGAACTCCACCAGCCGGGGCCGGACATCCGCGATCTGCTCAGGCGTCATCTCGGCATGACAGTACGAAGAACCGCGTAACCGCGGAAGAGACATCGTCATACTTAACAAAGTACTACTAGTTCGGTGGGTACAAACTGCCAGGACCTCCGTGCGGCTTGCGATCTCACGTTCAGGGCTCGAAGCCTCAGTGCCGGCCGTCGAGCCTATTCCCGGTGAACATCCTCTGGATGCGCACATGCACGTCGACGCGACCGGTGTCCTGCGTCCCGACGCATACGCGGCGACGGGAACGCCTATCGAGGGCTCGATTCTGGATGCCGTGCATGCTCTCAGGGAGACAGCATGAGGATCTGGCGCAGCTACGGCTCCGAGCACTCGATGGATCTGGTCCTGATCGGCAGGTTCGAGACTGTTGCCGGTGCGCAGGCGGCAAGCGAGCAGATGGAGGCCCTGAAGGCCCTTGCCGAGGCCGAGTGGAGCGACGACAACTGGCGGCGGCAGGCCGATCGTATGCCTGCCGCTCTCGCCGAGGATCTGGCGAAGCTGAATCTCTATGAGATGGGGCGGGCCGACGTCGATATCTACGCCTTCGACTACACGGTCGAACAGGACGAATCAACTGTCCGTATCTGGACCGATGAGTCCGAAGTTCAGGGGTTCCTGAAAGTGCTTGTTCACTTCGGTGCGCGGGTCGAGGTCTTCTCTCGCCACAACTGGAACGAGGACGGCACGCCGCGGACCGACGCAGGCAGCTGACGCGAGAATGGACCTGACTGATCTGGAGCGCCTGCCTGGCGCCGCCGACCGGAACTTCGAGGCGCTCACGCGAGCGATTGTGTCGCGGCGCTACGGGAGGCTGGGCACTCTTCGGGAGCGGCGCAATCAGCCCGGTGTCGAGTTCTACCTGCGGGTCGAGCACGCAAGCGATCGGGGGGACCCGGGACGGGTATGGGGGTGGTCGTGCAAGTGGTTCATCCTCGGCAGGGACAACGAGCTCAGCCGCGGGCAGCGTGAGCAGATCGAGGACTCCGTCGACAAGGCGATCAAGTACGTTGATGGGCTGACCGATTTCGTGCTCTGCCTTCCCCAGCGTCCGGCGAAGAAGGACGAGGAATGGATCGACGGCCTCGGCCGGGCCGAGGACAGCGAAGGCCGGACCCGGAATATCTCGACGAAGCTGTGGGTGGCGGAGAATTTCGAGGCGGAGCTGGCCGGTTCCGACGAGCTCCGCTCCACGTTCTTCGGGGAGCTAAACCAGGTTGAACTCGTAGTGCATGCGGCTACCAGGGTTCGATGGTCAGGCCGGTTGCGGCGAGGCAGCCGTCGATCAGGTGGGGCCGGTACTGGATCTTCTTGAGCTTGCGCTTGATGATGCGGACGAGGCTGTCGAGGTTCGGGGCGGCGAAGTTGGCCATGGCGCGCTTGAGCAGTGACCAGATGCTCTCGGCGGGGTTGAGGTCGGGCGCGTAGGCGGGCAGCCGGTAGATCCGCAGCCATGCGGTGTTCTGCGCGGCGAACTCGGCCAGTTCCGGGGCCAGGTGGACGTTGAGGTTGTCCCAGCACCACACCATGGGCGCCGCCAGCTGCCGGTGCGTGGCGAGGATCAGGTCGCGGTAGTCGCTCCAGGCGAGCCCCTTGGGCTCGCCCTTGCGGCGGTGGTACACCAGGAGCTGGTAGAACAGGCGCGGCCGGTCGCCGGGCCGGTAGCACACCACGCCGGCGATGCTGACCCGCCCGCCGCCCGCGCCGCGCACCTTCACCACCGGGCGGGCGCCGCGCCGGGCCCAGGTGCGGCCCTTCGGCGGGCTCAGGCCCTGGCCTGCCTCGTCCTCGAAGCAGATGAAGGCGCCCAAGTCGCGCGCGGTGCTTTTAACTGCGGCCACACCTCGGCCTTCCATAGCGCCACCGCGTCATCATCGCGCTCCATTGCCTGGCGGACGGGGACCTGGCAGGACCAGCCGTGCCGGCGCATCAGCTTCCCGGTGCCCTCGACGGTGTACCCGACGTGGAACCGCCGGCCGATCAGCGTCCTGATCCGCCCCAGCGTCCACCGCTGGTCATCAGCGAACCCGTGCGCCAGCGGGCCTTTCCCCAGCTCCAGCTCCAGGAGCGCCCACTGCCGCGGGCTCAGCCGCTCGGCCGATACCGGCCCCTTCGACCGCAGCGCCCCGATCCCGCCCTGCTGCCAGGTCCGCCGCCACCGCCGCACCGAACCCGGCGTGACCCGCAGGTCCGCCGCGATCTCGCCGATATCATCTCCGGCGGCGAACCGCCCGGCTGCCTCCAGCCGCACCCGCTCCCGCCGTTGCTGTTCCGCGGGCGTGTACCCGCCCCGTTGCGCATACCGCATGCCCTGGTCATACGCCGGAAACCAGCCGACGTCACGACCCGATTTCTACGAGTTCAACCTGGTTAGCTGGCGGCCCTCAGCAATCCGGCCTCAGCACACCAACTCAGTTGATCTTAGCGGTCACCTGCTCGCGCCGCGATATATGGCCATGGCGTATAGCAGCATTCAGCCAATTTCGGTCATTTTGACCCAGCGATAGAGCGGTCCCTTGACGAGAAAGGAAGAGCGGGGACAGAATGGACGGTCATGGACGAACGAGAGCTGATAAGACGCACAGCTGAGCATGTCAGACACGTTATGGCGGGCGATTCCAGCGGCCATGACTGGTGGCACGTATACAGGGTGTGGCAGATGGCGATACGCCTTGCGGCTTCAACGGACGCCGATCTCGCTGTCGTTGAGCTTGGCGCCTTACTTCATGATATCGCCGACTGGAAGATGAATGACGGAGACCTGGAAATCGGCCCCCTGGTAGCGCGAGAATGGCTGGAGTCTCACCAGGCCGACCCGAAAGTCGTGGATCAGGTCAGCAGCATCGTTGCGGGCGGCTCATTCATCGGCGCCGGAGTACCCGATAAGGCATACAGCCTGGAATCTCAGATAGTCCAGGACGCTGACCGACTGGACGCGCTTGGGGCTGTGGGTGTTGGCCGCGCATTCGCCTTCGGAGGCGCACATGACCGCCTGATGTATGACCCAGAAATCAAGCCGACCTATCATGACAACTTCGAGAGCTACAAGTCCAGCGCCTCACCGACGATAAACCACTTTTATGAGAAACTATTCCTCCTGAAAGATCGAATGCATACGGCGGCTGGACGGAAGATGGCCGAAACTCGTCACCAGTACATGATGGACTTCGTGAATAGATTCTATATGGAATGGGATGGCAAGATGTGACCAGGGAACTCTAGACACCCGTAAGGAGCTTCCTCGGTCATGAATGCTAATCCCGGAGACGGTCAGGATATGCAGCCCGCTGGCTCATGGGCTGAGTCTTTCTCGCGCATCCCGCCGGCCATCCTTCAACCG
>JBOHCG010000778.1:0-3387 GCA_050698735.1 Streptosporangiaceae bacterium | reverse complement strand
TCCAGATCCAGGGCAACGTGCCCGTCCAGGACGTCGTGGACTGTGACCGGCACCGACCGCTTGAACTACTGCACGCCCAGCAACTGCGATAGCGTCGGCCATGATGGACCGGTGAGTTACCCGTGAACGGCGCCCGCCCCGGAGCGACCGACGGTGACCAGGTCAAGTCAGAGGATCGCTTACGGATATGAAAAGTCCGATATCCCGAGTGATTTATCCAGGAGCCAACCGGTCAATCGACGTGGAGCACGTCGAGCGGACCCTGAGACCTGGAGAAGAACTCGCGTGGCAGGCGACCACTCGTGACGAAAGAATCGGGCTGATCCTGCGGCCGCCGTCCAGCAGACAAGGATGGATCGTATTCTTCTACGGTAACGGCATGACTGTCGTCCAGACCTGGGATATTCGGCAGCGGCTTGGCAATACGGGCTACGGCGTCGTCTGTGTCGAGTACGCCGGCTACGGTGTCAGTTCCGGGACACCTTCAGAACATGGCTGCTATCGCGCAGCGGACGCAGCTCTTACATACCTGCAGCGGCAGGCATCAGCAACACTTGACCAGGTTACGCTTATCGGCTGGTCTCTCGGTAGCGCAGTGGCAATGGATCTCGCCGCTCGCCGCGACGTAAGGGCGCAAGTACTGCTAAGTCCGTTGACTAGCCTGCTTGCCGCTGCGCTGGACCTTGCCCATCTGGGCAAGGCCGCACCCATGGGGGGTCCGTTTGATGCCATTTCCAGGGCTAGCAGAATCGACTGCCCAACGCTGGTCGTAAGCGGGTCAAGGGATGCACTCACCCGGCCCTGGATGGCAGACAAATTGACGAAGGCCATGGGAAGCCATGCTCGGCTAGTGAGTCTTCCTGGCCTCGGCCATAACAACCTGCTCAGGTCGGGCGACGGACTGTGGAATTCCGTGGACGATTTCGTGATCTCCCCAGAACCGCTCCACCCGCGATTACCGTGGATCATCGTGGTCGTATCGCGCGGGGGCGGCGGCATGGTCATCGTGCTCGGCTTCCGGCCGCCACCCGCCGTCCTCGTGCGGGACGAGCAGCGGAGTGCTCATGGCCGACCGGACCACGGTCGGCCAGCGGTTGCCGATCTGGCCGAGGACCGCCCGCCATGCCTGCGTCTGGGTCATGGCCACGCCGATCGCGGTCGGCGGCCGCCTGGCCTTAACCAGCAGCCGGAGCACGGCCGACAACGAGGTTCCCGTGCTCAGCACGTCGTCGACCAGCAGGATGCGGCGGCCGGTGAGCAGGGCGAGCGACCTGGGGTCGAGGTAGACCCGCTTGCCCTGCTGCGGGCTGGTTATCGAGGACAGCGGCTCGGAAAGGCCCTCGTCGTACCAGAACTTGCGCGAAGTGCTGAGCGCGACCATGCGGGGATGTCCCAGCCGGCGCGCCACCCCCTCTGCGAGCGGGAGGCCGAGGGTGGGGACTCCGATCACGACTTCGGCGCCGAGCTGCGCCACCTGGGCGGTGAGCACGTCGGCGATCGCGTCCAGTACGCGGAAGCTGGCCTGATTGGTGATCAGCGACGCGACCGCCCGCGTGCCGTCTCCCGGCAGCACCCGTATGGGCAGGAGCAGATGGCGGCCGTCGGCCAGCCGCGCCGGGTAGCCGGCCGGGTAGCCGGGCGCGGTGAGGACCGGGTCGCCGGCCCGCAGGAAGTCCTGCCAGAAATCATGCGGGGACGCGGCAGCGGGCATCAGGAATGGGCACCACCATTCGACGGGCATAAGCTGGCGGAACTGGCACCGGGAGCGCCGGGACGTGCCTGGGCAGCGCGGCCATGAAGGCATCCGGCGCACAAGCGCTGAAGCGGCGCGCCGGTCCGACCAGGATAACCTGCGCGCGCCGGCACGGCACGGGGCTCAGGCAATACCCTGGATCGACCTGGCCATCGCCGAGCGCACCAGCGGGCCGGAGATTCCCGGCCATGACGAAGTGCCTGCAGATTCGGGTGTTCTGAGCGCTGTGGATCGCCCCGGCGGCCGCCTGCAGCTGGGGATCAGCCGCGGCTCGCCTGAGCAGGTGATCGACGGCTGGCGGTACTTCGGCTACCAGCCGCAAGAAGGCCAGACGGACGCCGACATGGCCCGCGGGCACGCCCAGGTGCTGCTCGACGTGCTGCGCGGTGAGGGCTTCGCGCGGCCCAATCCCCGGCCGATGTTCCCGAACCCGCCCGGCCTGCTGCGCGTCGAGCCGTACGCGCAGGGGCTGGGGGACCGCATCTGGTGGGGTGCCGCGTCACAGCGGACCGCGACGTGGGCGGCCGGGCTGGGCATGAATCTGCAGAGTTCGACGCTGATCAATAACGAGTCGGACAAGCCCTTTCACCTGCAGCAGGCTGAGCAGATCCAGGCATTCCGCGACGCTTGGCAGAACGTCGGCCACGAGCGGGAGCCGCGGGTTTCGGTCAGCCGGAGCATCTTCGCCATCGTCGACGACCGGGACCGTGCCTATTTCGGCCGCCGGAACCAGGAAACCGACGAGATCGGGTTCATCGACGCGGAGACCCAGGCGATCTTCGGCCGCACGTACGCTGCCGAGCCTGACGTGCTGATCGGGCAGCTCAAGGAGGACGAGGCGATCGCAGCCGCCGACACGCTGCTGCTTACCGTGCCCAGCCAGCTCGGCGTCGACTACAGCGCCCATGTCATCAACAGCATCCTCACCCACGTCGCGCCCGCGCTCGGCTGGCGATAAAGCGGGCGACGGTCGTGGTGGCTCGGCCGGCCGTTGCCGAGGTGGCGGGCCGGAACCTGAAGAAGGTCGTCCTCGAGCTTGGCGGCTCCGACCCCTTCATCGTGCTGGACGGCGACGACATCGCCAAGACCGTGAAGGACGCGGTCGCCGGCCGGATGGGCAACGTCGGCCAGGCCTGCACCGCGGCCAAGCGGATGATCGTCGTGGGTGATCTCTACGACGAGTTCGCCGACCAGTTCACCGCCGCGATGGCCGCCCTGCGTCCGGGCGACCCCACCGATCCCGCCTCGGACCTCGGCCCGCTGTCCTCGGAGGCGGCCGCTGAGCGCCTGATGAGCCAGATCATGAGGGTGCACCACCGCCCGTTCGGAATAATTCTGATCTGACCCGCAGGTCTGCGGCGGGTCAGGCTCAGTCAGGTGCCGGCCGGACCCGCACCGGTGCTGAGAGCAGCAGGTCGCGCGACGACCGCCCGGCGTGCACCGTGTAGTCCCCGCCCGGCCAGATCCAGTCGGCCAGGCTCTCGTCGTAGCGGGCGAACGCCCTGGCCGGGATTGTGAGCCTGGCCTGCGCCAGTTCGCCGGGCCCGGCCCGCACGGCGGCGAACGCGGCGAGGACCCGCCTGGGCCTGCCGCAGCCGGCCGGCAGCCCCGGCTCGGCGGGCAGTCCCGGCTCG
>JBOHCG010000777.1:0-3393 GCA_050698735.1 Streptosporangiaceae bacterium | reverse complement strand
TCCGGGCCGAGCCGAGCAGGTCCAGGCAGACACGGCCGGTGACCTTCGTCAGCCAGGCGCCGGGCGATTCGATGGCCTGCTGCTGTTGCCCGGTCATGGCGTACCAGCGGGCGTAGGCCTCCTGCACAGCATCCTCGGCCTCGGCCAGGGAGCCCAGCATCCGGTAGGCGAGATTGATCAGCGCATACCGCTCGCCCGTGACCGCGCTCAGGCTCGGTTCGGGCCGGCCGTGTCCCGGCCCTGATCGGGTGCTCATGGGCCGCCTCCGGTGGTTGCGTCTTCCCTCACCCAGTTCGACGAGACAGCGCACCGGAATGTGAGGTTGGCACGTCGCCTCACATTCCCAGCGGTTGTGTCGCAGGACTAATCAGACACCATCCAGTACCACCGAGCTCCGGAAGGAAAGGCCTAGCCATGTCCGCGCCCACGACGACCGAGCGGGGCGATCTCCGCTCGCTTCTGCCCGACCCGAGCCGATTCTTCCCCGGTCCGGTGCGGGCGCAGTGCACCCAGTGCAGCCGGCCCTGGACGCGAATCTGGTCTCGTCGAACCCGGCCACCTCGCTGACGGCGATCTGCTCGCGGGTGCGCTCCAGGAACCCGGCCATCCGCCCGGCGGCCCAGGCGGTATGGCGGCCGCCTCAGCCGCGCTCAGCGGAGCCTTGTCCTTTCCCTCCGCTTCCAGCCGGACGAGGGGCCTGCGCACTTCTTCCGGTGGCGCGTCCCGGGCTACCAGGTTGGCCGTGACCAGGAAGTCCCTGGGTGCACCACCGCGATCTGGGGCTGGGACGAGCAGGTCGAGCGCGACTTCCATGCCCGCGGCATCGGCCCAGGCTGCTGGCGGGTCATCACCGCCGATGGTGCGGACGCCGGGGCGCGTGACGTCTATGTCGTTGTCAGCCCGAAGGTCTGCTGCTGGAGCTGTTCTTGCTTAACAGCGGGCTCGGCGCCGCACACTCGCAGCGCGCTGTCCAGCAGCAGGCCGGGTCGTAGATCGTGCCTCCATGAGTCTTCACGCCGAGATGCTGATGCCGACTGCATCCAGCAGGCGTATCGCCAGTACCTCGAAGTGGCTGTAGGCCTCATGCACGGCGCGCTGATGTGCCCCGATCGCCCCGTCAGCCGAGCGCAGCAAGAACAGTGGCCTACGCGCCTCCTGAGCCATCGGGGCGAGCGAGTGGTAGTGCTTGATAAGCCCGAGACAGTACTCGTCAGCGTCCGCCAGCGGCGGATCGTCCGCCGGTTCAGCAAGCACGGCTTTGCGGTACTCACCAGGAACTTGGCGGAGCCACCGGTCGTACGCGCCCACGACGCGATCAACTCGCGTTCCGTGTTGCAGGACCACGTAGCCGCGCGGGCGCATCTCACCGGCTGGCGCTTCGAGCCCAGGGCTGGGCTTCCTTATCACGTGACTAGCCCAGTCATCCCGCCAGTCTGTGAGAGCCGGGCCCAAGTTTCGTAGTCCCTGCAAGGAGTAGAGGTCAGGAGCGAGCGGTATCACGACGTGATCGGAAGCGATCATCACTGCCCGGTTTATCGCGCCGAGATTCGGGCCGACGTCAACTAGCACGATTCTGGCATCTGTTTGCGCGGCAGCCCGCTGTACGAGTGTCGAGAACGCGGTGGTCACCCCGAATGCCCGGATGGCGCTGATGCCACCGCTGAGACTAGTGGCCCAGGCTAGGCTCAACTCTTGCTCGGTTCCCGACAGCAGAACGTCGCCTGGCAAGAGCCCGAGGTTAGGCGCGATCTCCTCGACGTGCGGGTTGGCAATCCCGCCAGTGCCCCCAAATAGTGGTTCCAGCGCCCCATATGCCGAAAGCCTTCGCGGTCGGCTCCACAGCTTCTCGACGCTGTCGTCATTAAGAAACGAAGCGGTCAGATTGGCCTGCGGGTCGAAATCGACGGCAACTACGGATAGCCCAAGTTCGCGCAACATCCAGGAGAGGTGGTAGACCAGCGTCGTCTTGCCGACACCGCCCTTGTTGTTGAAGAAAGTCACAACCGGTGTAGTCATCGATTTAGCCTCACTATCGCGGCCACGGCACCCACCGACGCCTGGAACTCCAGCGGGGGGTTCCCGTTCTGGGCAAGGCGGTCACGGGCGATCTGTATACCCACACCAAATCGTTGCACGAACCCGAGCCTGTTCAGCACTCCGGCAAGTGTCGGATTACGGTAGTCCGTCAGTCCTGGCTGGCCGATCGTCTCGACCGTCACCTGCCCAAAGGGGCCCCCAGACGCCCGGTACCCGCACCAGCCGCAGGCCAGCGCGGCGAGACTCAGCACCGTGAGCAGCACGGCCAGGCCAGATAGCGGGACGTGCAGCGCCGAGTTGGCGTCCGCCCGCCCGGTGCCGGTGGCCAGCGAGCCGAACCCGAGGACGGCCACCCCCCGTATCGCCTGGCCGATGACATGCACCAGACGCTCGGCCACCTGGGATGCCTGGGCCCAGACGGCCCCGGTCGTCACCGTGACCGCAGCCAGTACGGCCATGGCGACGACAGGCAGCACGGTGACCGACCCGGCATGCGCGACCACCGCCGCCACCACGCTTGCCGCAACGGCGGAAACGGCGATCAGGGCGATGAACCGGCGGCGCAGAAGGTCGCACCGGCGGACCGGGGCGGCCAGCAGCCAGAACCTGAATGCCGAACTGGCCGTGACCGGCCCTGCCTTACCCAGCACCTGCACCAGCAGGCCCAGCAGCAGCAGCACCGCTGCCGCAACGAAGAGCTTGCCCGCCGCGCCCGGTACCGCCCAGCCCGGCCCGGTCAGCAGCCGCGCCAGCGGCCGGGCCGATCCGGCGGCCAGCACCCCGGCCACCGCCGCCATGAAAACCCGGACATAAATATCCGACAGCCGCCGGCCAGCGGGTGCCCGCGACCGTGATCTAGCACGCAGCCGGCGCAGCGGCACCCGGCCCGGCACGACCGGCACGACCGGCACGACCGGCACGACCGGCACGACCGGCACGACCGGCGACCCTAGTTCCCCAAGCCCGCCGGACCCGGCGCCCGTCGCGCTCATGATGGCGTCCCGCCGAGATCCACTACCCGGTCGGCGACCGCGCGCACCAGGCTCCGGTCGTGGCTGGCGAAGAGCACCCCGCGGCCAGTGTCCTTCTCTGCCATGCCAGCGTCGGCGTAGGCACCGGAAGCCGAAACCAGCCGCTGGAGGAGCCTGCCTCCATTCACGGCAACCACGGGCACGCCCCGCCGTAACATCCCCGGAGTCACCCACCGTGACCATCACCCGGGCGCGCCATCTTCAGCGGTGGTAGGCGTCGCGACGGTGATCGACGTCCAAGACGGTTACCTGCTTGGCATCGTCATCGATTGTGTACCGCACTCGGTACTCGCCACGCCTGGCTCGCCAGTGGCCTTCGAATGGG
>JBOHCG010000776.1:0-3398 GCA_050698735.1 Streptosporangiaceae bacterium | reverse complement strand
CCCGTTCCAGGAGCTCTTCGGCGCTGATGACACCGCCTTCGGCGGCGATGAGAACTTCGAGCACGGCGAACTGCTTCCTGGTCAGCGCGACGTAGCGGCCGTCGCGGTAGACCTCGCGGCGGAACGGGTCCAGGCGCAGGCCGGCAATC
The DNA here is from genome assembly GCA_050698735.1 of Streptosporangiaceae bacterium. GTDB lineage: Bacteria > Actinomycetota > Actinomycetes > Streptosporangiales > Streptosporangiaceae > Palsa-504. The sequence continues at coordinate 3,249 of JBOHCG010000776.1, read as the reverse complement.
TCCCGCACCGGCGGCCTGCTGTGCGCGCGCCTGCGGTCGAGTGCCCTGAGCCTGAGCACGAGCTCCCGGAGCTCGAACGGCTTGGTGAGGTAATCGTCGGCGCCGAGGCCGAACCCGAAGGCCTTGTCATCAAGCCGGTCCGCAGCGGTGAGCATCAAGATCGGCAGGCCGCTGCCGGAAGCGACGATGCTCTCGGCGATGTCGTCACCGGAGGGCCCGGGAACATCGCGGTCGAGGACGGCGATGTCGTAGGCGTTGATGCTCAGCAGTTCCAGCGCCGTGTCGCCGTCAGCGGCGATGTCGGCCGCGATCGCCTCCAGGCGCAGCCCGTCGCGGATGGCCTCCGCCATGTAGGGCTCATCCTCGACAACCAGCACACGCACGCTCTCAAGGTTACGAGCCGCTGCATATCGCCGGCATATCGAAAACCGCATACGGGCTGACAACGCCACGCTGCCCTGACTGGCAGCATGAGCCAAGCCGCATCAGCACGGACACGGCGCAGGGGGATCCTGGCGCTGCTGGAGGCACTTGCCTGCCCGCAGGCGGGTCAGGCCCGGATATCACGGTCGAGCCGTCGGAGGCAGCCGCGTACCCGTCGCAGGCCCTCGACGGCGACTCGCTGGTGGCCGTCGCCGCCGGGAGGCGATCTCCGAGCGCCAGGCGCTGGAGGCGCTGCTGCTGCCGTTGGCCGACAACACGGCCTGGATACTCGCGCGGTGGGACGCCGGCAGCCGGGCCGCGTTCACGGCGAAGATGAACGCCGCCGCCCGCCGCCTGGGCATGACCGGAACCAGCTACACCGACGCCTCCGGCAGCACCAGCGGCCCGGCACCGCCCGCCGCAGAACCCTCAACCCGGGGACCCGGCCATCCCGCACCATCCCGGACGCGCTCCCCGGCGACCGCCGGCACGACCTTCGGCCAGCGAACATCACGATCAGTGACGCCGGATACGAGCAGAAAATACAGAAGCTCCCAACACGGCAGCGATCAGACGGGCAAAGGCGACAATTCATAGCTCAGAGAAAGAGGCACCCCTTCGCTGTAACCGCCGCGGGTCCCGGGCTTCGGCGGGGACACGTTATCTATAGGGGTGTCGTTGCTGTAGGCGCTGTGAGGGCGGCGGTTGTCTCAGGGTGCTGCCCATCCTTCGGCGTGCTCGACGGCTTCGGCCGAGAGCGTCTCGAGGGCTAGCCCTGCACCACCGAGATCACATTCTCCCCGACGAGCGCCACATGCTCGCCCAGGAGGACCCGCACTAGCCGGTCGGCATGAGCCCACGCGCGGCGCCAGCGGACCCGTCCTGATCGTTGGCCTGCCCGGCGTTAGCGCAAGCCCAACGAGCCGGGTGCTGGGGGGCCAGGGAGGGGCGCGTCGTTCAGCTGCTGGTCAATGTCGACGAGAATGCCGCCGTCTTCGATCTTGCATGCGTATACCGGGATGGGGCCGCAGGCAAAGGGGCCCACAGCCTCGCCAGTGGTCAGGTCGTAGCGTGACGCGTGGGCGGCGCAGACCAGCGTGTCGTCGTCCTGGAGAGTGCCCTCGTGCAGGGGTTGCTGCTGGTGGGTGCAGGTGTTGTGGATCGCCCTGACGTCGTCATCATCGAGGCGGATGAGGCAGATCGGTTCGCGCAACTCCTCAACGAGCATGGTGTCGCCGACCTCTAGGTCGTCGAGGTCCGCGACGACTACGAATGTCATGGCCGTGTCCTTCCATTTTCGGGCCGCCGGGGTGCCGGCTGGCTGCCGCGCACCTCGATCCAGCCGTTGCGGATCCGGGTAGGCAGCACGGGTTGCGGCTGGCTAGCTGGGCCACGGCTGACGCAGCCGCCGGCGAGCGCGAAGCGGGATCCGTGCAGCGGGCAAGTCACGGTCAGGTCTGCGACTGGGCCGCGGCTGAGCAAGCCGCCGGCGTGGCTGCAGACGTTGTCGATGGCGTAGAGGCTGCCGCGGTGGCGGTACAGCAGGATCTGACGGCCCTCGGCCACGACGGCGGCCGGCGAGTCGTCCGGCAGGTCGGCCTCCTGCAGCACGCGGGTCCACCGCCGCGGCCCGATGGCCCACGCCACCCGGTTGACCATCACACCTTTGGTGAATACGAGATGACCGCCGAGGTAACCGGCCGCGGCCGTGACCGTGAGACTGGCCGCGCCCAAAGCGCGTGCCGTGCTACGGTGGCCGGCCATCCGGGTGCCCAAGGAGGCACCTTGCAGCCCAAGGGCCATCGTGTTGAGCAGGCCGTGGAAGAGCCCGACGCGGCGGTCCTGATCGTTGCTGACGGTCCAGTCGCTCAGACCGGTCAGGGCGGTAGCGCCTGCGGCGAGGATGCCGGCCGCGCTAAGCATGCCTGCGGCGTCGATTCCGTGCCGGGGAGCTGGGTCGCGGTCCGTAGCGTCCAGCACCATGACACCTGCCCACAGCCCGATGGGCAAGTCGCTAAGCGCTGGGTGCAGCGGGTGGCCGACCCATCGGCCGCCATGCAGCAACTCAAGGACAATATTGTCCTGGTGCCGTTCGCGGACTGGCCCCAGCACGGCGGTCAGCCAGTCGCTCAGAGTCCGGAGCCAGCCAAGCCGGTCGAGCCAGGCAGCGAGATCGGTATGCCAAGCGACCAACCGGGCGGTAGCGAACGAGGAGCTCATAGCCGGCTCGGCCTGCTGGTCAACTGCTGCCGGATCGTCGGCTTCGCCGCTGCCTCTTCCCATAGGTTCCTCCACGGTGGCGTCAGTGTGCGGCTCGATCCTGAAGAGAATCTTCTAGGTCTTCGGTCATTCTGCTCGTCTCAACTCGGTGCACATTCGCGGTGGGGATCGCCTTCGGTGAACTGGCCGGCGGCGCTGACCTCGACTCGGATGGCCATCAACGGCACGGCGATCGGCGCTGATCACGTGCCACGGTCAAGGCGCCGACCTGGGCGATCTGCGCCCCTGCCGGAGCGCACCCGATATTCGCTGCCTACCGTCCGTAATCGTTCTGACCGTCACGACCGTGAGGGTTGTCACGCTCTGTCGTCTGTACCAGGTGCGGTCGCCGCTGGTTGTCCTCGTCGCCTTGGTGCTCGTGTTCTACTCGGCTCGGGGCCGTCCGGCGGGGTGTTCAGCCGGCTCCGCGCCGTAGCGCCATGTCCTAGTGCCCTGCGTCTTTAGACAGCTGGATAAGTGAGTTAGGTCACACTGCGTTATCGCGTGTCATAACTGAATGTAGTCGAACGTGTTCCTATAGTTATCTACATGGCGAGGACAGGGCGG
>JBOHCG010000775.1:0-3412 GCA_050698735.1 Streptosporangiaceae bacterium | reverse complement strand
CCCCCTCGGCGCCCTGCTCGCCGGGGCACTCGGCACGGCCCTCGGGGTGAGGAACGGGCTGTGGGCGATCCTCGCCGTGTTCTGCGCCTCAGGCCTGTTCCTGCTCAGCCGCGACATTCGCACCGTCAGGGACCTGCCGCACCAGCCACCTACCCCATCAGCCCCAGCAACGTCGCCGCATCAACCGGAATACCGCCGGTGAACAGGGGCGGCGCCAGCGTGTGCGAGTCGGCCGCGACGATGCAGACGTCCGCCAGGCTGATCGGCAGCTCCACCGGATCGGCGGCCAGCCTCTCCCTGACCGCCGCGGCCGCACGCTCAAGCGCCCCGCCCGGCGCGCCGTCATGGTGACCGACCACGAGGTAGAGATCGTCGTCCACGTCCGCGTCGCTGCGGTGGTACTTGTGCAGCACGCCCGCGGCGTTCATGTCCAGCCGCAGCCGGTCCAGTGGCCTGCCGTCCCCGGTCACCGCCGCGGTCGGCCATCCCATCAGCACAAACGCGTTGCCCTGCACCGAGAAGCTCCGCTCGTGCAGATGCTCGCCATGGCTGCGGAACGGCACCGCGTGATCGGCCCCCCAGCCGCCGAAGCGGACCGCGAGGGGCTCGGCGAAATGCGCCGCCACAATCCGCATCACCAGTGGCAGGTCCATCTGCACCGCGACACCAGCGTGCTCCAGGAAGTACTCGTTCACGATTGTCCCCGCCGCCGGGTCCCCGACCCCGTTGAGCGCGATCAGCGTCGCGTGCACCTGCTCCAGCGAGTAAGGCCGGAAATACTCCCCGACACACCCCGCGATCAGTTCTTGTACCCAGGTGAGCAGATTGCCCACCGCCTCCGCCTTCGGCCCGTACCAAGCCACCGCGGAAACAAAACGGCCATCCATGATTACGGAAACCTACCGGCTTGGCCGGCAGCGTGACCGGCGGCGTCCTGGCTAGGGGGCGCCCCGCGGGGTCCGGCCCATCATCTTGCGAGGCAGCATCATCGCCTTGCGCCATCTGCCGGCGGCGGCTGGCCGCTGCGCGCGCATACGCGCGTTCGTGACCTCCGATGGCATGGGCGGGACGGTGCCGTCGGGGATGAGCCCGTCGGGGTCGGTATCCGGATATGGCAGAGGCACAGCTGGCTCGGGCATAGCGCCTTCCTAGAACTGTCATTGCGGCCCGTTGGCAGGCAGGCCAGCCGTTACCGCTGCCACCGGGCCAAGATCCTGGCCCGGCAGCGTCGATCAGAGACCGGCTTAGTCAGCCGAGGCGCGGCATTACGAGCGGGATGGACACCGGCGATCGTGACGACCGTGCCGGTGTCGACGAGCTCATCCGGTAGCCCCGGGTAGCTGGCCGTCGCAGGCGGCTGACTTCCGGTGCCTGACCCCAAAGCTACGCTTGCATAAAGAAACTAGCAAGTTTTTTCCGGAATCTGGTAACTTACCAGGGTGGCGAGCTGGACCTTCCTGACCAACCACGCCCGGGTTCTCCTGTGCGTGGCTCATGACCCAGGGATGCGCCTGCGCGATATCGCGGCCAGCCTGGACATCACCGAGCGCAGCGCCTTCGGTATCATCACTGACCTGGTCGAGGCCGGCTACGTGGTCAAGGAGAAGGACGGCCGCCGCAACCGGTACCACATCCAGGCGCACCTGCCGCTGCCAGAACCCGCCGCCAGGGATCGTACGGTCGGTGAGGTGCTTGCCCTCCTGGTCGGCACCGGCGGACAGCGACCTGAGCCGGGCATCCCGCCGGTGTACCAAGGGCAATAGCAGCCGCGGTGGGGATAGCCCGCCACGTGCGACAGCGGGCGGAGGAGGGCACATGGAAGTGACAGACGTGTGGGTGGCGAATGATGAGGGTACCGAGATCATCCGCGCGCGGGATATCGCGGGCGCCAGCCTGGACTACGACGGGAACGTCACGGTGCGGCTGACCGGCGCGGACGGCGCGGTGGTGACGATGGCCGGGCACCGAACGCACTATGAGGAGCACCGGCCTGCCGACTTTCACCGCCAGCTGATCCGTGTCATCGCCGAACTGTCCGACGCGGCGGGAGCGTTCCTGGTGCGGGCGGTCCACCACGAGACGCGGGGCTGGCAGTGGGTCAGCGAGCCGCTCTAGTGGCGTTACGGGCCTGCGCGGGCCGAAGCCGTTCCCGGCCGACGGCGGCGTTTACCGGGACCAGCCGCGATAGTGAGACCCGCCGTCGCCGAGTAGTCCCGGTGGCGTGTGATGATGGCAGCAGGGCCGGGGCATCCCGAACGCCGGCGGTCAAGCCGGCGCCGTCTGCGGTCCTGGTAACCCGGCACGCCATATGCCGAGGGTTGGGATGGCCGGCATGTTCGGCTTCAAGGTAATTACCCAGTTCGAGCAGGGCATCGTCTTCCGCTTCGGCCGGGCGCTGCCCGGCATCCGCCAGCCGGGGCTGACCTGGGTTAATCCGTTCACCGACCGGCTCCGCAAGGTCAACATGCAGATCGTCGTGGCGGCCGTCCCGGCTCAGGAGGCAATCACCAGGGACAATGTGACGCTCAAGGTGGACGCGGTCGTCTACTACCGCGTCATCGACCCGGTCAAGGCCATCATCAACGTGCAGAACTACACCTTCGCCGTGTCCCAGGTCGCCCAGACCTCGCTGCGGTCGGTGATCGGCCAGAGCGATATGGATCAGCTGCTGTCCGACCGGGATAAGGTCAACGCTCATCTCAAGGAGGTCATCGACGAGCCTACCGAGGGCCCTTGGGGGATCCGGGTGGAGCGGGTCGAGGTCAAGGACGTCTCGCTGCCGGAGTCGATGAAGCGTTCCATGTCGCGGCAGGCAGAGGCCGAGCGGGAGCGCCGCGCGCGGATCATCTCCGCCGACGGGGAGTACCAGGCGTCCAAGAAGCTCGCCCAGGCCGCCGCCGTGATGGCCGCCGACCCGGCCGCGCTGCAGCTGCGGCTGCTGCAGACCGTCGTCGAGGTCGCCGGCGAGAAAAACAGCACCCTGGTCATGCCGATCCCCGTCGAACTACTGCGTTTCTTCGACCGCGCAGCCCCGTCCAGCGCTCACGCCGAGCCGGCCGCCCCCGCCACCCAGGATGCCGCCACCCAGGACAGCGGCACCCAGGACAGCGGTGCCGTGCCGCCAGCGCCCGCTGCGCCGGCCCTCACCGCACCGGTCGGCCTGGCAGTCGGTCCCGTCCTGACCGCGCCCCTCAACGCCGTGCGGAAAGCGCCAGCCACCGCCTGAACGCTGTCGCCCTGGGCCGCGCTGAGCTCGTCACCAGGGTGAACCCGCAGCGTGGTGCCGAACGGCGATCTAGTGTCCTGCGTCTTTGATCCGCTGCAGAAGTCGTCCGATTGATTCGAGTATTTCTTCCGCAGTCTTCACCCAGATGAATGGTTTAGGGTCTTCGTTCCATGTGTCCGTCCAGGC
>JBOHCG010000774.1:0-3426 GCA_050698735.1 Streptosporangiaceae bacterium | reverse complement strand
TCCGCCAGCTCGACGATGATCCCCTCCGGGCCGCGGACGTAGCAGAGCCGGTAGCTGTCCTCGTAACGCTCCAGCTCGCCGACGAGCTCGGTGCCGCAGGCCCGCAGGCCCGCAGGCCCGCAGGCCCGCAGGCCCGCAGGCCGGCGACGATGGCGTCGATGTCCTCGACGGCGCGATGCCGACGTGCTCCATCCGGTGGATCGTCAGGTGCTCAATGCTAAGGAACCCCGATTCGAGCCGCGGCGTCCGGCCGCTGGCTAGGGTTCGGCCTCTATGGTGGCGGCATGGCCTCGTGGTGGCAGCGCGACATGATCGCGCCGGACAAACCCAACCCGCCTACCGCCCACCCAGCCGGCACCGACCGCCACATCCGGCACGGCTGGGTGAGGCTGCTCTTCAAAGACCTGTCCACCAACCCGTACACCCAGTACAAGGTCCACTTGTGGGGCGCGATTTACTGGCTGATCAACTTCCCGCTGATCTGCTGCCTGTTCTTCTTCGCGCCCACGCTGTGGATCAAGCTCGGCATCTTCATCACGCTTATCTACTCGATCTACGCCAACCTTGCGACCGACTACGGCGCCATGTCGGCGGCCGAGGCAGCGTTCGGGGAGCAGCCGCCGCCCCCGATCCCACTTGAGCCGCCGCCGCCGCCGATGTAAGGCGGCCTAGGCCTCCGGGCGCTACCTTGAGCCGCCGCCGCCGATGTAAGGCGGCGCAGCGCCTGCCGTCCAGGAGCGCTTCCGCGGCCATCCGGTAGCCGTCGTAAGCGGCGACATAGGCGCCGTCCACGTCACCACCCGCCAGAGCCGCGTAGCCGTCGTCCCAACCCGCAGCACCGCCCGCGACGATAGCCGGAAGGTCATCCCTGAACGTGCCTGGACCTGGCCGCCATACCCAGTCGCCGCCTGCGCCTGCCGCGACCCGATGACCTGACCAACCATTGCTCACGGTTTCCTACAATCGTGGCTAAGACGTAGCATAGATGTATGAGCACCAAGCAACGGCTCTCCGCGTCGGTCGACGCCGACCTCATCGCCGCCGCCCAGCAGGCGGTCACCGGCGGGCGGGCCGAGAGCATCAGCGCCTGGGTCAACGACGCGCTCAAGCTCTTAGGCCGACCACGACCGGCGGCTGCAGGCCCTCGATGACTTCCTGGCCGCCTACGAGGCCGAGCACGGCCAGATCACCGAGGACGAGATGCGGGACGCGGCCCGCCGGGCACGGGAACGCGCCGTCGTCGTCCGCGGTCGGCCAGACAAGCGCGAGCCGATGCCCCACGACCGCGGGGCGGCCTGATGCTGGTGCTGGACGCCGGGGCGTTCGTCGCTGTTGAGCGCGGAGACCGTGACGTGGTGGCCCTGGTTAAGAGGGAGCGCCTGGCCGGGCGCGTGCCGGTGACCAACGGCGGCGTGGTTGCCCAGGTCTGGCGCGGCGGCAGCGGCCGCCAGGCCCCCGTCGCCCGGTTGCTGGCCGGCACCGAGGTCGTGCCGGTCGATGATGGCCTGGGGCGGCGGGCCGGGATGCTGCTGGCTCGCGCCGGGCAGGCCGATGCCATTGACGCGGCGGTGGTGTGCCTGGCCGCTGACGGCGATGACATCCTCACCTCCGATCCCGGCGATCTGCGGGTCCTTGCCGAGGCAGCCGGGGTCCACGTCGAGCTCATACCGGTATAGCCAGCGGTCGCCCGGGCCAATGCGCCAGCCCTGGGCAGGGCGAAGCGGTGGCTCCGGAAGGCATGGGCATAACGACGGACAGTGCGCCCTCAGCCGACCGGCGTTTCGGCAGCAAGCGGGCCAGCCGAAGCGGAACTCTCAGGCTGGACCGTCTTCAGCGCCTCTGCCCGGCGGTAGCGCCTGGCGAGGCCCGCGCCCCCGATCGCGGCCGCGAAGCAGGACGCGCCGCCTACCGCCAGGCCGATGCGCGGGTCCGTCAGGGCGATGATCCAGCCGATCACGGGGCCGCCGACCGGAGTCGTTCCCTGGAAAGCGACTTGCCAGAGCGCAAGCACGCGGCCGCGCATGCTCGGCTCGGAACTGAGCTGGATCGTGGAGTTGCCGATAGCGATGAATGACACGCTTGCCCAGCCGACGAACAGTAGTGCGGCGTAGGCAAGGCCGAGAACGGGTGAGAACGCGCAGGCCAGGATGGCCGCCCCGAAGCCGACCAAAGCGAAGATCATCGGCCGGAGCCCGGTTCGGCCCCGCGCGGCAGTAAACAGGCCGCCGATGACCGCGCCGATTCCCATGGCCGCGGTCATGAAGCCGTAGGCCTCAGCGCCGCCGTGGAACGACCGCTCGGCAAGGACCGGTAGCGAGACAGAGAACTCATAGGCGAGTAGCCCGACCAGGCCCATCATCGCAAGCGGGACAGCGATTGTTGGCGTCCGTGCCGCGTAGCGCAGGCCCTCCCGCAGTTGACCGCTGGCCCGCCCGGACGGCGGGCTCGGCCGCAAGGCGGACCGGTCCATCATCAGCAGGGAGGTGACGACGGCCACGAAGCTCGCCGCGTTTAGAAGGAAGCAGGTCCCGGTGCCGACCGTCGCGATGAGGATGCCACCGATGCCAGGCCCGACTGCGCGCGCCGCGTTCACCGTCACCGAATTTAGCGTGATGGCGTTGCGCAGTTCGTCTTTGCCGACCATCTCCCGGACGAAGGCCTGCCGGGCGGAGTTCTCGAAGGCGTTGTTCAGGCCAAGGATGACTGCCAGCACGCAGATCTCCCAGAAGCGGGCCGAGCCGAGCACGACGAGCAGCCCGAGCGTCAGGGCCTGGAACCCCATAACCGTCTGCAGCGCGATCATGAGCCGCCGCTTGTCCACCCGGTCGGCGACAACACCGCCGTAAGGCCCCAGGAGCAAGACGGGCACCGCCTGCAGCGCGACGGCCAGGCCCAGGTCGGTGCTTGAGTGTGTGAGGGTCAGCACGAGCCAGGACTGCGCAGTCATCTGCATCCAGGTGCCGACCAGGGATATCGATTGGCCAGTGAAGTACAGACGGTAGTTCGGTACTCTCAGCGAGGAAAAAGTCTTCCCCCAGAAGGCTCCCGTCCTAATCTTCACGCACCTATCCTTACAGCAAATTAACTCGTTAGTTAGCACAACAAACTACAAGGCCTGGTTGTTCCCAGGCTCGGCCCCGGCTGTGGATCCCGCCCCATCGCATCGCCGACCCCGGCTGCACCGCGACACCGCCACCCCCGCACCGCACCAGCCCTTCCGCTAAGGAGGTGACCGGTTGGATCCTCACCCCCGACCCAACCAGTAGCGACCGCGCGGCGCTCGCCCCAGGTCACCGCTGGCTGCGAAAAACTCAGCAGTACCCAAGAGCTTCCCGGGCCGGGCCGTGCGGGCGGCTGGCTTGTCTTGCGGGTGAGACTGATCTGTCGTGCAGGTGAACTGTAGATGAACGGGGTATGCCGAGCGCA
>JBOHCG010000773.1:0-3428 GCA_050698735.1 Streptosporangiaceae bacterium | reverse complement strand
AGTAGTACAGTCGCGGTTTTACGTTTTGTGATGTCAGTGTTGCGGTGAGGATTCGCCTGGCATGCCGCGCCGGTGACGCTGAGTCACTGGTTTCGTCCGCGTGGCGGAGTTACGCCTGTGAAATTCGGGGCGGCCGTGCCGTGTTGCCTGATGCGTGAACACAAACAACGGCGACACGGCCGCACAGGCCAGCATAGAAGACGTGTCCGGCTGCTCGGCGAGGGCGGATGCGCAGGTCAGGGCGGTACTGGGGCGGGTGATGGCGCAGCGCCGCAGCGTAGATACGGCGATGGGTTACGTGCGGGGGCTGGCGCCGGGGGTGACGGCGAACTGCTGGTCCCTGGCGGAGGCGGCCGGGCACGAGAACCCGTACCGGATGCAGGCCCTGCTCCGCTGCTACCGGTGGGACTGGAAGGACCTGCGGGCGGAACTGCCGGCCCTGGCGCGGGCGTGGCTGCCGTGCGATGAGGACGACCTGACCGGGCCGGGGATCGCGGTCGACGAGACCGCGCAGCTCAAGGACGGGGACGCGACCGCGTGCGTGGCGCCGCAGCACGCCGGGTGCACCGGGCACGTGGAAAACTGCGTCACCACCGTGTTCTCCGCCTGGGTGGCCACGTCCGGGCAGGCCTGGGCGGACTTCGACGTGTTCATGCCGGAGCGCTGGGAGACGGACCGGCGGCGGCGCCGGGCCGCCCGGATCCCCGGCAAGCTGGACCGCAAGACCAAGCCGCAGCTGGCCATCGGCCAGATCGGGCGCCTCCTCGCGGCGGGCCTGCCCGCCAGGTGGGCCGCGTTCGACGAGGTCTATGGCCGCAGCGGCGAGCTGCGCCGGTTCTGCGAGTCCGCGAACCTGGCCTATGTGGCGGTCGTCCCGCGCGACTTCCGCGTCACGCTGCCGTCCGGCGCCGTCATCCGCGCTGACCAGGCGGTGAAAGACGCCGTCTTCGAGCGGCGCTCGTGCGGGAACGGGTCCAAGGGCCCCCGGCTCGCGGACTGGGCGCTGACCGCCACCGCCAGCCCGCGGCACGTCCTGCTGATCCGCCGCCTGCTCTCCCGCCCCGGCGACCTGGCCTTCTACCTGTGCTGGGCGCCGCAGGGCACCCCGGCGACGATGACCTATTTCATCACCATCGCAGGGCGCAGGTGGCCGGCCGAGGAGACGTTCAAGACCGGGAAGGACATCCTGGGCTGGGACCAGTGCCAGGCCAGGACCTGGGACGGCATCGGCCGGCACACCGCCCTGGCCGCCCTGGCCCAGCTGCGGCAGGCCGCGGTCCGCAACCACCTGTGCGGCGACATCACCCTCCCCGGCGCCCCCGCCGCCGCGCGCAGCGACGGCGGCGGTGATGGCGAGGACGACATCAGCGGCGCTGACCTGCGCATCCCGCTCGGCGACGCGCCCGTCCCCGCCAGCGGCGGGCAGCCCTGCCCGCCCCGCATCGCCGCGATCAGGCTCACCATCGCCGAGACCACCCGCATCGAACGCCTGGCCCGCCAGCACGCCGCCGGGCTGATCACCCGCGCCCGCCTCGCCTTTCACCTGCGCTGGTCCCGATGGCGACGCCGCCACCAGGCCAGAGCCCGATGGCACCACTACAGCACCCGGCTCCAGGCCGCAGCAGCCGCCTGACCCACGCCGGCCGGAAGGAGGTGACCCAATGTAACCGCAAACCAGGCCCGCCACGTCACAGTCCGCGACGCGACAGACTCGGACCGCGAAACCGCGACTGTACTACAAGGGTGAGTTCGCTCTGGCTTTCCCAAAGCTTGTAGGTGACTCCCCACATTTCCTTATACTCGTCGGCTTCATCCGGGTACGTCCGGTCTCTCACGCCATGGCTTCCTTCAAACCACTCGGCGAGGGTGCCTTCATGCACCAGAGTATCCAGGTAAGTGAACATTGTTTCTTTGTCTTCGGCTGCCCGCTCGGGTCGCTGCCACTTGATACGGAGTCGAAGGTGGAATGGTTCAGGCTCAGGATCCGCGTACTGGCCATAGTGCCAGCTATCGAAACGTCCGATGAGCGTGTCGTGCACTAGCGGATCGATGACCTCCAAGAGCACTTTAATACCGTCATCCTGCGATGGCGGCACGAGGTTAACTTCCGTCCACTCATCTGGTATATTGATCGCTCTTCATCGCTCTAAGGTTGGGACAAATTTCTGAATCTGCAGTAAGCGATTCTAAGGCGCTTCGTCGCGAGGGGCGACGAATGCCCTAATGACTTGCTCAGCCAGTTGTGGAGGAACTGAATTGCCCAGCTGGGCCTGGACAGAAGCACGGTTACCTACGAACTCGTATTCATCCGGATACGTGAACAGTCGCTTAATCTCGCCGACTCGTAGGCGCCGGTTATCCCAGTGAAATGGACCAACATATGGTCCGGGCTGAGCCTGGATGGTCGGGGCGGGCTTGTCAGGAGAAAGTTTCAGTAGGAAGGACCAGTACTTGCCGCGCCACCTGAATAGCGGGTCTGGATGGCCGCGCTGGTCCGTGTAGAATAGATAGTTGTCACCAGGCGGAATGCCGGGCAGCAGGTGCCCGTACTTGCCGTTGACTAGCTCGCCGGGCTCGGGATCTGTGATCAGCCCCTGCAGGGCTTCTCCCGCCGTGACATGCGGCCGGGCCGGGTCACCGCTCATCCGTCGCTCCCATTTACCGCCGTGAGTGGGTTTGGGGAGAGCAGGGCATGGCTCGTCTTTATGGACGCCGATAATGAACAGGCGCGGGCGGGCCTGGGGCATGCCGTAATCGGCCGCATTCAGGACTCCCATGTCAAAGTGGTATCCGGCCGTGTCGATCTCTTGCAGCAGACGGTCCAGGGCCGGGCGGCTTGCCTTGTTTCTGTAAGTGAGCGCGTAGACGTTCTCGAGCATGAACCGTCGCGGCTGGGCATCGTCAAGAACCCGCGTGTAGGCCTGCAGCAGCGACGCGTCAGGATCGAGGCCCTCGCGCTTGTACTCCAGCCAAAAGCCCGACTTGGAGAAGGGCGTGCAGGGCGGGCCACCGATAAGCAGGTCCGGTCGCTGGGCGCCTCGCAGGCCAGCCGCCTGGAGGATCTCACGGGTCGGGGTCTTGAGGATGTCCTTCTGGATCACTGGCGAGACCAGGTGGCGCAGGTTCTTCTCCATGGTCGCTGCGGCGTCACGGTCCCACTCGACGGCAGCCCGGACCTCATACCCGGCCCGCTCGGCGCCGAGGTCCAGGCCCCCGGCTCCGGAGAAGAGCGAGATGGCGATCCCCTGGGTGCTCACGAGCACGATCCTTTCACGAGGAACTGGCAAAACCCGGTAGCACGAGCCGTGTCCGGCTCATTGTTCGAATCCATGCTCCTGGCGCCGCCGTAGTTCATCCAGCTCTTCCTGTTGGGCTTTCATCGCCCGCTGCAGCTGAGTGTGCACGAACGGGCTGACCTTGAACTGATG
>JBOHCG010000772.1:0-3437 GCA_050698735.1 Streptosporangiaceae bacterium | reverse complement strand
GCCAACTCCGCGCTCGTCGCCATCCCGTGCCCCAGCGGCGGCCTCCACCGCACCGGGCAGGGCTCGGTCACCTTCATCAGCAGCAACGGCGCCAGGACGGAACAGTTCACCGGCGGCGGGCTGACCACCCCCTGGGGCATCGCCGTTGACGGCAACGACAACGTCTGGGTCGCGAACTTCGCCGGCATGCGCGTGTCGGAGCTGTGCGGGATCAAACCCGCGAACTGCCCGCCGGGCGCCCGCACCGGCCAGCCGATATCACCGGCCACCGGATACGGGTTCGACGGGCTGGTCCGCAACACCAGCCTGCAGATCGACCCCTCCGGCAACGTGTGGATCACCAACAACTGGAAGACCTTCCCGCTGCCCCGCGACAACCCCGGGGGCTACCAGATGGTCGTCTACATCGGTGTCGCCGGACCGCTGCAGACCCCCCTGATCGGCCCGCCCACGCCGCTGTCATAGCCAACAGCGCAGACGCCTCCGGTCATCGTCCAGGCCCGCGTCAAGATCACGTCCGTCTGGGCCATCACCTCACAGGCCAGCCCGCCGCCGCCACACCATCATGAAGATCACCGACGTCAAGCAGCCGCGGACCTGAGCTCCCTCACGCCGCAAGCGCACACCACCACCCACTGGGTCGTGCGCTGGCCCACCAGCGGCCCGAAAGCCGGGCACCCCCATCCTCCAAGCCGGGGAACGGCGGCGCAGGCCCGGCAGCCACGCGCTGGCTCGCCTGCCACGCCCCGGCACAGGCAGCACAGATCAACCTCTCTTAGGCGCCGTCCCGCGACTCCGAAGCCCGCTCAACGGAGCCGTGCATATCGGCGGGTACGCGCGCGCCGCATGTCGGCCCCGGCGCCAGCATGAGCGTAGCGTGGATGCCCATTAGCAGGGCAAGCCAGCAGCCGACGTTCACCGTGAGTGACATCCGGCGCTCACAGCGGCCGACACGTAACACCAGCATCAAGTCACGTGACGCTCAGGATCCTGTACCGATCCTCGTCACAGGCCGACGGGACTGCGCGGGATGGCCGCCACCCTGGAAAGGCTCCGCGTCGACCGGCAGCTCCAGGAAGCCCTGGCCCGCGGGCCGGACCCGCTGCACCTGGCCGCGATGTTCGGCCTCGACCCCAAGACAGCGATCCGCTACGCGGACAACGCCCGGCAGCTGCTCATCACGGCGGCCGAGGAGCACGACCCTGCGGCTTCAGGCGAACCCGGGCAGGTGCTCGCTGACCGCCAGGACGGCGGCTAGCGCCGGGTCGCCGTTCTTGGAGTAAGACTCGAAGGTGGGCGGCGCGTAGAGCTGCGGGGCGATCCAGGGACGGTGATCCATCGGGTACCCGGTTTGCCAGTACAGGTCTCCTATGTTGACCTGCAGTTTGCTGGCGGGCAGCTCGAACGGGACGGCCTCGCCGATGAAGTTGGGCCGTGATCCGGTCGGCTCGCCGACGAAGGTGGCGTGCGTGTGCTGTTCCAGGGCGGTGGCGATGTTCTGGGCGGCGGAGAAGGTCAGCCGGCCGATGATCACGAACAGCGCGCCGTGCCGGTTGATGGCCGGGCAGCCGATCAGATGATGCAGCAGCGGCTGGCCCAGGAAGGTGTCGCCGCCTCCGTTCCAGCGCATGTCAATGACCAGCCTGGCCGGCCGCCGGGCGGCGAGGAAGCCGAACAGCCGGTCGCAGAACGTGGCGAACGGCTCGGCCGGGTGATCGGTCACGCTGTTGAACTGGAAGTAGGTCAGGTCCTCGGCCGCCAGGTGCTCGAACCAGTACGACAGCTCCCGGTGGCGAAGGCAGAGCGGGCGCGGGGCGTCCAGCGTGTCGGGCAGCTCAACCCATCCTTGCGGGTAGGGCGGCATGTGGCCCAGCCGGGCGGGCTCGGCCGGGATGGCCACCTGGCGGCCGGACCCGTCGGGCAGTGTCACGGCCAGCATCGCCTCGCCGGGGTCCTCGATCAGGCCCAGGGCATGCAGCACCGGCGGCATCCGCAGCCAGACCGGGGCCGCGAACCGGACCTGCTGGTCGTTGTCCCGGGAGGTGATGTCATCCAGTGCCTGGAGCACGGCGGCGATGTCGTGCGTGCCCACCCGGTCGATCCGGGCGCCGAGCAGGTCCCGGTGCCGGGGCGCGGCCGCGGTCACGTACACGCCCTCTTCGAACAGGTAGACATCCAACGGCAAGGCCGGGAAGTGCTCCCAGTCGGCCTTCGACGGCGCGACGTAGGCGTGTCCGTCGCCGAGCTGGCGCATCAGCCGGGCCATCGCCACCATGATCTGAACGTCGGTCAGGTCAGGGATCTTGCTGTCCAGCTCCGACACCTGCCGGCTGAACTGCTCCCGGGTGACCTGACCGAACGGCGCGCAGGCCCGGCGGGAGATCTCGCGGGCAAGAAATGCCAGGTCAGCCCGCCAGGCATCATCCCTGGACAGGGCCGCGGCATCTATGATGCCGAGCATGTCCCGCACCCGCTGGTCGGCCAGCAGCGGCTTCCAGTGCTCATCAGACTGCGGCCGGTCAAGATCACGGAAGCCCTTACCCAGCGCGGCACCCAGCGCCCCGATCGCCTCGTCCGCCTCACCGAGCCGCGCGTAGCAGCAGGCGATGCTGTAGGCCACCTCACCCGGGATCAGATAAGGCTGGTCACCCGGGAACATCTCATGATCCCGCTCGGCCGGCCGCACGCCAAGATCCAGCACCCGGTGGTAGGCCTCGGCCGCGGCCAGGTAGTCAGCCAGCTCGAACCGGGCCGCCGCCAGACCCGCCCAGTAGCTCCCGTTGACCGGGTTGGCCGCCACGACCCGTTGCCACAGCCGCGCCGCCTCAGCCCAGTCACCCGCGCCGGATCTGACCTGTGCCCCGGCCAAGGCCCGCTGAAAGCTAGCTACTTCACTCGTCATACGGCACTCCTCTTGCCGCCTGCCCAGCGGATTGTCTCACGCGGGCCAGTGAAGCCGCCGTGTATCGGCCCGCAGCCGCGGCGCTTCAACTCAAGTCGAGCGCCATCATGATCGGCCCTGGCGGGCGCCGCCGAAGCATTGCCGCTGGCGCGCACCGGTTCCAGCTTCCGCCTACATCGGCCCGCCGTGCACAGAACGCCCGGCAGCTGCTCAGCGGCCGGGAACACGACCCTGCGGCTTCAGGCGAACCCAGGGATCCGATCCGCCCATGAAGTGTGAAGAACCTTGAGTTCATGCCGAAGAACCCTCAGTTTGGCTGAACTCTGGGAAATCTTGGGGGTTGAGCAACAACGGAACGGCCAGTGGCGGTAGCGTGCGAACGGCCAGCTCAGAGGCAGTGTTCAGCTGAGCCCCGGCCGGCAGGCCGCCCGGATTCCCACGGGCCGGGTTGAGTATCAGCGAGGTTGGCACGCGGCCCGCGTCATGCTCGTGAACTGCGGAAACGTGATGACCCTTGCGTGCCCGCGAACTACCG
>JBOHCG010000771.1:0-3467 GCA_050698735.1 Streptosporangiaceae bacterium | reverse complement strand
GACCCGTACACCAGGCTCAAGCGGGCGCTGCGGGCCGAAATCGACTCCGGCGCGTGGCAGGGCCTGTACCGGACGACGTCACGGCCATTCCCCGGGCCGGATACCGGCAAGATCGCGGTCAAGGTCATCAACGACTACGGCGACGAGGTGATGAAGATCTTCGCCGTGGGCTCACGCGTCAGTTGAGCGCGGGCAGCATCGCGGCGAGTTTCTCCAGGCTGGCCAGGTCGTGCCCGGACAGCAGCAGGTCGATGTGCGGCGCGGCGACCATCATGCCCAGCGTGCTCGGCCGGAAGTCCTCGTTGTCGCCCTTGTGCGGGTTCAGCCAGACCAGCCGGTGGCTCAGCCGTCCCAGGCGCTCCATGGCCGAGGCCAGCACCTCGGGATCGCCGCGGTCCAGGCCGTCGGAGCAGATCACCACGATGCCGCCCCGGCACAGGCCGCGCCGCGCCCAGTCGCGCACGAAGACGTCGAGGCAGTCGCCGATCCTTGTCCCGCCGTCCCAGTCGAATGCCGCCTGCGCGGCGCGCTCCAGTGCTTCGTCAGGATGGCGGCACTCCATCGCCCCGGTCACCCTGGTCAGCCGGGTGCCGAAGCAGAAGACCTCGACCCGCGCGGTAGCCGGCGTGGCGGACCGCTTGGCCGAGTGAGCGAACTGCAGCAGGCTGCGCGAGTAGTCGGCCATCGAGCCTGATATGTCAAGGATGAGGATCAGCGGCCGCAACCGGACCTTGCGCCGCCGCCAGTAGAGCCTGGCAGGCTCGCCGTGCATGCGCATGGACTCGCGGACGGTTCGGCGCGGGTCGGGACGGAGGCCGGCGCGGGCGGCGGTCGTAGTGCGCCTGGTCCGGCGCCGCGGCGGGGTGAGCCGGATCCTTGCCATGATCCGGCGCAGCGCGGCGAGTTCCTCCGGCGTGCACGCCGCGAACGCCTTGTGCTTGAGCGCCTCGACGTCCGAGGCCATCCAGCCGAGGATGGCCTCGTCCTCGCGGTCGTCGTCGCCTGGCTCGGTTGACGGGATCGCCAGCGCGCCCTGGGACTGCGCCGACGCGCGCAGCATGAGCCGCAGCGGATCGGCGGGCTCCGCGTCGGCCAGGAAGAACCGCCGGAATACGGCGTCGTAGGTCGCGATGTGGTCATGCTTGTTCACCAGCGTCGTCCGCCCTGCCCAGTACAGGTCCGCCAGGTCGGCGGGATCCAGCAGGCTCAGCGCCGAGCCGTAAAGCAGCACGTCGCCGGACCCCACGGCCAGGCCGGCGCCGCGCAACTCCCCGGCGAAGCTCACCAGCAGGCCGAGGATCCCGTCAGGCGCCGCGGGCACCGGCGACGACCTCGGCCAGGTTGTCGCGAACGACCTCGAGGTCGTCGCGGTCCTTGACTACCGCACCCAGGGTGTCCGCCGCGTTCCCCGCGTCGAGGTCCGTCTCGCCGAGCACGTCGAGACTCCGGGCCCAGTCGATGGTCTCGGCCACGCCCGGCGGCTTGGCCAGGTCGAGTTCGCGCAGCCGCTGAACGGCGGCGACCACTTTTCGCGCCAGCGCGGCGGACACGCCGGGCTCCCTGATCATCACGATCTCGACCTCGCGGTCCGCGGGCGGGTAGCCGATCCAGTGGTACAGGCAGCGACGCTTCAGCGCGTCGTGCAGCTCGCGGGTGCGGTTCGAGGTGAGCACGACCAGCGGCGGGCTCTGCGAGCTGATCGTGCCGATCTCGGGGATGCTGATCTGGAAGTCGGAAAGCACCTCGAGCAGGAACGCCTCGAACTCGTCGTCGGCCCGGTCGATCTCGTCGATCAGCAGCACGGCCCGGTCGCCCGCCCGCACCGCCTCGAGCAGCGGCCGCTCGACAAGGAACCGCGGCCCGAACAGCTTGTCGACCGCCTCCGGGTCGGCCACCTGCTGCTCGGAAAGCGCCCTGATGTGCAGCATCTGGCGGGCGTAGTCCCACTCATACAGCGCCTGGTTGGTGTCGATGCCCTCGTAGCACTGCAGCCTGATCAGCTTGCGGCCGAAGACCGCGGCCAGGACCTTGGCGACCTCGGTCTTGCCGACCCCTACCTCGCCCTCGAGCAGGATCGGGCGATCCAGCGACATGGCCACGAACAACGCCGTGGCCAGCCCGCGGTCGGCCAGGTAACCGCCCTGGCGCAAGGTCTCGGTCAGCTCGCCGACGGTTCCCGGGTAGGCCATTCAGAGAACGAGGTCCCGTACGCTGCCGGCCCCCGGGTTCAGCTTGCCCTCGCGGGCCAGCCGGTCCCGCCAGGCGGCCCGCAGGTCGCCGTCGGTCTCCTCGGCCAGGCCGTCGAAGCCGACATCGGTCATCCTCTTGCAGGACTTTGTGGTGCCGCAGGCCTCTTCGACGTCCTCAGCGCTCTGCCCCTGCGCGCTCCATACCTCGCGGAGGACGTCGAGGACCTCTTCCTGCTTGCCGCCCATCACAGGCACCTTCCCAAGCTCGCCGGGCACGCTCGTCTCATAGCGACTGTAGATCCTGGCCGCCAAGTAGGCGACCGCGGATTAAGGGTTCCCTTATCGCAGATCATGAAGGCGAGCCACCCGGGCCGGGTCGCGTCCGCGGCCGGAGCACCACGGCCCGTTCGGCAAAATAACGGTTTTGATCTTTTGCTTTTCAGCCCTCTAGCGCGCCGCGCATCGGGCGGAACTTGACCTCGAGCTCGGCTAGCTCGGCGGCGGGCTCGGAGCCTGCCACGATGCCGCCCCCGGCGAACAGGCGGGCGGTGCGGCCGGAGAGCTGGGCGCAGCGCAGCGCGATTCCCCACTCGCCGTTTCCGTCGGCGTCCACCCAGCCCGCCGCTCCCGCGTACCGCTCCCTGTCCATGTGCTCAAGCTCGCGGATGAGCTCAAACGCCGCGCCCGTCGGGGTGCCGCAGACGGCCGCGGTGGGGTGGACCGCCGCCGCAAGCGCCAGCGCCGACCTCGGCGGCCCGGCCGCGGCGAGGGTGCCGTGCACCCAGGTCCCGAGATGCTGCAGGTTGGGCAGCTTGATCAGGGCGGGACGCGGCTCGATGTCGAGCGCGTCGCACAGCGGGCCGAGCGCCTCGCGTATCGACTCGACCGCGTAGACGTGCTCCTCGTTGTCCTTCGCCGAGGCCAGCAGCCATTGGCCCAGTGCCTCGTCCGCCGCGGTGTCCCCGCCGCGCGGCGCCGTCCCCGCCAGCACGAGCGCGCTCACCTGGCCGCCATCGCGCCTGATCAGGAGCTCTGGAGTGGCCCCGATCAGGCCGTCGCAGGCGAAGGTGAAGCACTCCGGATAGCGGTCGGCAAGCCTGCGCAGCGGGATGCGCGGATCG
Organism: Streptosporangiaceae bacterium; assembly: GCA_050698735.1. GTDB lineage: Bacteria > Actinomycetota > Actinomycetes > Streptosporangiales > Streptosporangiaceae > Palsa-504. The sequence goes on along the minus strand of JBOHCG010000771.1, from coordinate 157 downwards.
ATGTCGCCGGCCGCGGTCGCGTACAGGTCCCGGGCGAGCACCACCTTGCGCAGGCTGCCCGCCTTGATGGCCGCCACCGCCTCGGCGACGGCTCGCCCCCACTGCGGGGCGGGCAGGCTGCCGTCGTGCCACAGGACTTGTCGGGGGGGTACGGGGG
>JBOHCG010000770.1:0-3473 GCA_050698735.1 Streptosporangiaceae bacterium | reverse complement strand
GACCAGCGCCATGGCGGCGCTGGCGAAGGGTGTGCGGAGTCACCGTCTTGCTGTCCAGGCTCGGGCAGCCGGGTGCTGCCTTCTGGACATACTTAGCCAGCAGGTGGGCGACCGCATCGCGAGACAGCGGGTTTCCGGTGCGGGTGGGGAACAGGGGATCGTCGGGGCTGCCGCCGCGTTCACCCAGCCAGGAAGCGAGCGTCGTGACGGTGGGCGGGGTCAGCGGAGTGCACCGTGATCGGCGGTTCTTGCCGCGGCAGGACACGTGCGAGCCGGTGCCCAGGTGGACATCGGCGATGGTCAGGCCGGTCAGTTCGGAGACGCGCAGCCCGGTCTGGGCGGCCAGCCTCAGCAGGGTCTGGTCGCGGCGTCCGTGCCAGGTGGTGGTGTCGACCGCGCCGATGAGCGCGTCCACTTCGGCTTGGGTGAGGAAGGACACGATGTCGGTGCGGGTGCGTTTGGCGGGGATGGCCAGCACCCGGCTGATCAGGCCGGCGTGCTCGGGGGCCTGCAGCGAGGCGTAGCGGAACAGCGAATGGATCGCTGTGAGGCGGGTGTTGCGGGTGGCGGCGCTGTTGCCGCGGGTGGACTCCAGCTCGGTCAGGAACGTGCCGATGAGCACCGCGTCCAGGTCGGCCAGGTCCAGTTGCGCGGGCAGCTTCCCGGTTCGCTGGCGGGCGAAGGTCAGCAGCAACCGCAGGCAGTCGCGGTAGCTGGCAATGGTGTGCCGGCTCGCGTGCCGCTGGGTCATCAGGTAGTCGGTGAAGAACGCTTGCATGATCGGAGCGAGCCTCATGATGCCTCCTGCCGGGAGATGCCGGTGCTGGCGATGCCGGTGTTGTGCTCGTGCAGGCGAGCGGCGGCCAGGGCTAGCAGCTCGGGGGCGGCGTGCAGGTAGTAAAAGGTCGACTGGGGGCCGACGTGGCCAAGGATCCGCGATAGCAGCGGCATCATCGCCGCCACGTCCGCGCCGGTGCGGTACCAGTCGGTAAGGGTGGCGACCGCGAATATGGCGTAGATCGTGGATGCGTGGCGGGCGGCGGTGCCGGGGCGTGATGCCAGCCCGGACCAGCAGCCGGGAGAATGTCGCCTCGACGGCGCTGCGGAAGGGGCGGGTTCCGGCGGCGGACAGGAAGAAACTGGGCGTGGCCGGGCCGGGGAACAGCTGGTCGCATCGCTGCCGGTAGTCGCGCAGCATCGCCGCGGTGGCCGGGTGCAGCGGCACCAGCCGGGTGTGGTCGTATTTGCCGGTGACGGTGATGACGCCGGCGTCTAGGTCAACGTCGGCGACGTCGAGTGCGAGCGCCTCGCCGGCACGCATGCCGCTTACCGCCAGAAGACAGATGAGGGCGTGGTAGGTGGCCGCCTGAACGGGGATCGCCAATGTGCCGGCCGCGTGAATGAGCGCGCTGATCTCCTGCGGCGAGTACAGGTAGGGCGCGGGCACCTCGGCGGGCGGCAGCAGGCCGGCGGGCGGGACCTGGCTGGAGGGGTCGAAGGCGGCCAGGTGGCGGGCGAATCCGCGCACCACCGACAGCCGCTGCCGATGGTAGGCCGCGCTGGCCGGATCCGGTGCGGTGGCCCACGCCAGCGCCGCAGTGACGGTGACCGTGGTGTCGCCGCGTGCCGCCAGGTAGTCAGCAAAGCCGGCCAGCATCCGGGCCTGGCTGATGAACTTGCAGCCGAGGCTGCGGCGCATCGCCACGTACTGCCCGGCACGCTCGTGCAGACCGCTCACCGCGGGGCTCACAGCGGGGCTCCATCCGGGCATGGCCGGGCAAGGGCGGCCAGCGCCCCGACGTCGTCGGCGGCATACCGCTGGGTGGTGCGCTCGTCTTGGTGCCGGAGCAGCTGGGCGATCTCACTCAGCGAGGCGCCCTCGCGTCGCAGCTGCGCGGCCACGGCGTGGCGGAGCCGGTGCGGCCCGACCTCGGGCAGGCCCGCCCGCCGGCAAGCGCGCTGCACCACCGCGGTGATCCCGGTCCCCGCCAGGCGGGTGAACGGTGCTTTGGTCCGCACGAACAGGTGCGGGCTGTCGCAACGGACACGGCCGCGGCGCAGGTAGCCGGCCATCGCCTCACCGACATCGGCCGGCAGCGGAAGCTCGGCCAGGATGTTGCCCTTCCCGCGGACCCGCAGCACCCCCTGGCGCCAGTCGATGCCGGCCAGCGTGATGCCGGCCACTTCCGAAGCGCGTAGCCCCAGCCGGGTGAGCAGCAGCATGATGGCGTAGTCGCGGCGCCCGATCGCACTGTGCCGGTCGCAGCAAGCCAGCAGCGCCGCCATCTGCTGGCCGGTCACCGCCCGCACCGGACGGGCCGGCTTCCAACCCGGCACCGTCGGCACGGCCTCTGCCAGCGCGTGGGACAGCAGCCCCCGCGCGTGCAGATAGCGCAGCAGGTTCCGCAGCGCATACACCATCGCCTGGCCATAGGCCGGGCTGCGGCAGCTCGCCCAGCCGGTCACGAACGTGACCACCTCGGCCGCCGTCAGGCGGCCCAGCGCCGCAGCCAGGCCGGCCTGCTGCGCAGCGTCGGTGCCAAGGCGGGGAAATGTCCGCAGGAAGATGCCGGCGTACTTGGTGAAGTTGACGACCGTCCCGGTCGTCGCGGCCCGCTCCTGCTCAAGGTAGGTGCGGTACTCGGCCAGCAGCACCTCGGCCGGTGTGGCCGCGGGGACGGCCGGTGCGCCGATGACCTGCCGGTCCCGCAGGAAGTCCAGCAGCGGCACCAGCGACCGTGCCGTGATCCGCAGCCGGCATCCCTTCGCCCGGCGTTCGGCGAAGAAGCGGTCGACCTCGGCAAGATCGGCCAGTGCCCGGGCCGGCAGGCCCCGCACGTCCAGCCATCGGCTCACCCGGGACATCAGCCCCAGATGCGCGCTGATCGTGCCGCGGGCATAGCCCTGCTCGATCAGCATCTGCTTGAAGGCGGCCGCATGTCCGGCTAGCGGACCGGTGACTTCGGCCGGCGGCCGGAGACCGCCGATGCGCCTGACCTCAGAAGTCATGATCTCTCCTGTTCCATCGATGTGGGAGACGGACACCACAACGATGGGCAGGCCACCAGATCAAGACGCCCAAGCCGACATAAAAATGCGGTCTCCCGCATCCGGGAACCAAGCGCCACAGGCCCCGTTTCAGCCTCATGCGGCATAGCCGGCCGTTCGGCATACTGCCCGCAATGACGAGATCGTCATTGCGGGCACGAGTGGGCCAAGCGGCAGGCGCTCGCCGCCGGGATCGGCTTCACCGCGCTGCCGGCGGGTTCGCCTCCTGCGACGACCCGGCCGGCCTCCAGCAGATCTGCGACCGGTTCGGCCCCGGCACCGTGCAGGTCTGGTCCGGGCGGTGGATGGCCCGCATCCCGCTCCCGCTCACCGATGCCGACCGGGCCGCCGGGTACTGGCGGGAGCTGTCGATGCGGCAGATCGAGACGTCCCGCACCCTGGTCTTCGACCAGGACGTGCATGCC
>JBOHCG010000769.1:0-3476 GCA_050698735.1 Streptosporangiaceae bacterium | reverse complement strand
CGCGGATGTGATCAAGTACCTGGGCCGGGCCCTGCCCCGCTCCCGTATGAACCCCGCTGCGGCCGCCGCGCTGCTGGAGGACCTGGCCGACCGGGCGCTGGCCTCGGAGTTCGAGTCAGTGGTCTGCCTGGAAGCACCCGAGCCAGTGCAGGTTCCGCGTAGTTTGCTTCGCGCCGACGGGCGCAGCGTCTACCAGCGGCACGGCGGCACGCGGTTCGCCACCCGCGCGCAGCTGGTCATGGAAGAGCGCATGCTCACACAAGCACGCGCGAGCGACGCGCCGCGTTTGACCCGCGCGCAAGCCGCGCGCGCCCTCGGCGCGGATCCGGCGCAGCTCGACGCCGCTCTGACCGGCGACGCGCCAGACGCGCACGCGCCGCGCACGCGGACCGGGCTGCGCGCGAATCAGGCCGCCGCGGCCATGTCGGTCCTGACCGACGGCCAGCGCGTATCGGTCATCAATGCGCCGGCCGGGTCCGGCAAGACCCACGTCCTGACCGAAGACGACAAAGCGTGGGCCGCAGCGGGGCTGGGCCCGGCAGTAGGGATCACCGCGGCGCAGTCGGCACGCAACACCCTGGCCGCCGGGGTCCCGGTCTCATACAACAGCGCCCAGTTCCTGGGCCACCTGCCGGGCCGGCGCGGCGCCCGCGGCCCGGTCGAGACCGGCCAGAGGCCGCTGCTGCTGGTCGACGAGGCCTCCACGATGCCCGGTCCGGACCTGGCGGACCTGATCGCCTACGCCCAGGCCCGCGACGGCAAGCTGATTCTGGCCGGGGACACCAGCCAGCTGCAAGCCGTCGAGAACGGCGGCGGCATGTCCCTGCTCGCCAGCGCCCTCGGCTACGCCCGGCTCGCCGAACCGGTCCGGTTCCGCGCCGCCTGGGAACAGCACGCCAGCCTGCGACTACGTGACGGGGACACCACCGTGCTGGCCGACTATGACCAGCACGGCCGCATCACCGGCGGGGAACCCGAGCAGATGATGGACGCTGCAACGGCCGCCTACGTCGCCCTGACCGCCGACGGCACCGACACACTGCTGATGGCCGCCGAGCATGCGGTGCGCCGCGAGCTGTCCCGCCGCATCCGCGATGACCTCATCGCTCTGGGCATCGTCGCCGAAGGGCCCGCGATCAGCATCGCCGATGGCGCCCAGGCCAGCCCCGGCGACCTGATCACCTGCACCCGCAACGACCACACCCTCGAAGCAGGAGAACCCGGACGGACGCTGGCCAACGGGGACCTGCTGCGCATCGAGGCCGTTACCGCAGGGGGGCTGGTCGTGCGGCGCTCCCTGGACGCCGACCCGCATACCGGGGCGCCGCGGTGGACCGACCGCACTTTCCTGTACCAAGATTTCAGCGATGCCGAACTGGGGTACGCGGTCACCGATCATGTCGCCCAGGGCCGCACCGTGCACATCGGCCTGGCGGTGATCACCGGCACCGAGGACCGCCAGCATGCGTACGTCGCCATGTCCCGCGGCACCGATGTCAACCTTGCCTACGTGTTCACCATGTCCCCGAAGCGGGCCGACCCGGTGCCCGGCCCGCGGCCTGCTCCCGAGCTGGCCCGCTACGACCAGATTCATACCGAACGAGACCGCGTTCGTGCCCCGGTCCCCCGGCCCGCGGCGCCCGGCGCGGCGCTAGGGGTGCTGGCCGGGGTGCTGGACCGCGACGGCCAGCAGGCGTCGGCGACCCAGGCCCGGCAGCAGGCCCTCGTCGACGCCGACCACCTGGCCCTGCTACACGCGATCTGGACCGCCGAGACCACCCCCGCCCGCCAGCAGCGCTACCGCGACCTGCTCGCCGCCGCCCTGCCCCCCGAACACTGCCGCGGGACGAGCCACCAGGCCCGGTGGCTGTGGCGCACCCTGCGCGGCGCCGAACTGGCCGGCCTGGACCCCGCCCAGGTCCTGGCCGACGCGATCGCCGAGCGGGACCTGGCCGGCGCCCGCGACGTGCCCGCCGTCCTCGACGCCCGGATCCGGTACCGGCTCGGCGCCCTGGTCCCGATCCCGGCCGGACCGTGGTCCGCGCAGGTCCCGGCCATCACCGACCACGCCCAGGCGTTCAGGGATGCTATGTGTGCTCACCTCGCCGGCGACTCCGAGCGCGCCGGCCGGCTCTGGGAGAACCTCCGGGCCATCTGGTCGCACGCCTGGTCAGCGAACTACGCGGTGCTCGAGTTCATGCAGGGCACGGGCCTGACCCGGTTCGCGCCCGTCAAGCCCCAGCATTGGGCCATCGCCTCCTTCGAGCACCACACCAGTCCCCACGGCCTTCCCCGGCCGCACGTCCACAACATCGTGATCACCAGTTTGACAACTGGGGCGTAACCTCACCATCCACGATCTGCCTACGTAGGCGCGCTGCCAGCCGGACATACAACCGGGGATCAGCCTCACCCAAATCAACAGGCCGCTTCATGGCGCACCTCCGCTCGGAGGCAGATCACACTAGTCTAGTGTCGTCCACTCTCGTTAGTTCTTATCAGAAGCCGCCAGGCTCCGACTAATGTGGCGGGCCGCCCAGGAGGCATGGCCAAGGTCCCGTCGTTCCAGCGGTGCCCGACCCCGTCCGCGGCAGTTGAGGACGTTCACCTCAAGCGCGGCGATGTATAGATATACGGCTGGCTGACCGTCCATTGGGCCGTAGCCGGGACTGCTGAGAGCGGCCAACGGCACGAAGATCGCCTGATAACCGCGCGCGTACCCGCCGTTCTGCCCGCCGAGACTGCATCTCGACCGTGGGTTGGCCGCGGCGCAGATCAGGCCGTTCTGTCGCCAGGCAAGCCTGTCGCATTCCGGCGATTGCTCGTCAGGCCGGTCAGGGCGGCGCTGGCCTGCCACAGGCGGGCCGCGGCGGCAGTGTCGTAGGAGGCCTTGCTGGAAGCCCTGGGCTTGCGGCCGGCGAAGTACTGGCCGGTGACGCCCTCGACCTGCGATGAGGAGGCAAGGTAGACCGGGGTCAGCGCACCCTGAGCCGGGGTCTTCATGAAGGGGCGCGCCACGCGGATCATGATGGCCAGGTGCGCCGCCGGGTCTTCGGCGCCGAAGCTGGTGGCTACCACGCCGGGGTGCGCCGCGGTGGCGGTGACGCCGGCGCCGTCCAGGCGGCGGGCCAGCTGGTAGGTGAACATGACGTTGGCCAGCTTGGACTGGCTGTAGGCCTGCTGCCCGGAGTAGTTCCGCTGGCCCTGCAGGTCATCGAAGTCCAGCCTGCCCTGGGCGTGGGCGCCGGAGGAGACGGTGATGATCCGGGCGGGCGCGCCGGCGGTGAGCCGGTCCAGCAGCAAGCTGGTCAGCAGGAAGGGCGCGAGGTGGTTGAGCGCGAAGGTGTGCTCGAGGCCGTCGGCGGTGACGTGCCGGCGGGCCCAGAACCCGCCGACGTTGTTGACCAGCACGTCCAGCCGCGGGTAGGTGCCGAGCACCTGGGCGGCCAGCCGGCGCACCTGCGCCTGGGAGGACA
>JBOHCG010000768.1:0-3480 GCA_050698735.1 Streptosporangiaceae bacterium | reverse complement strand
CGCCTCGTCCTCGGTGATCTCGATGAACTCGTTTTGCAGGTCGCCGCGCTCCGCAGATACCAGCAGAGAGGTGCGTTCCCAGAGGAGGTCCTGGCTGAACGCCTCATCGCGCCGACCATCGACTTCGAAGTAGATGCGCCGGAGAACGCCAGCGGGCTGCTCGCGGCTGCTCAGGTCGTCAACGATCGCGTAGTACGCGACTCTGTCTGCCATTTGTACCTCACTATGGGTAGTCGGGGATGTCGGCAGCGCCGCCCGGAATCGGTACCTCGGCGGTCACTTTCCCCTGAAATGCTTCCAAGACGAGTTCCTCGAGCGCATCGGCCTGCCTGGTTCGGATCCGCTCGTAGGCGGGGTGAGTGAACTGCTTGGCCTCGAAGCTTATGTGGGTGTGGAACTGTACTTCGAAGCGCTGGCCGGTATCCGGATCGGTCCACTGGCTATTGATACCCTTGTACTGGTCGCTGGACCAGGAATTCTTGAGTTTCTCCAGCTTAAAACCTTGGTCTTTCAGGCGTTCGATGTCCATCCAGGTGCCACCAGTGTAGCCAGTATCGCGGTACAGGAAGGTGTATCGGATCGCGTCCGGAACAAGGGAAATAGCGTCGTCCGTAGAGCGCTTAAGCAGCTTGATGCCATCGTGGACCTTCTCCTTGATTCGGTCTCGGCCCTTCAGACGGTGCTCGAAGCCGATCAGGTGCCGGTTTGGATCCTGGCTCTCTACAGCGCGCAACCTTGGCGAGATCTTGTCCTTCTCGCATTTGGCGATGCGGTCACACGCTGATTCAACGCGGCGGTCGACTCGAGGTTTCAGCTTCCTGTCGCCGTCCCCGTACCATGTTCCCGGCGGATCGCCGGACGTGTCGGCCGGCGGGCTTTCCGCCGACGGCCACTTGCTCTGGTACTTGCCCCAGATCCGCTGAGCCTCCGACTTGTCCTTGTCCCACTTCTCCGTCGCCGCCTTCTCCTCGGCTGTGATCCGTCGGGCCGTGGCGGACTCCCGCGCGGCAACGGTGGCGTGCAGATCAAGGTAATACTCCTGCCGCGTGCGCGGCTCGGCCGGTCCGCCACCGCCTTGATGGTCCCGGCGAGGTCCGTCGCCATTTGACGGCATGTTGCCGTCAGGCGGGCGGTCGGCTGGCACCGGACCTCATTACGCGCGGCGAGTGGTTCATTACTTTCTAGGACGATGTCACTCCGCGGCCGGTTCACCGGTCGCGGAGTGACGTGAGGTCAGGCGTCGCGGGTGATCATTCGCCAGGCGCCGATGCCGGACCAGCCGACTATCCAGCCGAGGATTACCGAGATCATCGCCCAGGTCGGCATCGGCGGGAAGCCTAGGGATGCGCGGCCGCCGAACACCAGGCCACCTGGGCCTCCCCCGCCGCCGGCTCCCGACGGCGGGGCAAGGGCCGCGGGGCGGAGCTGGTCCATCGCGATGCCGATGATCGTGCGCTGGCCGTCGATGAAGTAGGGGAGCTGCGTTCGCGCCAGCAGCGGGGTAACGATGATCTCCAGCGCGATCAGAACGATGGTCGTGGTTGTTCGCTGCCCGGTAAGCGATCCGAAGCCCAGGCCGACAAGGAACCCGATCCCGACCTCGAGCTCGAGCCAGAGGCCGATCTTGATCATCTCGTTGTCCGCCGGGTTCGACTCGGCCACCTCGGAGCCGGTGTAGTCGGTGTAGAGGCTGGCGATGTTCCGCTCGACGGCCGGGCGGATCTGCGCCAGGGTGGTTCCCGGGCCGGTGGACACGTTGGGCAGGAAACTGTTCTCGATCTGCACCGGGTTCTGCAGCAGCCAGGTTTCCAGCCCCGACTGGTCGAGATTCTCCGGGACGGACAGGTTGTACATGCTGACGGTCGTCGGGTTCGGGATGCCCTCGTAGCTGGTGACCAGGCAGCCCATCGTGAACACGAGGGCGACGAGCGGGACGCTGATCGCCAGGCCAGCCGGGATGCGCGCCAGGTAGAGCGCCAGCCGCGACCGGCCGGTGATGACCAGGTGGCGGAACATGCCGTCGGAGAGGTCCGTGGTCCCGACCGCCGCACCCAGGGCGGCGGCGGCGATGAAGCCGAACTCCGCCGTCATGTTGGTCACCTGGGAGAAGAGGCCAGGGTTTCCGGCCGGCTGGTAGGTGTGCGGATCGATGGCATGGAACAGCAGGCGCAGGCCGTAGAACAGGACCGTCGGCAGCACGATCAGCACCAGCATGGTGATCATCAGGCCGGTGCGCTTGCGGATCTCAAGGTTCTTGGTGGTGATCATGCCCCAGGTGGGCAGCCAGGCGCCGGTCCGCGGCGCCCTCCGGCGGCCGGGCACGGGCGCGGATCCGGCATCGGATAGCGAGGGCTCGGTGGTGGGGGCGGGGCCGATCACGATGGGTCTCCTAGTCGGCTCGTCACGGACAAGAACCAGTCCTCCAGCGACGCCCGGGCCTCGTGCAGGCCGTATACGTCGATATCCGCCCGGACCAGCCGGCGGTTGATGTCGGCGATGAGCTCGCGCGACGCTCCCGCGGGCAGGGTGACGGCCAGCCCGGTTTCGGTGAGGGCCGTGCCCGCGGCGATGCCCGCCTGGTCGATGAGCTGCGCCGCCCGGTCAGGTTCGGCGCAGTCGACCTGGACGACGGCGGCGCCCGCGCCGCGGACCAGTTCGTCGATCGAACCCTGGCGGATCACCCTGCCGTGGTCGACGATCGCCACCGCGTCGCAGGTGCGCTCCACCTCGTCGAGCAGGTGCGAGGACAGCACGACGGTGCGGCCCTCGCCGACCAGGCTGGCGATCATCGCGCGCATCTCGTGCATGCCGGCCGGGTCCAGCCCGTTCATCGGCTCGTCCAGGATCAGCAGTTCCGGGTCGCCGAGCAGGCAGGCGGCCACGCCGAGGCGCTGGCGCATGCCCATCGAGTACGCGGCGACCTTGTCGCCGGCCCGCTCGGTAAGGCCGACCCTGGCCAGCGACGGGGCGATGCGCTGCTCCGCGTCGCCGCCCCTGGCGGCCGCCAGCAGGCGCAGGTTGTCCTGGCCGGTCAGGTGCTGGTGGAAGCGGGGCTCGTCGACGATCGCCCCGACCCGGGACAGCGCCCTGCTCCGCTCGGCCGGGACCCGGATGCCGAGCAGCGACATCGTGCCGTCGTCCGCCTTGGTCAGGCCGAGCAAGGTGCGGATCAGCGTGGTCTTGCCGGCGCCGTTCGGGCCAAGGTAGCCGAAGGCGGAGCCGCGCGGGACCAGCAACTCGACGCCGTCGACCGCGACGGTGGCGCCGAACCGCTTGGTGAGCCCGTGGGTCTCGACCGCCCAGCCGCCCTTCGGGGGCTGGAAGCCCGGGAAGCTCTGCAAGGAGATGGGCGAGCGGCTCGCCGCAGACGGCGCCCCGGAGGCCGCAGACAGCGGGACCCCGGAGGCCGCAGACGGCGCCCCGGAGGCCGCAGACAGCGGGACCCCGGAGGCCGCAGACGGCGCCCCGGAGGCCGCAGAC
>JBOHCG010000767.1:0-3493 GCA_050698735.1 Streptosporangiaceae bacterium | reverse complement strand
GCCGCCGCCCGCCGCGGTGATCGTGCTGACCGCCGCGAGCGCGCGCCCGTCAAGCACCTCTTCCACGGTGCCGCTCGCCCGCGGCCGGACCAGGCTGCGGACCTGCCCGGTCTCCGCCTCAGGATCGTCGGGCCCGGTGATGAGCTCGCGGTACAGCGGGCAGCGCTCGCTGAGCTCGGCGTGCGTGCCGCTGTCGACCACCCGGCCGCCGTCGATGACCACGATCCGGTCGGCGAGGTTCAGCGTCGAGCGGCGGTGCGCGATGATCAGCGTGGTGCGCCCGCGCATGATCTCGCGCAGCACCGCGTGGATCTCCGCCTCGAGCCGCGGGTCGATGGCCGAGGTCGCGTCGTCGAGCAGCAGCAGCCGCGGGTCGGTGGTAAGCGCCCTGGCCAGCGCCACCCGTTGCCGCTGCCCGCCGGACAGGGTCAGACCCTGCTCGCCCACCACGGTGTCGTAGCCGTGCGGGAGCTTGACGATGAACTCGTGCGCCTGGGCGGCCTTGGCCGCGGCGATGATCTGTTCCTTGCTGGCGTCCGGCTGGCCGTAGGCGATGTTGGCGGTCACAGAGTCGGAGAACAGGAAGCTGTCCTCCATCACCAGGCCGATCGCGGCGCGCAGGGATTCACGGGTCACGTCCGCCACGTCGTACTCGCCGATCCGGATCGAGCCGCCCTGCGGGTCGTAGAAGCGCGGCAGCAGCATCGCGATAGTGGACTTGCCCGAGCCGGACGCCCCGACCACGGCGACGGTCTCGCCGGGCTCGACGTGCAGCGAAAGACCGCGGAGCACGGGCTGCGACGGAACGTAGCCGAACCTGACATCGTCGAAGGTGATCCCGTTCGCGCCGGTGGGCAGCGCGACCGCGTCCGGCTTGTCGGCGATGACCGGGCGCGAGTCGATGATCTCGAACACCCGGATGACGCTGGCCCTGGCCTCCTGCCCGATAGTGACCATCAGCGTCAGCGTGCGGACGGGGCCGCTCATCTGCGCTAGGTAGGCGGAGAACGCGAGGAACGTGCCGAGGGTGATCGAGCCGTGAATCGCCAGCCAGCCGCCGAGGGCGAGCACACCCACCATGCCAAGCGACGGGACAGCGGTAAGCGCGGGGTTGTACCTGGCCGTCAGCCGGATCATCCGCAGCCGGGACGCGAACAGCCGCGAGCTGGCCGCCTCGAGCCGCTCCTGCTCCTGCTCTTCCTGCCCGAAGCCCTTGACGACGCGCACGCCGCCGATCGCCTCGTCCACGATGCCGGCCACGTCACCCGACTGCTGCTGCGCGTGCCAGGTCGCAGGGAACAGCCGTCGCCGGGACCCGAGCGCGATAAACCACAGCGCCGGCGCGACCAGAACGGTCACGAGCGTGAGCACCGGTGAGAGCACCACCATGATGCCCAGGGACAGGACGAACAGCGCGAGGTTGCCGAGGCTGATGGGCACGATGGACAGGATGCTCTGCACCATGTTCAGGTCGGATATCGACCGGCCCACCAGCTGCCCGGTGTGGATCTCGTCCTGCCGCGCCCCGTCCAGGCGGGACAGCGAGTCGAACAGTTCGGTGCGCAGGTCGTGCTGGACGTCAAGGGAAAGCTGGCCGCCCTTGTAGCGACGCATGTAGATGGCGCCGAAGTTGACGGCCGCCACGCCGAGCAGCAGCCAGGCCAGCGGCCAGATGGACTGCTTGTGCGAGATGATCACGTTGTCGATGATCTGCCGCTGCACCAGCGGGATCACGGCCGTCGCCACCGTGCCCAGCAGCGCCCCGCCTAGCGCGATCATGACGGTGCGGGGATAACGCCAGCAGTACCCTGCCAGCCGCCGCAGCCATCCGCCTCCCGAGGCCGTCGTGCTCGCCGTGTTCCCTGTCCTCCTCGACAGCGTCTCTCCCCCTCTCGCCCCGCCCGACAGGTTAACAGCAAGCCTAGTAGTTTCATTTCCCTAACTAACTAATCCGCGACTAGCCAAGCTGCCGTGAAACACTCACTGGCCAGGCGTCACGACCCTCCGGCAGGCGCCCCAGAACCGCCCGAGCCCTCCGGACTACTCGGTACCGTCCGCAACCGCGGCGCCCCGGTCCTCCCGCGGCCACGGGAACACCTCGAACATGGCGTGCACCCGGCGCGCCCCCGGCGGCCGCTCACCCGGCGCGAGCCTGCGGTAGCTCGACGTCAGCTCGAAGATCTTCTGCCGCAGCTCGGCGAGCTCGTCGGCCGTGACGTGCAGAACGTCGTGGTTGATCCCCGCGACCTTGCGCCACTCGAGCGGGAGCGTCGGCTCCTGCTCGTAGTGCAGGTCGCGGAGCTCGGCGACCCGCTGCAGCAGGCTATCCCGCAGGGCCCGCCCGGCCGCCCGCGCCGCCGGGGGAGTGTCCGCCTTCTCGCCGAAGGTCACCGCCACGACCGTGGCCCGCCAGGGCCGGTGCCGCCCGTCGACGGCGGCGCCGGCGTCCTCCTCGACGAAGCCGTACTTCGCCAGCGCGCGCAGGTGGTAGCTGCAGGCGGTGGGGGACAGCCCGGCGATGTCGGCGCACTGGGTGGCGGTCGCGGGTCCCTCGAGCACGAGATGCTCGAGGATGGCGATCCGCGCCGGATGCGCAAGGGCGCGCAGCGCGAGCGGGTCGGAGATCTCCACCGGGGCGCCCGGCGCGCCCGGGGACGATCCGTCATACTCCGCGGCCATGCCTGAAATCTTAGGTGCGAAAGACTCGTTTCAAAACCCGCTCAAGGGCCGCGGCTAAGTGCGAAGGCGAAATCATTATCGTGGGTCGTAAGGCGTCAAAAATGACGCCGAAGTACACATGATCCGCGAGGAGGGGCGGAGCCACGGCGGGGGCAGGACCCGATCAGCGCCAGCGCTAGCGGTATCCGCCGCCGGGCGTCCTGGTGGGTGGCTCGGACGGATAGCTGGGCGGCGGGTACCCGCCGCCCACCACCCTCCGCCGCGAGCGCCGCGCAACGCTGTTGACCAGCGTCCCTATCGCGATCCCTAGCACCAGGTTGACCAGGCCCGTGGCCGCCTTCTGCGACAACGCGGCGTTCGTGCTGAACGGGTACACCACCGCGATCACCGTCGCCAGCCCGATGATCCAGGCGAAGAACACCGTCGGCTCCGGCGCGGCGATCAGCAGCAAGTGCATGATCGCCGTCGCGGCCAGCGCGACCGCGGCCGCCGCGAGCACGTACGCCCCGGTCGACGCGTCGCCCCAGGCGCCGTCGTGCTGCGGCGCCAGGATTGGGACGGTGAACAGCCACCGCGACACCAGGATGCCCACAAGCGCGATAAGCGCCGCCACCACCGCGGTGACCGCGCCGCCCGCCCACAGCATGCCCGCATCCAGCCTGCGAAAGGCGCCGGACGGACCCGACGGCTCTGGTACCGGTTCTTGGTCTCTGCGCATCGGGATCGTCATCGTCATGACCTCACGTAGACCCGCGGATCTTTCCTCTTACTTAACCCCCCGAAGCGCACCGAAACACCGCATGGCAGTCAGACC
>JBOHCG010000766.1:0-3496 GCA_050698735.1 Streptosporangiaceae bacterium | reverse complement strand
TAACCACACCGCCCACGAACCCGGCTCCGCTGACGCTCCGCCGGGTGCTGCCGCCTGCCCGGCTGGGCCCAGTCTCGTATTAGATTTTGATGGTCCTGGCGGGCCACCTGCGGGTGGATGAGACTGGGGCGTGTGTGCTGCCCGCCGACGTCGGCTCTCCTTGGTCCGGTTCAGGCCGTCCATTAGATTGACGCTGGAGCCCTTTTTGTCCGGGTACCGCCCGGTTGCCGCCGTGAGCGCGCGTATTAGTGTCTTTGATCTTCGGGGGCTCTGCGGGCAGCACGCCTGTCATCACGGCCAGCGGTGAAGGGAAGTGCGGGGCATGCAGATCCTCTATCAGCGGTGCGCGGGAATCGACGTGCACAAGGACCAGATCACGGTGGCGGCGCGGCTGCCGGGCACGGGGCCTGGCGGGCGGGATACCCAGGTCCGCAAGTTCGCGGCGTTCTACGGGGTGCTGCGGGAGATGACCCGGTGGCTGGCCTCGCTCGGCGTCACGCACGTGGCGATGGAGGCCACCGGGATCTACACGATGCCGGTGTTTCACGCCCTGATGGAACCCGGCACCTTCGAGCAGGTGCTGGTGTGCAACGCCGCGCACGTCAAGAACGTACCGGGCCGGAAAACGGACGCTGTGGACGCCGCGTGGCTTTCGCAGTTGCTGGAGTGCGGGCTGCTGGCGGGCAGCTTCATCCCGCCGGAGAACGTCAAGGCGCTGCGGGATGTGGTCCGCTACCGCAAGAAGCTGGTGGAGCAGCGCAGCTCGGAGACCCAGCGGCTGGGCGGCGTGCTCCAGGACGCGGGCATCAAGCTGGACTCGGTGGCCTCGTCTATCGACACTGTCTCCGGACTGGACATGATCCAGGCCCTGATCGACGGGGAACGGCGCGGCGCCGTCCTCGCGGACCTGGCCCGCGGCCGGATGCGCGCCAAGATCGCGGACCTGTCGCTGGCGCTGGAAGGCCGCTTCGGCCAGCATCACGCGCTGATGTGCACCCTGCACCTGGAGCACATCGCCGGGCTGAACGAGATGATCGCCCGGCTGGACACGCAGGTGGAGCAGATGATGATCCCTTTCGCCCGCCAGCGGGACCTGCTGATCACGATCCCCGGGATCGGCCCGCGGGTCGCCTCGGTGATCATCTCTGAGATAGGGGCGGATGTGGCGGGCTACTTCCGCACCGACGCGCACCTGGCGTCCTGGGCCGGGTTGTGCCCCGGCAACCACGAATCCGCCGGCAAGCGCAAGCACGGCCGGCCCCGCAAGGCAAACCAGCACCTCAAGCCCGCCCTGGTCGAGGCGGCCTGGGCCGCGGTGCAGGCCGATGGCCGGCTGAAGGCCCGCTACCGCCGGCTGGTGCTGCGCTTCGGCGGCTACAAGAACAAGGCCGCGAAGAAGAAGGCCATCATCGCGGTCGCCCACACCCTGATCCTGATCACCTGGCACGTTCTGGCCGAAGGCGTGCCCTACACCGAGCTCGGCGCCGACTTCTACACCCGCCGCATCAACCCCGAGCAGGAAACCCGCCGCCTGCTCGCCCGCCTCGAAGCCCTCGGCTGCAAAGTCACCCTCGGACACGCCGCCGCATAACCACACCGCCCACGAACCCGGCTCCGCTGACGCTCCGCCGGGTGCTGCCGCCTGCCCGGCTGGGCCCAGTCTCGTATTAGGAGACAAGCAGATGCCACAGGGAACCGTGAAGTGGTTCAACTCCGATAAGGGATTCGGCTTCATCGCCCCCGACGACGGCAGCGCCGACGTCTTCGTCCATCACTCGGCCATCGACGCGAGCGGCTTCCGCACCCTGGAAGAAAACCAGAAGGTCGAGTTCACCACGCGCCAGGGCCCCAAGGGCCTGCAGGCAGAGCAGGTCCACATCATCTGACCGGCGGCACCCGGCAGGCCTTGGTTGAATGCCCGGGCCAGCCGGATGGTCAGCCGTGTACGGCCCCGCCGCAGGAGGAAGTCATTTCCTGAGTTCTCCGAGCAGTTCCCAGTACTCGCCGAGGACGGCTGGCACCGTGCCGAACGCCGCGGCGAAGTGCTCGGCCAGCGGGATCTCGGTTCTCATCGCTGTGTAACCGTGCTCGGCCAGGATTCCCCGCGCCGCCCGGGCCGAGCGCGTTCCACGACGTACCTTCGTCAGCAGAACCCCGACGTCAACGGGGTGCGACACCGCGATCTCCTCGAGTATCTCAAAGGTGGGCCTGATGCGGTTCAAGTCCAGCCCGGTCGGCGAGACCGGCACCAGGACGGTGCCGGACGCCATGATGGCCGAGCGGATTATCCCGAGGTCCCCCGGCGGAGTGTCCACGACGACGTGGTCGTAGCCGACGCCGAGATCAGCCAGCCGTTTATGCACGTCTCTGGTGGCCATGCTGACCACTGTGAAGGGAAGGGAGTCACCGCCTTCCGCTGCGGTCTCGCTCCAGTTCATCAGGGAGCCCTGGGGGTCGCAGTCCACCGCCAGCGTGCGGCCGAGCCGGTGCAGCACCATAGCGAGGCTCACTGCCGACGTGGTCTTCCCAGTGCCTCCTTTTGACGACACGAGCGCTAGCCTCATCTGACGGTGCCCTCCCATACCTGGCCGGATCGTAGCGCAGCTGATGTCAGATCATCTGGAGACAGCCTGTCCGCAGTGAGCCAGCCGGATCCGGTCACGGGCCATCTGCCCGGCCCCAGTTGCTTTATTCATGACGGTCATGCGCGCCGTCGGGCCGGTGGTGCCGTCAGCCAGTGGGGGCGCGAGTCTCGCGAGGAGGCACCGGGATCCGGTCCAGATCGTGAGCCAGCACGACCGGTCCGCCGAACGCCATCGCCGCTTGCTCGGAGAGCCGCTGCTCGTCGCCTCGTTCATATCGCTGCGAGAAATGCGTGAGCACGAGCAGCCGTGCCCCGGACTCAGCCGCGATACGGCCTGCCTGCCCGGCTGTCAGGTGCCCGTAATCACGCGCTAGCGCGGCCTCGGTCTCGGCGAAGGTGGATTCACACACCAGCATGTCCGCGCCATCGGCAAGCGCGAACGCGCCATCGCACAGCCGGGTGTCCATGATGAAAGCGAAGCGCTGGACCCGCCTCGGCTCGCTCACCTGCTCAATGGTCACCAGGCGCTGGCCGCTGATCAGGCGGCCATCGCGCTGCAGCCGCCCAATGTCAGGGCCGGTTATGCCGAAGGCGGCCAGCTTGTCGGGGAGCATCCGCCGCCCGTCCGCCTCCACCAGCCGGTAGCCGATGGCCGCAACGCTGTGGGACAGCGGCTGGGCCTCAACGCGGAACGCAGCCGTCTGCAGTACTGTGCCGCTGGCCTCGACCGGCCGTTCCCGCAGCTGCAGCACGTCGTGGAAGAGCGCCGCCTGCCGCAGTCGCGTGAACACTTCTTGGTGCTGCGCCGGGTAGCAGACGTCCACTGTGTGCGGCACCCGGTCCAGGGACATCCGCTGGAGCACGCCTGGCAGGCCAAGGCAGTGATCTCCGTGGAAGTGCGTGATGCAGATG
>JBOHCG010000765.1:0-3507 GCA_050698735.1 Streptosporangiaceae bacterium | reverse complement strand
GGAGGAAGGATGCCGGGTGGTAGTCGTTGACCTGGACGGGGACGCGGCCGCCGGGGTCGCGGCGTCGCTCCCCGGCGAGGCCATCGGCGTCGGCGCGGACGTATCGCGGGAAGCGGACGTGCTGCACTACCAGCGCGCTGCCGTCGAGGCCTTCGGGCGGCTCGACCTGTTCCACCTGAACGCGGGGATCGCGGGCAAGGCGGCCCGTTTCACCGACGGGGACGCCGAGGACTTCGACCGCGTCATCGCCGTAGACCTGCGCGGCGCCTACCTCGGCGCGCTGCACGCGCTGAAGGCCCTGCGCGACCAGGGTGACGGCGGCGCGGTCGTGCTGACCTCGTCGGTCGCGGGCATCGTCGGCGGCGAGAGCGTCGGCCCCTACGTCGCGGCCAAGCACGGCGTGGCCGGGATCGTCCAGACGGCAGCTGTCGACGGGGGCCAGTTCGGGGTCAGGGTGAACGGCGTCGCGCCAGGCATGACGATCACGCCGATGACCGAGCACAGCGTCTCGCGGACCAGGAACGGCAAGCGGGCGAAAGAGGTGATGACGCTGACCGTGCCGCTCAGGCGGGCCGCGTCCGTGCAGGAGACGGCCGCCGTGGTGGCCTTCCTGCTCAGCGAGGACGCGTCCTACGTCAACGGCGTGATGATCCCGGTCGACGGCGGCACCCTGGCAGATCACGCCCGTTCCTGGATAGCCGGCCAGGCGGCACGCGCCGGGATCATCATCGGCCTCGAACCGGCCTGAGCCATGAAGGAAACCGCACGCAGCCGCCTCCAGGATGCCGCCCGCGCCGGCCTTAGCCGGTGTCACTGCTCCCGGACGCCGGCCAGTGCCCGGGTGATAGCGCGGGCGATCGTGGTGGTCAGCGGCGCGAGCACGGCGACGTTCAGGCGGTCCGGTGTGGTTACCACCGAGACGCTGGCGACGGCCTGGCGCCCGGCGAAGATAGGCGCGGCGACGGACGCGATGCCCGGCGACATCTCCTCGCGAGACACCGCGAACCCGGTCTTCCTGATCTCGGACAGCGCGCGCCGGAAGGACGCCTCGTCGCTGATGGTCTTCTTCGTCCGCGGCTTCAGGCCCGCCGCGAGCACCTGGTCAAGCAGGTCCGGCGGGCCGAAGGCGACCAGCACCTTGCCCGGGCCGGAGGCGTGCAGCGGCAGGCGCGCCCCAACCCTGGAGGTCACGGGGACCGCGTGCCGACCCGAGATCTTCTCGATGTACAGCACCTCGAGGCCGTCGAGGATCGTCAGGTGCACGAGGGCGTGGGTCGCTTCGTACAGGTCTTCCAGGTACGGCAGGGCGACATCGCGCAGCGTCCTGGCTTGCGGCGCGTGCGCGCCGAGCCGCCAGACGCGCACGGCCAGCCGGTACCGCCCGCGGGAGACCCTTTCCACGCCGCCCCAGTCAACGAGCACGGTCAGCAGGCGGTGGACCGTGGCCGGCGGTAGTCCGGTGCGCGCGCACAACTCCGCGACGGTCTTCTCTGTCGTGCCGTCGGCGAAGCACTCCAGCACCGACAGCCCGCGGCGCAGCACCGATCGGCCGTCCGTTTCCGTCGGGGGCGCGTCCATACACGCGACTGTATTGGGTGCTGCGACGTCGGCAACCCGCAGGCGGTGCCGGATATGACAACCGTTCGCGACGCCTTCTTCGACGTCCTTCGCCGCTATGGCATGACCACCATGTTCTCCAATCCGGGATCCACGGAGATCCCGCTGCTCGCGCGGTTCCCTGACGACATCGATTTCGTCCTCTGCCTGCACGAAGCGTCCGTCGTCGGCGCGGCCACCGGCTGGTCCCTCGGCAGGCAGCGGCCCGCGCTTGCGCTGCTGCATACCACGGCCGGCCTCGGCAATGCGGTCGGGGCGATCGCCACTGCCAGGGTCAACCGCGCCCCGATGGTCATCGTCGTGGGCCAGCAGGACCGCAGGCACCTCGCGTACGAGCCGTTCCTGGCCGGCGAGCTTGAAGGGCTGGCCGGCCGCTACCCGGTGTGGACCGCGACACCGGCCCGCGCGGCCGACGTGCCCGCACTGGTCAGCCAGGCCAGGCACCGGGCGGTAGCCGCGCGCGGCCCCGCGGTCGTGATCGTCCCGATGGACGACTGGGACCAGCCGCTGGAGGAGCAGTCGCAGCCGCCGGCGCCGCTGGCGCTGGAGATCGGGGCCGGCATCGACCGGCGGCTGTGCTCTGAGGTGGCCAGGCGGTTGCTGGCCGCGCGCGCCCCGGTGATCGTAACCGGGGCAGGCGCCGACCATCCCCGGGCCTGGGCGGCACTGGCTGAGCTGGCCGGGTTGCTGCGCTGCCCGGTCTGGCAAGAGCCGTTCGGAGCGCGAGCCGGATTCCCGCAGGATTCCGAACGCTTCGCCGGGCATCTGCCGGCCGGGCGGGCCGCCGTCCGCGAGGCGCTCGGCGATCACGACGTCGTCCTCGTGGCCGGCGCGGCGGCGCTGCGCCAGTATGGGTACGAGCCGGGCCCGCTGTTCGCCGACGCCGCGGAGGTCATCGTGGTCACCGATGACCTGGCCGAAGCCTCCCGCAGCGTCGCCGACCTGGCCGTGCTGACCCCGCTGCCCGGCTTCTGCGAGCTGCTGACCCGGCTGGTCGCCCGGCGCGCGGGAGTGCGGCCCGAGCCGCTGACCGCCGGCAGGCAACTGTCAGACGGGCAGGCAGCGAATGGGCACTCGCCCGACGGCGTCGGCTGGCGCAGGGGGCCAGGTCAGCGGCTGCGTGCCGAGGATGTGTTTGCCGCGCTGCGCGCCCGGCTCCCCGCCGACGCCATACTGGTCGAGGAGTCACCGTCGAGTCGCCCGCAACTGCAGGACATGGTGCCTGCCCGGGCCCCGCTGGGCTTCCTGAGCGCGGCAATGGGCGGCCTCGGCTTTGCCATGCCGGCCGCCATGGGTTTCAAGCTGGCCTGCCCGCAGCGGCCGGTGGTGGCCGTGGTCGGGGATGGCTCGTCGCTCTACGCCTGCCAGAGCCTGTGGTCGGCGCAGCGGTACCGCGCCGGGGTGCTCTACGTCGTGCTGTCCAACGGCGGTTACGCGGTCATGGACCAGCTGGCCGCCCAGGCGAACGGGCGGCCGCCGTGGCCGTCGTTCAGCGATGTCGATATCGGCCAGCTGGCCCGGTCGCTCGGCTGCCCGTCGGTACAGGTGCAGACCTGCGGCGAACTGGCCCGCGTGCTGGACGACACGATCCCCACGCTGGCCTCCCGCGTCGAGCCGCTGCTTGTCGACGTGGCGGTGCAGCCAGCCAGCCTTCCCTTCCGGCACGCGGCAGCCGCCGCGGCCGTCCCGACAGCCCATCCCGACCGAAGGCCCGCATGATGACCAGCAACCTGCCCGAGCACCACCAGGCCCTAGCCGATGCCCTTTCCGGCATCGCCAAGCAGTTCGACCAGGCCTACTGGACCGCGGTCGACGCGGCGCAGCGTTACCCGGATGAGTTCGTCAAGGCGCTGACCGAGGCGGGCTGGCTGGCCGTGCTCATCCCCGAGG
>JBOHCG010000764.1:0-3510 GCA_050698735.1 Streptosporangiaceae bacterium | reverse complement strand
GTCCGACGCCGGCCCGATCGTGGCCGGCGGCCAGGCCGTCCGGCTGTCCCCGTCCCAGGTCGAGTCGTTCACCAGGTGCGGGCTGCGCTGGCTGCTCGAGGCGGCGGTCGGCGCGGGCCACTCGGACGTGCTGCGCCACCTCGGCACCGTCATCCACGCCGCCGCCGTGCTTGCCGCCGAGGGGGCGACCGAGCAGGCCGTGGCGGACCGGATCGACGAGATCTGGCACCACCTGGACTTCGGCAGCGCCTGGTACAGCGCCAAGCAGCGCGCGCTCGCCGAGCGCATGGTGCGCAGGTTCCTGGACTGGCACGCCGCGAACCCGCGCAAGCTCGTCGCCTACGAGCAGGAGCTGAAGGTCCGTGTCGGCCAGGTCGAGATCACCGGCCGGGTGGACAGGCTGGAGTCCGACGACGAGGGCCGGGCGGTGGTCATCGACCTGAAGACCGGCGGCACCGCGCCCCGCGAGGACGAGCTGGACCGGCATCCGCAGCTGGGCGTCTACCAGCTGGCGGTGCTGCTCGGCGCGTTCGAGCGGTTCGGCCTCACCGAGCCGGGCGGCGCCGAGCTCGTCCAGGTCGGCAAGGCGGCCGGCGTGACCGCGCGAGCCAAGGTGCAGCGGCAGGGCGCGCTGGCGGAGGACCCCGAGCCGGGCTGGGCGCAGGACCTGGTGGACACGGTCGCGTCCGGCATGGCGGGCCCCGTCTTCCACGCCACCGTCAACCCCGGCTGCCGCACCTGTCCCGTTGTTGCCTGCTGCCCCGTGCACCCCGAGGGGGAACAGGTCGGCGGCTAAGCCTCAGCGGGTTCCGCCGGCTCCGCAGGCAGCGCGGCCAGCGCGTCGCGTGCCTCGTGCTCGATCGGCGGCGGCAGCTCGTCCAGGGCAAGCACGTGCCGCAGCGCCCGCGCGTACGCGACGTCGCGGGCCTGGTCCTGCGGTACGGCGACGTCCGGCACGACGCCGGTGCCCTGCCAGTTCGTGCCGGTGACCGGGTTGACCGAACGCGCGTGCGGTACCGCGATGTGCACCGCGGGACTGATCGGGAACGGCCGGGTCGGGTGCGCGCCGCCGCCGGTCCGCTCGCCGATCACGGTCGCCCGGCCGAGCGCCTGCAGCGTGTAGCAGAAGTCCTCGCCGCCGGAGAACGTGCGGGGGCCGGCCAGCACGTACACGGGCTTGTCGATGTAGTGGGTCCCCGGCACATACGGCAGCGCCCAGAACTGCCTGGTCTCGCCGGTGTCGGCGTTGAAGATGTCGTTGAGGTGGACCGGCTGGTCGCCGAACAGGTAGCTGCACCACAAGACGACGCCCTCGACCGCGCCGCCGCCGTTGTGCCGCAGGTCGATGATCAGCGCGTAGGTCCCCGCGACGAGCTCCATCGCCGCGGTGAACTCGAGCACCCGCCGAAGGCAGCCGAAGGGACACCTCGCGCCGCAGCTCGGCCATCTCGTCCCGGTGCGCTTCCTCCCACGCCGCGAGCGCTGCCTCGTAGTCTCTGCCTTCATCCGGGCCCCCGTCGGGCGCCGGGATGAACACCCGCACCATTAGCTGCCCCGGCTCGATCGCCGGATCCTCGCCGTGCCGCAACAGCTCAGCCCGCTGCACCAGCCCGGCCGGAAAGTGGTCCTTGACCTGGTGGTTGAAGACCCGCTTGACCCGATCCCATTCCACGGCGCCTCCCGTTTCCGCGACACCATCTCAACGTCTCATGCCGTACGCCGGTTTCCGATCCGTCCCCATTTACAAGATCAAAATCGAAATTTGCCGAACGAACGGTGGTACCACGCCAGCGAACGCTCCGTCACCCGCTGGATGCTCCATCCCGCGGTCCGATAGCTTGATCGGCTATGCCGCTGCGAAATGTCGGTGGCATCTGCTGGAATGCGATGGTGAGCACGGTCAAGTACGGCCCGGTGCAGCTGGCCAGGCTGCTCCGGGTGCCCGAGCCGACGGCGGAGCAGGCGGCGGTGATCGAAGCGCCGCTCGGGCCGCTCGCGGTCATCGCGGGGGCCGGCTCGGGCAAGAGCGAGACGATGGCGGCCCGCCTGGTCTGGCTGGTCGCCAACGGCATGGTCCGCCCGGACCGGGTGCTCGGCCTCACCTTCACAAGGAAGGCCGCGGCCGAGTTCGCCGACCGGGTCCGGTCCAGGCTGGGCAGGCTGCGCCGGGCGGAGCTTGAGGGGACCACCTCGCAGGCCGAGGACCCGTTCGGCGGCGACCCGGTGATCGGCACCTACCACGCCTACGCCGGCCGGCTGGTCGCCGACAACGCGCTGCGCGAGGGCCTTGAGCCGTCGCTGCGGCTCATCACCCCCGCGCT
The DNA here is from genome assembly GCA_050698735.1 of Streptosporangiaceae bacterium. Classification (GTDB taxonomy): domain Bacteria; phylum Actinomycetota; class Actinomycetes; order Streptosporangiales; family Streptosporangiaceae; genus Palsa-504. The sequence continues at coordinate 1,189 of JBOHCG010000764.1, read as the reverse complement.
GTCCTGGCAGCTGGCGGCGGGAATCGTGGCCGCCTACGACGGGCCGATGGACCAGATCACCTGGACCCCGCAGACGGTGACCGCGGCGGTGCTCGAGCTGGCCGGCGACCTCACCGAGCACCTGCGCGAAGCCGCCGAGGTGACCGCGGTCGGCTGGTGGCTCGACGCCGAGGTCGGGGCGCTGCCGGGCCGCGCGCCACGGACCGTTCGGAAGATAATCGACACGCAGCGTGCGCGGGAGCAGTTGCTGCCGATGGTGCAGCGGTACGCGGCGGCCAAGGCGGTCCGGGAGGTGCTCGACTACTCCGACCAGGTTGCCCTCGCGGCGCGGATTGCGACCAGGCACCCGGAGGTCGGGGCGGGCGAGCGCGCCCGCTACCAGGTGGTCCTGCTCGATGAGTACCAGGACACCAGCCACGCCCAGCTGGTGCTGCTGCGGACGCTGTTCGGCGGCGGGCACCCGGTGACGGCGGTCGGCGACCCGTGCCAGTCCATCTACGGCTGGCGCGGCGCGAGCGCGGGCAACCTGCGGCGGTTCACCGTCGACTTCCCCGTCGTCGCCCCCGGTCGCCCCTTCGGTGCCTCGGCGCCCTCGGGCCCCGCCCCCGTGCTGCAGCTCCGCACCAGCTTCAGGAACTCCGGCCGGGTCCTCGACGCGGCCGCCGTCATCCAGGCCGAACTGCGCTACGAGGCGCCTGAGGTGCCCAGGCTGGTGTCCGCGCCCGACCGGACCGAGCGCGGCGGGGTGGCCTGCGCCCTGCTGCCCACGGTCCTGGAGGAGGCCGAATGGGTCGCCGCGTCGGTTGCCGCACTGCTGGCCACCGAGGGGGGCTGTGCGCCGGACGGGCTTTCCTGGCCGGACGGGCGGTCCCCCGGCGTGCGCCCGTCCGATATCGCGGTGCTGTGCCGCAAGCGGGCGCAGTTCGTGCCGCTGCGCCGCGCCATCGAGGCCCGCGGCATCCCGGTCGAGGTCGTCGGGCTCGGCGGCCTGCTCGTCGTGCCCGAGGTCCAGGACGTGGTGGCCACGCTCCAGGTCCTGCACGACGCCAGCGCCTCGGACTCCCTCGCCCGCCTGCTCACAGGTCCCAGGTGGCGGATAGGCCCGCGCGACCTGGTCGCCCTGGGCCGCCGCGCCCGCGCCCTGGCTCACGGCGAGCCCCCCGCAGCCCCGGCCCCCGCAGCCCCGGCC
>JBOHCG010000763.1:0-3515 GCA_050698735.1 Streptosporangiaceae bacterium | reverse complement strand
CGCAGATCGCGAACCCGGCGCCGTCTCCCGGGCCATCAGCATGCCGTCCACCGCGAATCCTGGCGCACCAAGATCATTTACGGAGGCAAGGGCCGGCTCACCGCGCTATTCGCGGAATCGGGTCTGAGCAGTGTTTGCCTGAGCAGTGTTTACCTGAGCAGTGTTATCTGAGCTGGGCCGCTGGCGCGCACCCGCTTTGCGCACCAGCGGCCCTTTACCGGCTGCCTCAGCGCGAGCGCAGGGCGGCCAGCAGGTCGTCGAGCGCGTCGATGCTGTGCGCGCTGACCACGGCGTCGCAGTACGGCCAGGCGGCGGCCATGCCGCCCACCTCCGGGCTGTACCGCGGGGACTGCGTGCGCGGGTTCGCCCAGACGATCCGGTGCGCGACCCGGGACAGCCGCCCCATCTGCACGCCGAGCAGCGCGGGATCGCCGGTCTCCCAGCCGTCGGAGATGATCAGCACCACCGCGCCCCTGGCCATGCCGCGGCAGCCGTAGCGGTCGTTGAACTCCTTCAGCGCGACGCCGATGCGGGTCCCGCCGGACCAGTCAGGCGCCGCCTCGCCCGCCTTGGCCAGCATGGTGTCCGGGCTCGCCGCGGCCAGCGCAGGCGTCAGCCTGGTCAGCCTGGTGGCGAAGCTGAACACCTCGGGCCTGCTCGGCCCGCCGCGAAGCTGCCCGCCGTTGATGCAGTACAACAGCATCAGCAGGGCGCGGGCGTAGGGCTCCATCGAGCCCGAGATGTCGCAGAGCACTACCAGGCGGCGCGGCCGTACCCGGGGCGCCCGGCGGGCGAGCCTGATCGTCTCTCCGCCGCTGCGCCTTGCCTGCCGGAGGGTGCCGCGCAGGTCCGGCCGCTTGCCGTCCCTGGCCCGCCGGTACCTGCGGGTCCGCCGCGGCGGCACGGACAGTGCCATCCCGCGCATGAGCGACACGAGCTGCCTGAGCTCGGCCTGGGACAGCTCGTTGAAGTCACGCCCGCGCAGCCGTTCGGCTGCCGACGCTACCCGGTTCACGCCCGGCGCCCCTGGCTCCGGCTCCTCGCCGCCGGGGGGCGCCGACCCGGTGTCCGCGAGCTGCATGCCGGACTGCCAGCCCTCGGGACCCTGCTGCCTCCGGGTCGGCGGCGGGCCGCCGTCCTGGTCGCTGTTGAAGGCGGCCCGCGGCGGGGCCGTCGGCATGCCGCGCAACGGCGGTGGCGCCACCCCGAACAACGCCGCGAACACCTGCTCGAACGTGTTCACCTGAGACGGGTCGGAGACGAGCGTGGCGAGGGCGCAGGCGTGCAGTTCGGCCACCGAGTTCGCGGCCATCACCGTCACCGCGCGGGCCAGCCGCTCGCACCGGTCGGGTCCCACCGGCAGCCCCGCGGCGTGCAGCGCCGTCCCCAGCCCCGCCGCCAGCGACGCGACGTCCGGCTCGCGGCCGGGCAGGATGCCGGGGGACGCGCCGTCCGGCGCGGGACCGGGTCGCGGTACGCCGGTCCACCCGGCCGGATCGGCCTGGGGCGGCGGATCGCGGCGGTCAGTCAACGGTGCCGACCACCGCCGCCAGCCCGACCTGGCGCACGGTCTCCTCGTCCTCCGGGTACTTCAGCACCGTGCTCATGGTCTGGCTGGCGATCTGGCCGGAAAGCCCGTCGGCGCCGAAGACGCTCAGCGCGGAGGCCCAGCTGATCGCCTCGGAGATGCCCGGCGGCTTGGTGAGGTCGAGCGCGCGCAGCCGGTTCACCGCGGCCGCGATCTGCCCCGCGAGCTGGTCCCCGGCGGCCGGCACCCGCCGCCTGATGATCTCCGCGACGCGCACCGCGTCGGGGTAGGCGATCCAGTGGTACAGGCAGCGCCGCTTGAGCGCGTCGTGCAGGTCCCTGGTCCGGTTCGAGGTCAGCACGGTGACCGGGGGCAGGTCCGCCTTCCTGGTGCCGAGCTCGGGTATCGTGACCGCCGCCTCGGCAAGCAGCTCGAAAAGGAACGCCTCGAATTCGTCGTCTGCGCGGTCCACCTCGTCGATGAGCAGCACGGCCGGCCGCGGCCCCGGGTGCAGCAGCGCGGTGAGCAGCGGCCTGGACAGCAGGTACTCGTCGGTGAACAGGTCCTTGTCGCGGATGTGCTCCCCGGCCGCCTCGGCCAGCCTGATGGCCAGCAGCTGCCGCGGGTAGTTCCACTCGTACAGCGCCTCGGCCGCCGCGATGCCCTCATAGCACTGCAGCCGCACCAGCGGCGTATCAAGCGCGGTGGCCAGCGCCTTGGCGGCCTCCGTCTTGCCCACCCCAGGCTCGCCCTCGAGCAGGATCGGCTGCCCCATCCGCACGGCAAGGAACAGCGCCGCCGCGAGCTGACCGCCCGCCAGGTACCCGACCGTCTCCAGGGCGGCCGACAGCGCGCCGACATCCGGGAACTGCTCACCGAGATCATTCGTCAACGCGCTGCTCACAACGAGTGAGTGTATCTCACCCGGTTTGCCCTGAGTCTCTGGCCTGCGAGGACGCCGAGAGCTAGGCACCGCCCGGATCGGAACGATCCGCGATGACCCGGACGGTCGCGGACGACAAGCCGGCCGCCCGCCTGCCGACGTCGGCCGTCGCGGCCATCACCTTGTCCCGCGCGTGCGCGGTCCGCATCAGCGGCAGGTACGCCTCGGCGTCCGCGGCATTCAGGACGCCGATATGAGGCCCTTGCGGATGAATGGCACGCGGAGCAGCCCGCCGTACTGTACCGAGACCGAGATCAGCGGATCGCCGGGCGTGTAGTTCCCGGCAGCGATCTTCTTCACCAGGGAATCGAATATCTCAGGCGGGAGGGAGACATCCCGGGACCGGAATTCCGCCGCCAGCATCTGGCGAATCTCCGCCGCCTCGTTTCCCGCCGCAGCCGCCTGGACGGCGTCGCACGCCTCGCGGCGAGGCCGACCAGATCGCCCTCAACGGCATCGACCGGTGGATAGGCGGCGTCCACCTGCAGGGTCACCACGTCCCGTGGCGCTGGGACGACGGCACCGAAACCATCGTCCGCCGGCCAGGAAAGGCATAGCAGCCCAGGATCGGATCCACGACGCAACGCGGCGCTGTGCGGCCCTCCGCCTGGGGTTCCCGGAGGGCGGGGACCCCCAGGCGGTCAGGTTTCCGCAGCCGGCGGAGGGCTGTGGCTGTGGAGGACCTTGGTGCCGTCGGGGCTGTAGGCGGTGGTGGTGCCGTCCGAGTTGAGGATCAGCCGCCACCCCCACCGGTGCACCGCGACGAGGTGGTGAAAGCCGCACAGCAGCACGCAGCCTTTCACGCTGGTCTTGCCGCCGTCGGCCTTGCGGGTGACGTGGTGGATGTGGCAGGCCCCGGCGGGCTGGCGGCAGCCGCCGGCCCATTCGCAGTGCCCGCGGGCGCGCTGCAGGACGGCCTGGCGGATGCCGGCCGGGACGGTGCCGGCGTACCCGACGTCCAGGGGGAGGCTGGGCCCGGCCAGCCGGGCGCCCAGCAGCCCGGTCCGCAGCACCGAGGCCAGCCCGCCCGGCCCGGACACCAGA
>JBOHCG010000762.1:0-3528 GCA_050698735.1 Streptosporangiaceae bacterium | reverse complement strand
GAGCGGTACGGGCAGCGGGCGGGCCGGGACGGGCGTCGAGTGGATGATCGAGGTCGTGGTGCGGCCGTGCGGGGTGAACAGGTCGAGGATGGGCTCAAGGTCGTCGATGGAGCGCAGGTAGAGCTTCAGGAAGTAACAGTCCTCCCCCGTGATCCGGTGGCACTCGGTGACGTTGGGTACCTCGCGGGCGATACCGGGGATCAGCCGCAGCCCGCCGCCGGCCGGGCTGATCCGCACGATGGCGGAGATCGCGTAGCCGAGGGCCCGCGGGTTGACCTCCGCCCGGTAGGTCAGGATGCCGGATTCCTCCAGGCGCCGCAGCCGGTCGCTCACCGCCGGGCCGGACAGCCCGACCCGCCGCGCCAGCTCGGCCACCCGCAGCCGGGGCGCGGCTTGCAGTTCCGCGACGATCCTGCGGTCGACAGAGTCCATCGCGCTATCCGGGATTTCGAAGGTCTGACGTATTAAATCCCTTTGTTTCGAAGGCATTTCGAGGGCCATTGCCGCACCTTATCCCTTCACGATCCTGCCGTCAGCTTCATATGCTCCACCGGTGGCGCGTACAGAGCAAGCCGCGGGGGTACCCGGCCCGCCCCGCGGGTGGGTCGGCCGGCTGCCGCCGCAGTCGTTCTTCCTTGTCAGCGCCGTCTTCCACTACCTCGGGCCTTCGCTGGCCGTGCTGTTGTTCGCCCGCGTCGGCGTGCTCGGGGTCGCCTGGCTGCGCATCGCGACGGCGGCTGTGGTGTTCGCCGCCTGGCGGCGCCCGTGGCGGCTGATACGCAACCTGAGCCCTGAGGGCCGGCGCACCCTGGTCGCTCTCGGCGCGGTGCTCGCCGTCATGAACTCGGCGTTCTACCTCGCCGTGGACCGGCTGCCGTTGTCGACGGTGAGCGCGATCGAGTTCGTCGGCCCGGTGATCCTGGCCGCCGCCGGGACGCGGACCAGGCGCAACGCCGGGTCCCTCGTGCTCACCATGGCAGGCGTGGGCACCATCACCGTGATCCGCGTCGCCGGCCACCCGCTCGGGTTCGTCTTCGCCTTCGCCAACTGCGCGCTCTTCATGCTGTACATCGTGCTCGGCCACCGGATCGCCGATGCGGGCCGCCCGTCGGCCGGGGTGGACAGGCTCGGGGCCGCGATGCTGATCGCGGCGGTGACGGCGACGCCGTGGGGGCTGGGCGGAGCCCTGCCCGCGTTCCGGCATCCGGTGCTGGTGCTGGCCGGCGCGGGCGTCGGCGTCTGCTCGTCGGTGATCCCTTACGTCTGCGATCAGCTGGCGATGGCGCGGATGCCCAGGGCCACTTTCTCGCTCATGCTCGCGCTGCTTCCGGTGTTCGCCACCGTCATCGGCGCGATCGTGCTGCGCCAGGTGCCCACCGCTCAGGACATGGCGGGCATCTGCCTCGTGGTGGCCGGCCTCGTGCTACACCAGGAGTCGCAACCAGGAAGGACAGAACGTGGACTACGCAAGGCTGGGATCGACGGGGCTGAAGGTGTCGCGGGTATGCCTGGGCATGATGAGCTACGGCACAACGGCTGAACGCGCCTGGATGCTGGATGAGGCCGCCGCCGAGCCGATCGTCGAGGCGGCCGTCGAGGGCGGCGTCACCTTCTTCGACACGGCCGACACGTACTCAGACGGGGCGTCAGAGGAGATCACCGGCCGCCTGCTGGCCAGGCTGTTCGCCCGCCGGGACGACTATGTGCTGGCCACCAAGGTCTACTTCCCGATGGGCGCGGCGCCCAACGATCGCGGCCTGTCCCGCAAGCACGTGCTGTCGGCGATCGACGCGTCGCTGCGGCGGCTTGGCGTCGATCACGTCGACCTCTACCAGATCCACCGGTGGGACTACGAGACGCCGATCGAGGAGACGATGGCGGCGCTGCACGACGTGGTCCAGGCGGGCAAGGCCCGTTACATCGGCGCGAGCAGCATGTTCGCCTGGCAGTTCGCCAAGGCGCAGCACGCGGCCGAACTCTGCGGCTGGACCAGGTTCGTGTCGATGCAGAACCACTACAACCTGCTTTACCGGGAGGAAGAGCGGGAAATGATCCCGCTGTGCGCCGACCAGGGCATAGCCGTGCTGCCGTACAGCCCGCTGGCCCGCGGAGTCCTCGCAGGGAACCGGACGCGGCAGGGCGAGCGGCGCACCGTCCGGGCAGCCAGCGACCCGCTCTCCGACGAGCGGTACCGCACCGAGGATGACTTCGTGGTGGCGGACCGGGCGGCAGACGTCGCGGCGGAGCGAGGGGTCGCCGTCGCCCAGGTCGCCCTGGCCTGGCTGCTGAGCCGACCCGCCGTGACCGCGCCCATCGTCGGCGCGACCAGGCTCGGCCACATCACCGACGCCCTGGCAGCCGCACAGCTCGCACTCACCGCCGAGGAGATGAGCCGCCTTGAGGAGCCATACGTCCCGCACCCAGTACTCGGGCATAGCTGAACGAAGGCTTCCAGTCTCGACCGCGAGTGGTGTGAGGGGTGCGCGGGGTGGAGAGCTTCCTGTCAGGCTGCCTGTCGTACTGGGCGGGTGCTGGCGACCATCCGTGCGGTGAAATCGGCCGTTGCCGGCTATCTTCTGCCGCGCCACGTCCTCGGTGATGCCGAGTATGACCTGCGCCGCTGGATGTTCACCGACCTCGTCATCATCGATGAGGCGATCCGCGGTGGCATGAGCCACCCGCTGACCATCAGCCCCCGCCTGCTGGTGCAGCGTCCCGCCCTGGCGCTGACCACGTTCCTGCACGAGCAACTGCACTGGCTGGAAGGACCCGGTATCGAAGGCGCCACCGCCGAGACCGCCGAGCGGTGGCCAGACCCGCCGCCCCTGTCTTCCGGAGGAGCCACCGACCCGGCGTCCACCTGGCTGCACATAAGCGTCTGCGCCCTGGAATACCACAGCCTCGGCGAGATCCTCAGCCCCGCCGCCGCGGCAGCCGAGCTCAGGCAGCATGCCGGCTACGCCTGGATCTACGGCCAGATCCTCGCCGACCCCGGCTGGTTCGCCGGCTTCCTGCACCGGCATGGCCTCCGGGTGCCCAGGCAGCACCCGGTCCCACGCCGCCTCGTCGGTGAACCGCGGCAGGCAGGCGGCGGCACGATACCAGCGGGTCCGGTCGGCCCTGCCCGCCGTCCTGGCGAAGCCAGCGGCCCGAGCTAGCCAGGAAAGGGAAGGCGGCAATGGCACACGAGACACAATTCGTGATCGGGGCCAGGGCAAGCTGCTCGGACGGTCCGTGTGGCGAGGTCCGCCGCATGATCGTCGATCCGGCTACTGATACGGTCACGCATCTTGTCATCGAGCCCAGGCACGGGCGGCATCCCGGCCGGCTTGTCCCCCTGGACCTGGTCGACACCGCGTCCGGCGGAATAAAAAATGACCGCAACGGAACCGGAACGCACGTTAAGCCGGTTCGGGGAGGCCAGGGCGGGTGCTGAACGGCGGGGCGGCGGGTTCGTTAGCGTGCGTTCCGGTTCCGGCGCAGCCGGGGTGTCTTCGCCGACCCGGCGGATCGCCGCCGCCGGTGTCC
>JBOHCG010000761.1:0-3530 GCA_050698735.1 Streptosporangiaceae bacterium | reverse complement strand
GGCTCTTCTGCTGTTCCCGTGATCGGTTGATTGCCGTGATGCCTGGCGTGTCGGTGTAAAGGGGGCACGCCGTCCCCCGGCTAGCGTGCTGGCTTGTCGAGAGTCAGTTAGCTGGTCACGGGGGTACGGCGTGCGGAAGTCCAAGCTATGGAAGAAGCTGCTGGGTGTCGAGCACGTCGTGCTGGAGGACGTGGATATCGAGGTGGCAGCCGATGGCGGCGAGGTCGCGGTGGCCGGGTTACGCCCGGACCGCGGGCACCGGCTGCGCTGCCCGCAGTGCGGGAGGAAGTGCCCGTTCTATGACGCTGGGGATGGCAGGCGGCGATGGCGGGCGCTGGACCTGGGTGCGATGCGGTGCTTCCTGGAGGCGGATGCGCCCCGGGTGAGGTGCCTGCGGCACGGGGTGCTGACCGCGGCGGTGCCGTGGGCGCGGCCAGGGTCGCGGTTCACGGTCGCCTTCGAGGAGCAGGCCACCTGGCTGTGCGCGCAGATGCCGTGGGTGAAAGCGGCGAAGCTGCAGCGGGTGACGTGGCGGACGCTGCAGTCCATCGTGGCGAGGGTGGTCGCGGGCCTGCGCGACGGCAGGGACCGCCTCGACGGTGTGCGGCGGATCGGGATCGATGAGAAGGCCTGGCGCAAGGGGCACCGCTACATCACCGTCGTGACTGACCACGACGCCGGGCGGATCATCTGGGCCGCGGAGGGCCGGAACAAGGAGACCCTGGGCAAGTTCTTCGATGACCTCGGCCCGGAACGCGCGAGGCTGCTCACCCACGTGTCCGCCGACGGCGCGGACTGGATCCATGAGGTGGTCCGGGAGAAGGCACCGCAGGCGCTGATCTGCCTGGATGCGTTTCACGTCGTCAAATGGGCCGGTGAGGCCCTCGACGGGGTCCGGCGCCGCCGGGCCGGCGAGCTGCGCGCCGCCGGGAAGACCGACGAGGCAGCTTCCCTGGGCAAGGGCATGTGGGCGCTGCGCAAGGACTACCGCAAGCTGACCCCGGGCCAGCGTGGCTCCCTGGCTGTCATCGCCGCCGACAACAAGCAGCTGTACCGGGCCTACCTGATGAAAGAACAGCTCCGGGAAGTCTTCAAAACCAAGGGCCAGCGCGGGAAAGCGCTGCTGGCCGGGCTCATCGCCTGGTGCCAGCGCTGCCGCATCCCCGAGTTCACCAAGCTCGCCACCACCCTGAAACGGTTCCGCCAGCTCATCGGGAACACCCTCGACCACGCCGTCAGCAACGGCCGCGCCGAAGCCATCAACACCCAGCTCGCCGCCCTCACCGCCCGCGCCCGCGGCTTCCACACCGCACAAGCATTCATCGCCATGGCCGAACTCACCTGCGGCGGCCTATGCCCGGATCTGCCAGGACGGTGACGAGAAAGCATGTTCACGGGAACAGCAGGAGAGCCCCTGCGGTTTCGCGCTCTCCGGCTCGGCCCATGCCGAACCACCCCCCGTGAATATCCCCGGCTCGCGGGCCGGCCGGTAGAGTCGGGACATCAGCTCATGGCGACGGAGGGGTCGGGGCGGAGCATCAGTGTGACCAGTGACGGCGCGGTCCGGCCGGGCGCGGTCTCGTGAGGGTCGCGCTCGGGCTGGTGGCCGCGCTGCTGGTCGGGGTCGGCCTGGTGCTGCAGCAGCACGCCGCCGAGCAGGCCCCCAAGTCCTACTTCCTGCACCTGGCCCTGATCACCGACCTGCTGCGCCGGCGCCGGTGGCTGCTGGGCATCGGCATCATGGCCGCGGGCGAGGTGCTGTCCGCCTGGACCATCGGCAACCTGGACCTGTCGGTCGCCGAGCCCCTGCTGGCCACCTCGCTGCTGTGGGCCCTGCTGGTCGCCATCCCGCTGACCGGGATGCGGCCGCGCATCTCCGAGGTGGCCGGCGCGGTGCTGCTCAGCGGCGGCGTCGCCGCCCTGTCGGTCTCCCGGTCGATCTCCGCGCCGTCCGCCAGCTTCGGCTCGGCCGGCTACTGGCCCGCCGCCGCGGTCATCGCCGTCATCGCCGTCATCCTGGTCCGCGCCGGCTGGCGCCGCCCGGGCCACTGGCGGGGCCTGCTGACCGGCCTGGCCGCCGGGCTCATCTTCGGCATCTCCGACGCCCTCACCCGCGGCACGCTGCTGATCCTGGCCAGCCACGGCGTGGCCGCCGCCCTGACCAGCTGGCCGGTCTACAGCCTGGCCGGGGCCACGCTGCTGGCCCTGTGGCTGATGGAAAGCGCGTTCAACGCCGCGCCGCTGCACGCCTCGCTGCCCGCCATCACCGCCGGCGAGCCCCTCATCGGCATCCTGCTCGGCGTCATCGTCTTCGGCGACGACATCCGCATCTCCCCCGGCACCCTCGCCCTCCAGGCCGCCGGCCTCGTCGCCCTCGTCGGCGGCGTCATCCTCGTCGCCAGAGCACCCATGCTCAGCGGCCTGCGACCCGTCCACGCCATCACCCACGCGCTCGAGCGCGAGGAGGCGTAGCGGCGGGAGTAGGAGCCAGCGCAAAGGTAGTGATCGTCCGGCCCGCGCAGCCGGCTCCGTCAGCCAGGCCGAAGGAAGCCCCGATCCACGATCTGCCGGCGGCCAGCCAGGCCTTGCCGCCTTCTAGCGGTGCGCCGGCCGCGCGGACCAGGAATACCACGGGCCGCCACGGGCAGGTCATCGCCGGCCCGCATCACGGCGCGGACTCACTGCGTGACTCCGGGAGGAAGCATGGGCGGCAAGTTCGTTCTCGCCAAGAGATCAACCGGCCAGTACCACTTCAACCTGCTCGCGGGCAACGGTCAGGTCATCGCCACCAGCGAGACCTACGAGCACAAGCAGTCAGCGCTCAACGGAATCGAGTCGGTCAAGAACAACGCGCCCGGCGCGGAGGTAGACGATCAGACCGGCGAGTAAGGCGCAGCCCGGCTGACCCAGGAACGGTCATCTGGTTCGCCATAAAGACCGGTCTAAGGCTTGCTGCTCCCCGACCCGACGGCATTGGTGAGCTGGGCAAAGCTGCCGTGGCGCTGGACTCGGACGAGTGTGCGGGGACACAATGACCTGAGGGTGCATCTCGTCCAGACCCCGCGAGAGGTTCTTCCGTGGAACCGAATGCCCGCAGCGGTGTCGTCAAGCCGCTTGTCGTGCCTGAGATCGTCACGCTGCCGGACGAGATCGACATCACTAACGCTGAGCATGTCGGGGAGGAACTTCGGGCGGCAGTCAGCCCAGGCACGGTGGTCATCGCCGACATGTCCCAGACGGTATTCTGCGACTCCTCCGCCGTCCGTGCCCTGCTGCGGGCCAGCGAACACGCCACCGCCTGTCGCGCCGAACTGCGGCTAGTTCTGCCATCCGCCACCGTGCTCCGCGCGCTGCAGATCCTGGGATTCGACCGGCTGCTGCAGATCTACCCTAGCCTCGGCATGGCCCTGACCGCCGGGCCGCCCAGGCACGGCGATGTTTGAACCCTGAGCCGGGGGCATTAGCGACTGCGCGCGGGCGGGTTCAGCACGGCAGGGGAGGCAGTCCATGGTCACCAGCAACCCCAGCGA
>JBOHCG010000760.1:0-3531 GCA_050698735.1 Streptosporangiaceae bacterium | reverse complement strand
GGCCCAGGCCGCGTCGACGATCAGCGGCACGCCCGCCTCGTGCGCGGTCCTGGCGTGACCCGCCAGGTCACCGGTGGTGCCGACGTAGGACGGGTCGCCGAGGATCACGCCGCACGCGCCGGGATGCGCGGCGAGCGCCTCGCGGACGGTGTCGACGGCGACGGCGGCGGGCAGGCCGGAGCCCGGGGCGATCTCCGGCCGCACCCACACCGGCCGCAGGCCCGCGAGCACCATGCCGAGCAACAGCGACCTGTGCAGCGTCCTGGTTATGATCACCTCCTGGCCGGGCCGCCCGATGGCCAGGCAGAACGCCTGGTTCCCGTGGGTCGAGCCGGCCACGGAGAACCGGCACCAGTCGGCGCCCCACAGCGCCGCCGCGCGGGCCTCCGCGTCGGCCCGGAGCACGTCGGCGTGCTTGATCGAGTCCACTCCGCCGTACAGCGGCGCGTCGTCCCTGACCACCGCGCCGACCAGGTCCTGGCGCTGCTTGTGGCCCGGCGTGGACATCGGCGTCAGCTGGCCAGCCGCGGCCCGCCCGGTCCAGTCCAGCCAGCCGGCCAGCAGCGGGGCGTCGCCGGCCAGGCCGAGCGGGTCGCGCGGGTCGGACGGGTCGGACGGGTCCTCAGCGAGCTGGGCATCGGTGGCGTTCGGCGCGTCCTGCACGGAGGACGGCACGCTGGTCCCGGCGGCCGGAGGCTGGGCGTAGTCCATGGTCATCACGTTAATCCCGATGATCGACATGTGATCACGCAGCATCTCCTGATCACTTGCGGGTGTCGTCCGCGCGGCGGAGAGCCATGACCTGGCAGTGGTACCAGGGCTCGTTCGGGAAAAATAAAGATCTTCTTATCTCGATGAGACGGCCACCTGGATTACGGGCCTTCAGCCGTGGCGCGGGCTGAAGAAGATCACCGCGACGCCCAGCGCGACAATGGCGGCGCCGAGCCAGTCGTAGCGGTCCGGCCGGTGCCCGTCCACCGTCCAGCCCCACAGCAGGCTCATGACGACGAACACCCCGCCGTAGGCGGCGTACACCCGGCCGAAGTCGGCGCTGGGCTGGAAGGTCGGGATGATTCCGTAGCCCACCAGGATGATCGCGCCGGCCACGCCGACCGGCCAGGGCGCTCCCTCGCGCAGCCACCGCCAGATCAGGTAACCGCCGCCGATCTCGGCCAGCCCGGCGGCGACGAACAGCCCGACGCTGCGAATGACGGTCATCGCCCGACCCTAGCGCCGGGGCGGATCCGGGGCCGCGGGCTGGGCCCGTACCGCGGAAGGGTACCGGTGCCCAGGACCACCAACCTGGCCGTTTATGCCACCGCCGGAGTCATTGGGGCCCCACGGCATCTGTACCAATCCGGACGAAGGCGCAATAATTAACCCACGTAGCCCCTACGTGGAGGTCACACTCTTGGCGAGCATGGCCCACCGCGTCTCAAAGGGCCTCGTCGGGGTCTGTGCGCTTATTCTCGGGGTCGCTGTTGTCAGCGCTTGCGGGGCGCCACAGTTCACTTACGTGGCAAATTCTGGCGCGAACACATACTTCAAGGTGCCCTACGGCTGGCAGAAGATCGGCGCCACGTCGCTGACCAACGGGGAGAAGGCCGCCGGCGCGGGCGCGGGGGCGTGGCAGGTCGCCTATCAAGCGGGGATCAAGCCCTCGGGGGGCAACTTCCTTTCCTTCAACCTCAACCAGCCGTTCGTGTTCGCCGAGGTCGGCGACCTGAGCTCCACCGAGCAGGAGGCGATCTCCTACGACGCGCTGAAGGACTCCTTCCTGCCGGTCAGCTCCAGCGCGCAGGAGCAAGTCCAGGAAGGGTACGCCGAGGCGAAGCGGACCGACCCGTGGGTCGACTTCAAGCAGATCAGCGACCAGACCCTCACGCTGGCCGGGGGTGTGCACGGGGTCAGGGAGATCTTCGACTACACCTGGGGGCCTGACAACATCACCGACACGTTCGACGAGATCGCGCTGACCAACGCCGATCAGACCGACCTCTACATCCTCGTGCTGCACTGCAAGTCGAGCTGTTACAGCAGCGAGAAGACCCAGATCAACGATGTGATGTCGTCGTTTACCGTCAGGAGCTCGTGATGAGTAAGGCCCAGGCTTCCGTGGTCACTTCGGATGGCCTGACGCCGCCCGGAGGGCGGCCGACGGACGATGAACGGCAGACCCGCAAGCCGCTGCCGTTCTGGGACCGGATCAAGTTCCTGGTCCTGCTGACCGCGGTCTGGTTCATCCTGGTCTGGTCGGTGATGGCGAACGATCCCATCGTCGGGTTCCTCGACGCGATGCGGATCGAGGTACGGACCGGCTGGTGGGTGTTCATCCTGGGCGGCCTTGAGCTCATCCGCGAGGTCCACTACCTGATCAGCGAGCACTGGCGCGGCTACTACCGGTTCTGGACCGAGCGCGTCTTCGGCGGCATTAACCGGACGACCCGCCGCAGGCTGTCCGACTGGACCAGGTTCCGCCTCTGGCGGGTCACGCTCTGGGTGTTCTGGATCTTCGTCATCTCGTGGATAGTCGGGAAGTTCATCCACGCCGGGCCGCTTGGCGCGCTGATTCGCGGGCCGCAGCTGATCTGGCGCGCCGCTCCGCTGCTTGTCTACGTCGTCTTCATCATGTTCATCGTGGTCGGGCAGTTCGCCGCGATCTTCTGGTTCCTGTCCCGCGGCGGGGTGGACGTGTACTACCCGGACGACATCAAGACGAGGTTCTCCGACGTCTGGGGCCAGGATCACGTGCTCGAGCGGGTCAAGGAGAACATCATCTTCCTCGAGCACCCGGAACTGGTCGAGGAACGCGGCGGCTTCGTGCCTGGCGGCCTCCTGCTGTGGGGCCCGCCAGGGACCGGCAAGACGCTGATGGCCGAGGCGGTGGCCGGCGAAACGGGCAGGCCGTACGTGTTCGTCGACCCCGGCGCGTTCATCAACATGTTCATGGGCGTCGGCATCCTGAAGGTGAAGTCGCTGTTCCGCAAGCTGCGCAGGCTCGCGCTGCGGTACGGCGGGGTGATCGTCTTCTTCGACGAGGCCGACTCGCTCGGCAACCGCGGCCAGGCGACCCAGGGCGGGCTCGGCGGCGGGCGGGGCACCGCGGTACCCGCGCCGTTCCGGCACGCCGGCTGCAACGGATTCTCCTACCTGTCCGCCGACACCCAGTGGCGGCTGACCAAGCAGGCCATGGCATCCGGCCTCGACGACGAGCCGGACACCCGGCGCAGCAAGCAGATGATCGGCGGGATGATGGGCGGCATGGGCGGCGGCGGCATGGGCACGCTGCAGGCGCTGCTCACCGAGCTGTCCGGGCTGAAGAAGCCGCGCGGGCTGGTCAACCGCTACGTGCGGCGGCTGCTCGGGATGCGGCCGAAGCCGCCGCCCAAGTACCGGATCCTGGTCATGATGGCCACCAACATGCCGTCGGCGCTGGACGAGGCGCTGCTGCGGCCCGGCCGCATCGACCGGATCTACAAGGTCGGCTACCCGTCCAAGGCGGGCCGGATCCGCACCTACGACGGGTACTTC
>JBOHCG010000759.1:0-3534 GCA_050698735.1 Streptosporangiaceae bacterium | reverse complement strand
CGGCTACACCCTGCCGCCGCTGGCGCTGCTGCGGCCGGGCACCCCGCCCAGGCAGCGGACCGTCGCCAACGACGCAGTAGTCGCGGCGCTGACCGGCGTGCTGGCCGAGTTCGCCGTGGACGCCCAGGTCACCGGGTTCAGCCGGGGGCCGACGGTGACCAGGTACGAGATCGAGCTGGGCCCGGCAGTCAAGGTGGAGCGGGTCACCGCGCTGCAGAAGAACATCGCGTACGCGGTCAAGAGCGCGGACGTGCGGGTCCTGTCCCCGATCCCGGGCAAGTCCGCGATCGGCGTGGAGGTCCCGAACGCGGACAAGGAGATCGTCGGCCTGGGCGACGTGCTCAGGTCACCCGAAGCGGCCGGCAGCGACCATCCGATGACAGTCGGCCTGGGCAAGGACGTCGAGGGCCGGGTGCTGGTCGCCAACCTCGCGAAGATGCCGCACATCCTGATCGCCGGGGCGACGGGCAGCGGCAAGAGCATCTGCCTGTCCGGGCTGATCATCTCGGTCCTGACCCGGGCCACCCCGGACGAGGTCCGGATGATCCTGATCGACCCCAAGCGGGTCGAGCTGACCATCTACGACGGCATCCCGCACCTGATCACGCCCATCATCACCAGCCCGAAGAAGGCCGCCGAGGCGCTGGAGTGGGTGGTCGGCGAGATGGAGCGCCGCTACGACGACCTGGCCGCCAGCGGGTTCCGGCACGTCGACGACTTCAACAAGGCAGTCCGGGCCGGGCGGCTCACCCCGCCACCCGGCTCCGAGCGGGTCTACCAGCCCTACCCGTACCTGCTGGTCGTCGTCGACGAGCTGGCCGACCTGATGATGGTCGCGCCCCGCGACGTCGAGGACTCGGTGGCCCGGATCACCCAGCTGGCCAGGGCGGCCGGCATCCACCTGGTGCTCGCCACCCAGCGGCCCAGCGTCGACGTGGTCACCGGGCTGATCAAGGCCAACATCCCGTCCCGGCTTGCGTTCTCCACCTCCAGCCTGATGGACTCCCGGGTCATCCTGGACCAGCCCGGAGCGGAGAAGCTGATCGGGCAGGGCGACGCCCTGTTCCTGCCGATGGGCGCGTCCAAGCCGATCCGGCTGCAGAACGCGTTCGTGTCGGAGAAGGAAATCCGCGCGGTTGTCGCGCACTGCAAGCAGCAGGCCGGGCCCGCCTACCGGGAAGACCTGGCCGCGGCGCCGGGGAAGCCCCGCGAGATCGATCCGGACATCGGCGACGACCTCGACCTGCTCCTGCAGGCCGCGGACCTGATCATCACCTCCGGGCTCGGGTCGACGTCGATGCTGCAGCGCAAGCTGCGGGTCGGCTTCGCCAAGGCCGGACGGCTGATGGACCTGCTGGAAAGCCGGAACATCGTCGGCCCGAGCGAGGGCTCCAAGGCCCGCGACGTGCTAGTCCGGCCGGACGACCTGGACGCCACGCTCGACTCGCTGCGCGGCGGCAGCCCGGCCGTCCCGGCATCCCCTGCAACTCGATGAAAGGACCACCCGCCCATGCCAGTCGGCAACACCCGCGCCCGGCGCCCAGGCGCCGCGGCCGCACCGCAGATAACCCCGTACCAGCAGTGCCGCGGCCTGTTCAGCGCCTACCCCGAGGCCGTCAGCAGCGACGGCCCGGGCGCGATGGTCCTCATCGTCCCGGGCAGCCCCGGGCCCCGGTTCTTCGTGCTCGGCCGGCTCCGCGGCCGCGGCTACCAGCTCTTCCCGTGGGACGGCGACGGCGAGACGGGCATCGAGCCCGGCACGGTCAGCATCCCGCAGGACTACGCCGCCGTGCTCGCGGGCGGCGTCCCGGTTCCGCGTGAAGGCTCGCTCTACGGCTGGGCAGACGGGAAGAGCGTCACCGCGCTGATCCAGATGTTCACGCAAGCCAGGGAGGATACTCCGGTGCCGGGCTTCGCGGTGATGCCGCGCGCAGGGACTCCGGAGGCGCAGTGGCCGCCGTTCGCAGCAGAACCCGTGTTCGGCGCCTGGTTCTGGGATCACCGCCGCGCCGGCCGCATCATCAGCCTGGCCCAGACGGCCGCCCGGACCAGGAAGCAGATGTACTGGTCGGGCATGCAGATCCCCGCTGGCGGGTCCGGCCTGATCGCGATCGCGGCGCGCGTGACCGGCCCGGGCAGATGCCGCCTGGAACCCGGCGTGTACGCCTACTACCAGGTACTGCGACGGCGGGAACCCCTGCCCTCCCTGGACGTCGTGCTCGCCGACCCGGCCAGGCTTGACATCGGCCCCCGGTTCGGCCGCGGCGGGCGGTAGCCCGGCCGGGGCCGGGACGATCAGAAGAGGCGGGAGTGAACATTGCCGTTCCGGGCTGATCCGCGGCGGCCGATCGCGGTGGTGGACGAGCGCACCTACCGGCAGGCGGCCCGGGCCGCGGACAGGCTCGCCGAAACCGGCGACTTCGGGGATCAGGTCAGGGAGAAGTTCGTGATCACCGCGATCACGCTGTGGCTGCGATACGAGGTCAGGACCGGCCGCAGATCCAGGCGTGCTGACCGGGCGGCGCGGCTGGAGCAGTGGGAGCTGCGCCTGCAGCAGCTGAACGAATTGCTCGGGCTCGGCGGCTGATCCGCGGGCATGTCGCCTTGCCCGGGTTCGCGGATGCGGGCCTGCCGCGTTAATGCTGACCGGCATCGTCGCCGGGCTGGTGCCGCGTGCCGTCCGGTGTCCGGCCTGGATCCGCGCCGGCGCGGAGTTCGGCCAGGCTCTGGCCGGCGGCGGCCAGGCGGAGGCGCAGCTGGGCGTTCACGGCCAGGGCGGCTTCCAGGTCGGCGCGCAGCGTGGCCGCCGTGGCGGCCGCCGCGGCAGCTGGCCCGGTGGCGCGGGCGGCTGCGATGCGCATCCGGGCTGCGCCGATCTCGGCGGCGAGCTCGGGGCGGGCGTACAGGAACCGGCGCGATACCCCGGCGGCGCGGGCGAGCCCGGCGACGGTGAACGCGGCGCTGTCGCGTTCGAACTGCGCGAGCGCGTCGCGGACCTGGCCGGCCTTGCGGTCCCCGTCGGCGTGCCGGGCCGCGGTCAGGCGGGCCACGGCGGCGGCTCTGCTGGTCGGCACGGCCGTTTCTCCGTTTCCTGGCGGGACTGCGAGCCCGGGTTATCCCGTCCCGGCCGTTACGTGCAAACCGACCCTACCCCGCAGGCCGACATGCGCACCACTGCGCACGACAGGCGCGCCGGGCAATTCCCGGTTCCGTACCCGGAAGTACGGAACCTGAGGGTGGCGGATTCGCTGCGGCGGGCAGCTAATCGTCGCGAAAAAGCCTTGGTTCCTGCATCGATCTGCCTCGTCGGTGTCCCGGACGGTGAACCGGGCAACCCGGAGAAACGTACACAAAAGTATCGGGCTGTCCCGCCTCGCGGCGGCTGTCCCGCGCCGCGGCCGGGCGGGGTTTCCTTGCCGCCGGGCGGCGCGCGGGCCGACGAAGCAGCGCGCATGCTGAAGGGGGACCAGATGCTGCGGACCAGGACTAGCGCGGCCGGCGCGCCGGGCGGTCCCGACGCCGCGGTCCCGGCGG
>JBOHCG010000758.1:0-3541 GCA_050698735.1 Streptosporangiaceae bacterium | reverse complement strand
GGGGGCGGCCCGGGTGCCGGGAGGTTCCTGGGGGTAAGGCTGACCCGGCTCGCAGCCGCGGCCAGCGACGCGATCGCCGCCGCCGGGGAGGGTGACTCCGCCCACTTGCGCCGTCACCTGCACAGGTTCGACGTGCTGACCTCGGCGATCTGGACGGTGCAGCAAGCCGTGTCCGGTCCGGATCCCGGCCGCCGCCGGTGGTATGCAGGGCCTTGAGCGGAAGCCGAGACACCAGCATGGCCAGGGGACAGCTCCGCATCTATCTCGGCGCCGCACCAGACGTCGGGAAGACCTACGCGATGCTCGCCGAGGGCCAGCGCCGCCGGGCTCGCGGCACGGACGTGGTCGTCGGGCTCCTGGAAACGCACGGCCTGAAGCTGACCGCGGCGATGGCCGAAGGACTCCAGATCGTGCCGCGGCGCACGATGACCCACCGCGGCTCTAGCTTCACCGAAATGGATCTCGACGCCGTGCTCGCCCGCCATCCCGAGGTCGCGCTGGTGGATGAGCTGGCGCACACCAACGTGATACCGGGCCGAGCACGGCATCGCCACCCCCTGGGAAACCCGGCAACGGATTGTGGTCGGCGTCGCGGGCGAGGAGGACGACCAGAAGGTCATCCGGCGCGCGGCGAGGATCGCGGCCCGGACTCCGGGCAGTGACCTGCTCGCGGTGCACGTGGTCAGCGACGATGGCCTGGCGGTCGGCCATTCCGCGGCGCTGGAGGCTCAGCGGGCGCTGGTGACCTCACTGGGCGGCAGCTTCAGTCAGCTGCCAGGTGCGGACGTGGCCGAGGCGCTGCTGAGTTTCGCCCGCGCCGAGAACGCGACCCAGATGGTGCTCGGCGCGAGCCGTCGCTGCCGTCTCGTCACCCTCATCGCGGGCAAGAGCATCCCGACGACGCTGGCCTGCCGAGCAGAGCACATCGACGTTCACCTGGTCAGCCGCGGCGGAACGGCCGATCACGGTCATAAGCTCGCCAGGGTGCTTACCGCGCTCAGCTCCCGCCGGGCGCTGGCCGCGCGGGACAGCGCGGAGGCGGCGGCCCTCACCAGGCTCGCGGGCTGCGTGCTGCGCGGCCGCGGCGACCCGCCCGCGCTGCTCGAGGAGATGCGGCAGATGTTCGGCCTGGCCGCGGTCAGCCTGCTCGAATTCCGGCAGAATGGCTCAGGTCCGTCCTGTTACGTCGTGGCCAGCGCCGGCGAACAGCCGCCCGGGGGGCCCGGTGCTGACGTGGAGCTGCCCGTCAGCGATACGTTCACACTGGCCGCCCGCGGGCAGGTGCCCAGCCAGGAAGACCTGCGGGTGCTCCTTTCCTGCGCGGTCGAGGTCGTGGCCGGCATCAGCTACCGGCGCCAGGAAGAACGGCAAGCCCAGGCCGCCAGGCATGAGGCTGACCTGCGCTCGCGGGCGGCGCTGCTCGCCGCCACCGGCCAGAACGCACGTGAGCAGCTGGCCGCGGCCAGCGCGGCGCTGACGGCGCTGGCGGCATCGGAGGGTCACGGCCCGGCCGGCCGTGCCGCCGTGCTCGCCGATGCGCTGCAGCGCAGTCCGGCCGGCCCGCCGCCCGTGGTCACCGCCGCCAGCCGGAACAGCCGGGTCGAGGTCTGCATCACCGATCAGGGGCCTGATCAGCATGACGACGGGGCCAGCCTGGCGTTCCGGCTCGCCCGCGATCTCACCGACGCGATGGGCGACACCATGCGCAGTGAGCCCATCCCTGGCGGCGGCCGGAGCGTGGTCCTGACCCTGCCCGCGGCCGCACCCCGCCCCGAGGCGGCCGGGACCTTGGTCCCGGGACCCGATGACACACA
Organism: Streptosporangiaceae bacterium; assembly: GCA_050698735.1. GTDB lineage: Bacteria > Actinomycetota > Actinomycetes > Streptosporangiales > Streptosporangiaceae > Palsa-504. The sequence continues at coordinate 1,727 of JBOHCG010000758.1, read as the reverse complement.
GACCTGTCCGCGCCCGCCATCGGCCGCGCAAACTTGAGCGCAGGTATCCGTACGGCGGGAAGCGGTCACTGACATGACACATAAGAACGAGCGCGTGCTCTCGGTCGCCGAACTGGCCGGGGTGGAGGGCGAAGGCGCCCTGTACGTCCGGACCAGCGGCAACCGGGTCGAGGAGGCGCGGCTCGACATCTACGAGCCGCCCCGGTTCTTCGAGGCGTTCCTGCGGGGCCGCGCCTACTCCGAGCCGCCGGATATCACCGCCCGGATCTGCGGCATCTGCCCGGTGGCCTACCAGATGAGCGCGTGCGCGGCGATCGAGGATGCCTGCGGTGTCACCGTCGACGGCCCGATCGCCGACCTGCGCAGGCTGCTGTACTGCGGGGAGTGGATCGAGAGCCACGCGCTGCATATTTATCTGCTGCACGCTCCCGATTTCCTCGGCTACGCCAGCGGGATCGAGATGGCCACGGCGCGCCGCGACCTCGTGGAGCGCGGCCTGGCGCTCAAGAAGGCCGGGAACACCATCATGGAAGCGGTGGGCGGCCGGGCCATCCACCCGGTCAACGTGCGTCTCGGCGGCTTCTACCGGGCCCCCGCCCGGGCCGAGCTCGCCGCGCTCACCGAGCCGCTCCGCCGGGCGCTCGATGGCGCGCTGGAGACCGTGCGCTGGGTGGCTGGCTTCAACTTTCCCGACCACGCCTGCGAGGCGGACATGCTCGCCTTGTCGCGCCCGGGCACCTACCCGATCGAACGCGGCACCGTGGTGACGCGCTCGGGCCTGGCGTTCCCCGCGGCCGGCTGGGACGAGCACGTGATCGAGGAGCAGATGCCGCACTCCACCGCGCTGCACGCGCACCTGGCCGGCGGCGGCCGCTACCTCACCGGGCCGCTGGCCCGGTATGCGCTCAGCTCGCAGTGGCTGTCGCCGCTGGCCCGCGAGGCCGCCCGCGCGGCCGGGCTGGGCCCGGTCTGCGACAACCCGTTCCGCAGCATCATCGTGCGGGCCGTGGAGACGGTGTACGCGGTCGAGGAGGCCCTGCGGCTCATCGCCGCCTACGAACCGCCCGAACACCCCGCCGTCGAGGTGCGGCCGCGCGCCGGGGTCGGCCACAGGGTCACCGAAGCGCCCAGGGGCGCCCTGTACCACCGGTATGAGATCGACGCTGACGGACTCATCACCACCGCCAGCATCGTGCCCCCCACGTCCCAGAACCAGGCGGCCATCGAAGCCGACCTGCGCTCTTTCGTCCAAGCCCGGATCGACCTGGATGACGCCGAGCTCACCCGCCAGTGCGAGCAGGCCATCCGCAACTACGACCCGTGCATATCCTGCTCGGCCCATTTCCTTGATCTCACCGTAGAAAGATCCTTATCGACCGAACGGACGGTGGTTCCAGTTTCAGCTCCCGACTTCGCGCGCACCGGCGAGGCGCCGGTCGTGGTGATCGGCGTCGGCAACGGGTTCCGCCGCGACGACGGCCCCGGGCCCGCGGTCGTCGCCAGGCTGCGTGACCTGGCGCCGCCCGGTGTCCAGCTCGTGATCACGGACGGCGAGCCCACCCGGCTGATCGAGGCCTGGACCGGGGCGGCGCTCGCCGTCGTCGTCGACGCGGTCCGCGCCCTGCCGCTCGAAATGGGGCCGCCCCAGCCCGGGAAGCTCCACCGTTTCGTGGTGGACCGCCCGGAGGCCGCAACCGCCCGGACCGCGAGCTCGCACGGTCTCGGCC
>JBOHCG010000757.1:0-3556 GCA_050698735.1 Streptosporangiaceae bacterium | reverse complement strand
GGCCGCGACAACCGGGGCGGCTAGCTGTGTGTTCGCCGGGCGGTGCCCGCGCACCCAGGCTCGCTGCCATGCCGAGCGCCCGCCTACTGTTCTGGAGCCGGGCGGCAGGTCACATGCCTGCTTCTTCCCGCTGGCCGCGGCGGGAGATAGCCGACCGTGAGCTCGCGCCGGGATGTCGTGGTGGTGGGAGGGGGCCACAACGGGCTGGTCGCGGCGGCGTACCTGGCCAGGGACGGGCTGGATGTGCTGGTCTGCGAGCGGCGGAAGGTGGCCGGCGGCGCCGCGGTGAGCGAGCGCCCGTTCGGCCCCGGCTATCTGGTGACCTCGCTGTCGTACGTGGTGTCGCTGCTGCCGGCCGGCCTGGTGTCCGACCTCCGGCTCGCCAGGCACGGGTACCACGTGTTCCCGCAGGGTCCGTACTTCGCCCCCCGGGCTGACGGCGCCTACCTGCGGCTGCCGGACGATCCGGCGGCCCGGCGGAAGGAGATCGCCAAGTTCTCCGCCGCCGACGCCGCGGCCTACCCGGCCTACGAGGCGCATATGCGGGAGATCGGGCAGGTCCTGGGGCCGATGCTGGCGGAGATCCCGGCACCGCTCGGCTCCCGGCGGCCGCCAGGCCTGGCCCGGCAGGCAAGGCTGCTGCGGCACCTGCGCAAGCTGGATACGCGCCGGGCGGTCGACGTCACCCGGCTGCTCACCGGGAGCGTCGCCGACTTGCTGGACTCCTACTTCGAGTCGGACGCGATGCGCGGGGTGCTGTCGGTGTCCGGGGTGATCGGCACCTGGGCCGGCCCGCGGTCGGCGGGCACGGCATACGTGATGCTGCACCATCACATCGGCGATGTGGATGGCCAGGCCGACGGGTGGGGGTTCCCGCGCGGCGGGATGGGCGGGGTCACCAGGGCCATGGCCGGCGCGGCCCGCTCGTTCGGCGCGCAGATCCGCACCGGCGCCGAGGTCGCCAGGATCCGGACCACACCGGGCGGCCAGGTGGCCGGGGTGACCCTGGCGTCCGGCGAGGAGGTGGACGCCGACGTCGTGGTGACGACGGTGCACCCGAAGATCGCGTTCGGTGACCTGGTGGAGCCGGGGGCCCTGCCCGAGCCGTTCCTCGCCGACATCCGCCGCTGGCAGACCCGCAGCGGCACCGTCAAGATCAACCTGGCGCTGGACCGGCTTCCGGTGTTCGCCAGCCATCGCGACTTCGACCCGCAGGTGCACGGCGGGACGATCGTGCTCGCCGAGAGCCTGGACGAGCTGGAGAACGCCTTCCAGGAGGCGGCGAGAGGGCAGCCGTCGGCGAAGCCGTTCGCCGACATCTGCATCCCGAGCGTGTTCGACGACTCGCTGGCCCCCGAGGGGCATCACGTGATGTCGCTGTTTACCCAATGGGTCCCCTGCGGGTACGCTTCCGCGCCGCACGAGGCTGACCTGGAGAGCTACGCGGACCGGGTGATCGCGCGGGTAGAGGCGGTCGCCCCGGGGTTCACCGGCTCGATCCTGCACCGCCAGGTGATCGGCCCGCACCGGATGCAGGAAGAGTACGGGCTGGTCGGCGGGAACATCTTCCATGGCGAGCTCAGCCTGGGCCCGATGTATCACGCCAGGCCGGCGGCCGGATACGCCGACCTGCGCACCCCCATCCGCAGCCTGTACCAGGCGGGCTCCGCCACCCACGGCGGCGGCGGCGTGACCGGAATCCCCGGGCGCAACGTCGCCCGGCAGATCCGCGCCGACCACAGGGCCGCGCGCTGGCGCCCCCGCCGGACTGGCTCGCAGCGGCTGCGCCCAAGGGGAACTTAGCGTCCCGGTCAACTTAAGGCCGTCAGCGTGACCCTGTCCTGCCCGAAAATCGGATTCAGCCAGTGAACTGCGGGTTCTCAGCGGTCAGGCGGCGTGGGCGTATTCATTGATCAGGCCATCGAGAACGGACCTCCGCTTGAGCCGTCCGATGTCGAGGTCGATCAGGGTAACGCGCGGATCGTTAGGGTCGTCGTGGGGAACGTGCTGCCCGATGCCCTGGTGCGGCCTGGCCGCGTTGTAGTGCGCCTGATATTCGGCTAGGACAGCGCGCAGATGTGCGTCGCCCAAGATCAGCATCCGGTCGAGATCTCCCGGCGCAGGGTACCGACGAGGCGTTCGCAAACCGCGTTTAGCCCGCGGCGACCGGACCGAAGAACGGGACGAACTGGTCCCAGGCCCGGTCCCACGCGGCGACCATACCGGGGCTTTTCTTCCCGAAATCGCGGCGCAGGTTCTCCAGCGCCGCCTTCGCGGCGGCCTCGTTGATGGCGGTGTAGATGGGCCGCAGCGCGGCGGCGGCCTTCTTGCGGTCCTTCCAGGACACGTATTTCATCGACGCCCGGATCAGGTGAATGACGCAAGTCTGCACCTTCGCCTTGCTCCAGGTCGCCTCGATCGCCTCAGGCAGGCCATTGAGCCCGTCACAGCACACGAACAGGACATCCTTGATGCCGCGGTTGCGCAGCTCGGCGAGCACGCCCCGCCAGGCCGTGGGCCGCCAGGTAGGCAGCAATACCGCTGCGGTACAGGCTTCCAGCGTAGTTCGCCCGACCGCCCCGCGATGACAGCCACCTCAACGCGGCCATGTCCCACCACCGCAATGCATCTGATCAGCACTTCCGCGCCAGCACCTCGCCGGGTACCACTCAGCCCACAGCCGCCGACGTAAGCGGAGCCGCCGGGCACTCCGGAAGGGGGTGCCCCCATGACAGCGACATTGAGACCGCAGCTCACAGAGCTGACATCGGGTCATAAATCGGCGCAAACCCTATCGCAGGTGCATGAAAGGTGTACCGGAGGTGCATGCGAGGTACATGACTCCCGTCGCGAGCCGTATCGACGCTCGCTCCCGGTAGTCGGCAACGCCTGCATGTGTCCATTCAGGGGTGGGTGGTGAGCTGCGGTTTCAGGTCGCCGACCGTTCAGGCGGCTGGCGCGGGGAGCCAGGGGTCGCCGGCGAGGGCACGGGTGATGGCGTCCAGGGCGGTCAGGCCGTGGGCGGCGGCGGAGTCGAGGTAGCTGCGGGTCCGGCACCAGCGGGCGAGGGTGCGGTTGGTGTGCCAGTACCCGGAGACGGCCTGGTGCCGTTTGGCGGCCTTGACGGCCTGCTCGGAGCAGTTGTTCGTCCAGTCGACGGCGAACTGCTCAGTGAACAGGAAGACCTGATCGGCGTAGTTGCGCAGCCAGCGGCCGAGCGCGTAGCCGGGGTGGTTGCCGTCGTGCCAGTCCCGGTGCCGGTTGCAGTTGATGCCGAAGGCGGCGGCCTCGTCGTAGCGCCCGCGCAGCTTCGCGAGAAGCTCCGCATCCAGCGCCGGGTCGCCCCTGGCCAGGGCTTCTTCGACGGCCTGGCGGGCTTCGCGCAGGATGTCGATGACGTCGGCGGCCCAGGACTGCAGGCTGCCGGGTCCGAGTTTGGTGACCGCGCGGCAGCGGCGGATGACGTGCTGATTATGCCTATATCCGGATAACCAGCATTATCCCGATGCCGCTGTTATGCCGATGACGTCTGTGAATCACTGGCGCGGGAGTAAGT
>JBOHCG010000756.1:0-3584 GCA_050698735.1 Streptosporangiaceae bacterium | reverse complement strand
GCCCGGTCTGGGCCTGCTGCGGTCCCGTCTGGTACTGCGGCCCGCCGACCCCCGCGCGCCCGTTGTCGTTCCCGCGCCCGTTGTCGTTCCCGCGCCCGTTGTCGTTCCCGCGGCCCCGGCGATCGCCTGTCACCTGGGTGTCACCCAGACCCGTCAGCGGAACGGCATCCGGCGGCCGCCGCCTGGAACCCGAATCCGACTGCGCGGTGCGCGCGGTCGTCGCGAGCGGCTTGTCGGACGCCATGTCATCCCAGAACTGCTCGTCACTGACCCCGCCGAAGGTCTCCGTCGGCCACAGCTCCTCGTCGATATCGCCGCGCTTGAGCCAGCCCGAGCGCTTCTTCGACTTGCCCGTCGCGTCCTGCTCCGCGTCCGCCTCCGCAGCCATCCGCCGGCCGCCCTGCCTCGCGGAACCGCCTCGCGCCGAGCGTACGGCGGCATCCGCCTGCCAGCTGACGGTCGCGTCCACCGGGTCGTCGTGCCGCCCGGCCGCCACCGGCTCAGGCGCCCACCGGTCGCCGTGCCCCTCTACCTCGGGCGTCCAGCGGTCGTCATCGGCTTCGGGCCGCCGGGCACGGGTCCGGCCGGGTCCCCGGTGCTCCGCGACGGGATTCGGCCCGGTGCCGAGGTCCGCGGCCCGGTAATTCCTGGTGGCGGCGGGCCGGCCCGCGCTCCTGCCGTGATTCGGTCTGGAGTCGTTTACCTGGTCCCTGTCCGGCCGGGTATGGCTTGTTCTGTCTGGCTGAACACTTGAACCCCGCTTATTTCCGGGGTTGCCTGGGCGGATGCTGAAATAAAAAGCTGCGGCGATCCCGACAAGTCCCGCCACGGCGAGTCCCGCGACCAGAATCATGGTCTCCATCCAGAAAGCCTGGCCTCGTGGGCGGCGCTAGCTAGGCACACGCGGCCAATGACGCGAGCCTCCCCCCGTGGTCGCGAGCGCCCTGAACCCGCTTGATCATCGATTCTTGCTCACGAATGGGGAGCGTGTCACACGATTGAAAAAGTTAAGTTTCTAAGCGATTACAAGATGTATCTGGTTGATCACGGGTTCCCGGTAACGGGTATTCGTCCGCGTCCGATTGTGGCTGCGGCGATCGCCGTCCAGACGGCCTGCAAAGGCGATCCGGCAGGCAGGTTCAGCGTGGTGCTCAGCGCATAAACGGTGAACCGGTACTGGTGGGGATGACCATTCGGGCACGGCGGGTCGTAACCGACCGTGCCCGCGCTGTTCTGTGCCTGCCGAGCGCCGGTCGGCAGCAGGCCTTCCTGTATGTCCGTGGTGCCGGGACCGATGTGGAACACGAGCCAGTAGATGAAGGGCGTGATCGGTGCCGAGGCGTCGTCGACGACGATCGCGATGCTCTTGGTCCCTGCCGGGGCGCCGGACCAGTCGAGCGGGGGCCAGTTCCGCCCGCCATGGCAGGTATAGCGCGCGGGCAGGATGTTCTGGCTGAACGCCTCGCTGCCGATCGACATCATCCGGGGCGCTATCGCCGCACCAGAGCCTGCGTTCCCGCAGCCCGCCAGGAGCAGCGTCGTGACCGCCATCGTGGCCGCGCCCGCCGTGCGCGCCCGCCGTCGCCGCCAGGCGCGGCGGATATGCTCCAGGCCCGACGTCACCTTCGTCGCCCCTCTCCTGCCACGGTTGATAGTAGAACCTGTTAGGAAGCGTAGGGTGATCCGACGCGTTGAATGTCCGGGAGGATCACGGCCAGCGGAGACGAGGATGGCGAACGCGCTGCGCATCGGGCTTCTCGGCCCGCTCCAGGTGCGGGACGAGGCGGGCAGGCCGGTTCATGTCGCCGGCCGTCAGCTGCGCGTTCTGCTGACCTTGCTCGCCCTTGACGCCGGGCGCGTCGTTCCCGCCGCCTCGCCATCGAGCTTGCCGCGGTATGGCTGCGCGCGCTCACGCCCGAATAACTGGCTGACCGCCTGGACGACAGGTTCGCCCTGCTCACCGGCGGCAGCCGGACCGCGCTGCCCAGGCACCAGACGCTCCGGGCGGTGGTGGACTGGAGCTGCTCCGCGGGCCCGGGACGGCGCGCGCCGCCAACTCGGTGAGGCCGCCTTCGCGGCGGCCTACGAACGTGGCCGCGCCCTTTCCCGCCACGACGCGGTCGCCCTGGCCGCCAGCGCGGTAGAGAGCCCAGTACAGGCCCTGTTATGCCGGATCCGTGCCGACGGCTCGTCCGGATTGTGGTAGACCGCATGGTTCGCGATCTGCCGGGCAGATGATCATTGGGCCCCGGCCGGCGGGGCAGGCGCCGTGCCGGGGCTCCGCGCGGTGCATCGTCCCTGCCGGCGCCCCGATAACGTCCTGCGGCGGTAGGCGCGGACCGCCAGCGGCGCGAAGACCACGAAGATGCCGAGCGCCCACAGCAGCGACCTGACCGTCGCGGCGGCGACAGGCCCGCCGACGAGCAGGCCGCGCTCGGCCTCGGTGAGGAACGTCATCGGGTTCACCTTCACGAAGGCCTGCAGCCAGCCGGGCATCGTCGTCGTGGGCACGAGCACGTTGCTGCCGAACACCAGCGGGAATATGCCGAGGGACCCGAATGTCTGCACCGCCTGCGGCGTCTTCAACAGCAGCCCGATGAGCGCGGAGAGCCAGCACATGGACACGGCGAAGGTGAGCAGCAGCAGGCAGCCGCCGAGCGCGGACAGCGGATTGGTCTCGATCCGGAAACCGAGGACCGCGCCGAAGCCGATGGTCACCGCGATCGAGACGACATAGCGCACCATGTCGCCGAGCACGGCGCCCGCCAGCGGCGCCCAGCGCGCGATCGGCAGGCTGCGGAACCGGTCGAAGACGCCGGTCGTGATGTCCTGGTTGAGCATCAGCCCGGTGCCCAAGGTGGCGAACACCACGCTCATGACGAGCAGCCCGGGCAGCTCGAACTGCAGGTACGAGTGCGTGCTGCCGTGCGCGATGGCGCCGCCGAACACGTAGGTGAACAGCACGAGGAACATGATCGGCTGCAGGCTGAGGCCGAGCACGTCCTCCATGTTGGTCCTGATCTTCAGCACGCTGCGCCAGGTCAGCGTGAAGGTGTTGCGCAGCCCGCCGAGCGGCCCGAGCCTGCGGGCCGGCGGTGAGATCGCGGTCATCGGTGGTCGTCCTCCCGTTCCCCGCTGGGGTCCGTTTCGTCAGGTTCTGGCCGGCGGCCGGTCAGCGTGAGGAACACCTCGTCCAGGCTCGCCTTGCGCATGGTGAACTCGGCGATCTCGATGCCCCTGTGATCGAGCTCGCGGACGATGCGCGGCAGCAGCGTCGCGTCGGCCACGGCCGCGGTCACCGTTTCGGCCTCCTCGTCCATCACCGCCTCCTCCCGGGTCAGGTCCGCCAGCAAGGCGGCGACCTCGGCCATCCGGGCCGGATCGGCCGGCGAGACGATGAGAACCTGGCCGCCGGTCTTCGCCTTGAGCTCGTCCGGGGTCCCGGTGGCGATGACCTTGCCATGGTCGATGACCACGATGTCGTGCGCTAGCTGGTCGGCCTCGTCGAGGTACTGGCTGGTGAGCAGGACCGTGACCCCGTCGGTGACGAGCTCGCGGATCATGCCCCAGACGTCAGTGCGGCT
>JBOHCG010000755.1:0-3590 GCA_050698735.1 Streptosporangiaceae bacterium | reverse complement strand
GGCCCGAAGATCTCGTCGGAGTAGCAGCTCATCTGCGTGGTTACGTGGTCCAGCACGCTGGGCCCAAGCCAGAACCCGTCGGCGTCGCCGCCGATGACCGGGTGCGCCCGGCCGTCCACCGCGAGCGTCGCGCCCTGCTGGACGCCGGTGTCCAGGTAGGAGGCCACCTTGTCGCGGTGCGGCCCGGTGACCAGCGGGCCCATCTCGGCGCGCGGGTCCGAGCCGGGGCCTACCCGCAGCCCGCCGATCCGGTCGGAGATCCGGCTGACCAGCTCGTCGCCTATCGGGTCGACGGCCACCACCACGGAGATCGCCATGCAGCGCTCCCCCGCCGAGCCGAACCCGGCCGAGACGGCGGCGTCCGCGGCCAGGTCGAGGTCGGCGTCGGGCAGCACCACCATGTGGTTCTTGGCGCCGCCGAGCGCCTGCACCCGCTTGCCCACCTTGGTGCCGTTCTCGTACACGTACCGGGCGATGGGGGTCGAGCCGACGAAGCTGACCGCCTTGATGTCGGGGTGGCCGAGGATGGCGTCCACCGCCACCTTGTCTCCGTGCACCACGCTGAAGACGCCGTCCGGCAGGCCCGCCTCGGCCCACAGCGAGGCGAGCAGCAGCGAGGCGGACGGGTCCTTCTCCGACGGCTTGAGCACGAAGGCGTTGCCGCACGCGATGGCGAGCGGGAACATCCACATCGGCACCATCGCGGGGAAGTTGAACGGGGTGATGCCCGCGACCACGCCCACCGGCTGCCTGATCGAGTACGAGTCGACCGCGGTGGACACGTTCTCCGAGTAGCCGCCCTTGAGCAGGTGCGGGATGCCGCAGGCGAACTCGACGACCTCGAGCCCCCTGGCGACCTCCCCCGCGGCGTCCGCGGCCACCTTGCCGTGCTCGGCGGTGATGAGCCCGGCAAGCTCGGTGGCGTGGGAGCGGATGAGCTCGCGGAACGCGAACAGCACCGAGGCGCGCTTGGCGAGCGAGACACGGCGCCAGTCATGGAACGCGTCGGCGGCCGCCGCCACGGCCAGGTCTACCTCCGCGGGGCTCGCGAAGTCGACCTGCCCGGTGACCTGCCCGGTCGCCGGGTCGTACACGTCGCCGTGGCGCTGCGACTCGCCGTCCCACGGCTTGCCGCCGATCCAGTGGGTGATGTGCTTCGTCACTGCGCGCTGGTCTCCTTGTCCACGGCGGCCAGGGCGTCGGTCAGGATCGCGAGCCCTTCCTTGGCCTCGGCCTCGCTGAGGGTCAGCGGCGGCGCCATCCGCAGCGTGTTCCCGAACAGGCCGCCCTTGCCGACCAGCAGCCCGCGCTCCTTCGTGGCCTCGAGCATCTTGGCGGCCAGCGGCGGGCTCGGCTTCTTGGTGGCCGGGTCGACCAGGTCCACGGCGAACATCAGGCCCTTGCCGCGCACCTCGCCGACGATGGCGAGGTCCCCGGCGGCCTCGTTGAGCCCGTCGATGATCAGCCGGCCGGTGACGGCGGCGTTGCGCTGCAGGTCGTGGGAGAGCACGTAGTCCAGGGTGGCGTTGGCGGCGGCGGTGGCGACCGGGTTGCCGCCGAAGGTGGAGATGCCGTTGCCGCGGATCCCGTCCAGCAGGTCGCCGCGGGCTACCACGCCGCCGATCGCGAACCCGTTGCCCAGGCCCTTGGCGAACGTCATCGCGTCGGGGATGATCCCGTGCGCGGAGATGCCCCAGAAGTGCTCGCCGGTCCGTCCCCAGCCGGTCTGCACCTCGTCGGAGATCAGCAGGATGCCGTGCTCGTCGAGGACCTCCTTGTAGGCGCCGAGCAGCCCGTCGGGCGGCATGGTGAACCCGCCCACGCCCTGGACCGGCTCGGCGAGCAGGCAGCCGACGTCGGCAGGGTGCACGCCGGCGCTCAGCAGCGCGCGCAGGTCGTCCACGCAGGCCTTGATGTAATCGGCGTCGGACAGGTTCCGGTAGGAGCCGAGCTGCCGGTCCGTGCCATGCAGGTAATGGGTGCCGAACGGATCGTGGCTCGACATCTTCCAGGCTGCGTTCCCGGTCACGGAGACCGCGCCGAACGAGCGGCCGTGGTAGCTGCCACGCATCGCGAGCACCTGGTTGGCGTGGCGCGCCGTCAGGGCGGCCAGCAGCGCGGTCTCGTTGGCCTCGGTGCCCGAGTTGGCGAAGAACACCTTCGCGTCCTTGATCCCGGACAGCTTGATGATCTTCTCCGCGAGCTCGACCTGGTTGCGGATCAGGTACAGGGTCGAGGTGTGCACGACCCCGGTGGCGATCTGCCGCTCGACCGCGTCCCGGACCTCGGGCACGTCGTAGCCGAGCATGTTGGTCAGGATGCCGGCGAAGAAGTCGAGGTAGCCGCGGCCCTGGCCGTCGGTGACCCGGCAGCCCTTGCCGCTGACGATCTCGATCGGCTCGTCGTAGTAGATGCCGACCCAGTTGGGGATGACCGCGCGGTGGCGCGCGAGAAGCTCAGACGTCATGCCGTCCAGTCTTTCGCGGCCGGCTGGTCCGGCGGAACCGACACTATGTAAGATCTTTGGCCCATTGGCTTACATGTAGTCTGGCTGCGTGCTGCCCACCGTCGGCGACCTGCTCGACCTCGACGTCATCCGCCGCGGCAGCCCCCAGGTGGTAGCGGGCTCCGGCGGCCTCGGCGCCCGGGTGCGGTGGGTGCACGTGCTGGAGCTTGCCGACGCGGCGCACCTGCTGCAGGGCGGCGAATTCGTGCTCACCACCGGGATCGCGCTGCCGTCCGAGCCTTCGCTGCTGGCCAGGTACGCCCTGGACCTCGCCGCGGCCGGGGTCAGCGCCCTGGCCGTGGAGCTGGGCCGCAGGTACACAGGGACGCTGCCTGCCGCGCTCGTCCGCGCCGCGACCGACAGCGGCCTGACGCTGATCGCCTTCGATCGCGAGGTCCCGTTCGTGGAGATCACCGAGGCGGTGCACGCGCGGATCATCGACGCCCAGCTGGCCGAACTGCGCGTCTCGGAGCGGCTGCACGAGGTATTCACCGAGCTGTCCGTCGCGGGCGCTACGCCCGATGAGATCGTCCGGCAGGCCGCCAGCCTCGCCGGGCGGCCGGTGATCCTGGCCGACCTCTCGCACCACGTCCTCGCCTGCGAGGCGGGCAGCGCCGATCCCGCCCGGCTGCTGGCCGGCTTCGCCAGGCGCAGCCGGGTGATGAACGCGCCGGGACGGACGACGTTTGACGAGGCATCCGGCTGGCTGGTCACGCCGGTCGGCGCGCGCGGCGAGGACTGGGGGCGGGTGATCCTGGTCTGCGACGGACCGCCGACCGCGACCGATACCGTACTGATCGAGCGCACCGCCACCACGCTCGCGCTCGGCCGCCTGCTCACGCGGCACAGGGAGGGCCTGGAGCGGCAGGCGCACCGGACGCTGATCAGCGGGATCATCAGCCAGGCGCACGCGGACCCGGCCGAGGCCGCGGTGCGGTCACGGGCGCTCGGCGTGCCCGTCGACGGGCGCCAGCTCATCGCCGTGGTGCTCAGGCTCAGCGATCCGTCGGGGCCACTGGGCGTGCTCGGGGTTTCCGCGCACGCGCGCGTGCTTGACGTCGCCGACATCACGGCCGCCGCGTGC
>JBOHCG010000754.1:0-3591 GCA_050698735.1 Streptosporangiaceae bacterium | reverse complement strand
GCGCTACCACCCGACGCCACCGCCACCCGGCGCTACCTGCGCCTGGCCCGGGCCGTCGCCGCCGGCATCAGGTTCTGGTTATGACAGCGCCTCGATGGGGGCCACGATCACCAGGTCCTTCACCGCACCGGCGAGCTGCCGGTCGAGGGTGATCGGGGCGTCGGCCTGGAGCTTGGTCAGGGCGACGTACTCGGCGTCCAGCGTGTCCGGCCAGTCAAGCTGGTCGGCGACCTGCCAGGCGACGTCCTGCAGGACCCGGTCGCCGAGCAGCCGGATCCGCAGCCCGCGCACGTACCGCAGCCGCAGCCCGGCGTCCTTCTTGGTCATCTCACCACGGCGGACCGCCTGGTACAGCAGTGAAAGCAGCTGCGAGCGCAGCAGCGCCGGAGCCAGGAGCTGATGGTCCTCGCGAATCACCGCCTCGTCGTGGGCCAGCCGAAGGGCGACGTCGGGACAGATCACATACCTGGTCATGGACGGTCGGTTCCCTTCGCTGCTCAGCGGCCTATCAGCCCGTCGCGCTGTGCCCTGGTCAGGCGGGCTACCACCAGGTCGTAGGAATGATCGATGAGGTCCAGGACTTCCTCATCCGGCACCGACCCGTCCAGCGTCACGTCGTTCCAGTGCCGCTTGTTCAGGTGGTAGCCGGGCGTGACCCCGGTGTAGCGGTCCCGCAGGCCGATGGCGAGATCGGGATCGCACTTGAGGCTGACGCTGCCGGGCGCCTCGCCGAGCGGCACCAGCGCGAACATCCGCCCCGCCACCTTGAACACCGCCACCTCGTCGCCGAACGGGTAGTCCTCCGCCGCGCCCGGCTTGGCGGTGCAGGCGGCAAGCACCCGGTCCCGCCGCGAACCAGTCGTCATGCCTCACCTCCCCCGAAGCTAGACTCCCCTGCCCCAACCCGAGTCTGGCACGGGCGCCGCATCGATGTTCGGCGTGCACGTCGACGGTCTTCTACGACGCCGGACCGATAAGGTCCCACTTGTTGCCCGCGATGTCGAGGAACACGACGACGCGGCCGTAGGGCTCGGTGCGCGGGGCGCCGAGGAACTGCACCCCCGCGGCCGTCATCCGGGCGTGGGCGGCGTCGAAGTCCTCGACGTTCAGGAAGAAGCCGACCCGGCCCGCGGCCTGCTTCCCGACGACCGCGGCCTGGTCCTCGCCGTCGGCCCGTGCCAGCAGGAGGCCGGTCGCGGCACCGGGCGGCCGGACGACGACCCAGCGCTTGGCGCGCCCGTCGTTGGTGAGCGCCGGGGAGTCTTCCGTCAACTCGAAACCCAGCGCTTCGGTGAAGAAGCGGATCGCCGGGTCGTACTCGCTGACCACAACGGCGACAAGGCCTAGATGCACGCCGCCAGCATAAGGGCCGACGAGTGCTTCTGCTCCAGGTGGCCTCGGAAGCGCCGTCGGCAGCGCCGGGTCCGGGCCGCTCGCGAGCGGCGCATGACGCGGCTGACCCGGTGCCCGACAGAGCATTATGAGTGCGTCATGTCAGACGCCACGCGAGAAAGAACCAGCTGACGGCCACCGGCAGCAGAACCCAGGTCGTGATCGCGGCAGGCCGCCGCAACCCCAGGCCGACCGCGGCTCGCCAACGGCAGGACCGCAGCCATCACGGCAAGTATCGTTCAGCACCAGCACCGCCGGGCTCATCCGATGGCTTCGCCCGCCTGACGCGGAGCTTGACTTGAAGTGCTTCAAGTTACCGATACTGACCGTGTGGACGAGGACTGCCCGCCGCCTGGCCCGCGAGGTGGCCGCGCTCGAACTGCGCCGTCGTTATCTGGACCTCAAGGTCCGCTACTGGAGCGCCCGCGAGGCAGGCGACCTGGACAAGGCGGCTGCCGTCGCCGAGGAACTCGCCCCGGTCATCCGCCGCATGAACCCAAAGGACAACCCGTGATCACCGCCCGCGTTACCTCCCCGTTCGGCTTCGAGTCCACCGCGGCCGAGGTGATCGCCGGCATCGACCTGCACGGCCGCCGGGCACTGGTCACCGGGGCAGCCGACGGCATCGGCGTGGAAACGGCCCGTGCCCTGGCCTCGGCCGGCGCCGAGACGGTCATCGCCGCCCGCGACCTCGCCGCCGCGGAGCGGACCGCCGCCAGCATGGTTGCGACATCGGTTCCGATTGTCCATCCGTCCATGACCATGAACGCCATCGGGTTTGTCGGGTCGTTCGCGCACGTCGGCCCGTTCCGATTAGCGCACCGGACGGCAGCTACAGTGCGACCCATGACGCAGCGGAGATTTCGCGGCTTGATCCTGGACTTCGCGGGGGTGCTCACGTCGAACATGGTCGAAGTCATCGAGCTGTTCGAGGCACGTGAGCACTTGCGGCCAGGCTCGTTCCTCAAGAGCTGGGCATCCGCCGAAGGTCAGGAACTGTACCGTCAGCTCGAACTGGGGACGATCAGCCAGCGCGCATGGAACGAAGGCCTCGCCGCTCTCCTGGGGACAACGGCCGGCAACCTGATGGGCCGGCTGCTGTACTTCCTCGACCCGGCCCATGACGTTCTCAAAGTCGCGCGGCAGGCTAAGGCCGCAGGCATACGGACAGCGGTCTTGTCCAACTCCCTCGGGCGCGATCCATTTGACCCGTATGCGAGCTACAAGCTTCCGGACCTAGTTGACGTGATCGTCCTCTCGGACGAATGCGGTATCCGCAAACCGGACCCTGCGATCTTTCAGCTCACGCTCGACCAGTTGCGCGTGCCGGCGGCCTCATGCGTCTTCGCCGACGACACCGAGGCGAACCTGGAAACCGCTGCGGAGATGGGGATGACGGTCATTCACGCACTCGATGAGCAGGAGACGGCCAGCCGCCTGCGTGCCGTGCTGGGTCTTGCTAGTCGCTAGCTGCCGGTCTCTTCTAGGAATGTCCGGACCGCACTTGAGGCGGCATGTCCGGCGAGTTTCTTGCGGAGGCTGGCGAGGGTTGACGCCGACCGGGCAGAGCCGACCCCTCGCATGCAGCGGATCGCATGGGCCGCCTTGACCACGGCGGCGTCTAGGTCATGCAGCGCTAGGTGCGCTTCGGCGGCCCTGGCCATGTAGATCGCGTGGCTGCGGGGGTACTGGTCGTCGCCACGGTAGTCCGCCTTGATAGCGGCATCGAAACGGCGTATGGCCTCGGCAGGGTCGCCGAGGTCCAGTGCAGACGATCCGGCGATCATCTCGACTTCCCCGCGTGTCACCCAGTACAGCGTTTCGGGATCATCTGGATGCGGTCCATTATCGAGCGCACTGTGGGCTTGGAGGAGCTTTCTGGCGCAGGCACGGCGATCACCGGCTTTCGAGAGTGCTCGTGCTGACCGGGCCGCCAGCATTGCTGTCATCCGCGGTGTAGCCGATCGGCCGGCCGTGCCCTGCGCAGTCTCCAGCAGGGATACCGCTGTCTGCGGCTGGCGTGTGGAGTAGCACTGGACCGCGAGGAAGGACAGCGCATACGCGCCCGCGATCTGGTCTCCCGCCGTGGCCGAAGCGCGCAGCGCCGTCTCGAAGTACGCCTGAGCGGTCCCATGCTCGCCCTGGTCAAAGTAGTCCCATGCCGCCTGGCGGCCGGCTTCGGCAGCCAGCGAATACAGA
>JBOHCG010000753.1:0-3594 GCA_050698735.1 Streptosporangiaceae bacterium | reverse complement strand
CCACCGCCCACGCCCCGCGCCCGCGCGCCCGCGCCGCCCAGTACCCGTCGCCGCCCGCCACGTCGAGCACCCGCAGGCCGCGCAGGTCGGCGCCCAGCCAGCGCAGCAGCGTCCGCGCCTCACGGTAACGACACACGTGCACCTCGTGACCGGCTACGGCTATCACGTCCGCCAATTTCATAAGTCAAAATCTATTTGGCCGAACGGGCAGTGGTGCGCGTCCCGGGTCCGGTGCGTGCCTGCGGGCGCTGATCCGGGCCCGTGCCGATGCGTACCGGTACCGGCGCGTACCGGTACCGGTCAGCAGGAGGGGACCGGCCTGCCCGCCTTGATGTCCTCCAGGTAGGTCACGGCCTGGGACAGCGTGCTCACCTTGACCAGGCGCAGCCCGGCCGGCACGGCGCCGGTGGTGTCCGAGCAGTTGGACGCCGGGGTGAGGAAGATCGTGGCGCCCGCGTCCCGCGCGCCCACCATCTTCTGCTGGATGCCGCCGATGGGCTGCACCTGGCCGCCTTGCGTGATCTCCCCGGTGCCGGCGATGAACCGGCCGCCGGTCAGGTTCAGCCCGGTCAGCTTGTCGATGATGCCGAGCGCGAACATCATGCCCGCGCTCGGCCCGCCGATGTCGCCCACGCTGATGTTCACGGTGAACGGGAACTTGTACTGCCCGGTGATCTCGACGCCCATCACCGGGTGGCCGCTGACCTCCTTGGTCCCGACTTGCACCTGCTTGGTCTGGCCGCCCCGCTGGATGGTCACGGTCAGCGTGCTGCCCGCCTGGTGCGCGTAGATCAGGTTCTGCAGGCCGGTCGGGCTGCTAACCGGCTTGCCGTCCACCGCGGTGATCACGTCACCGGACTTGAGCACGCCGTAGGCCGGGTAGCCCTGCTCCGCCAGCACCACCTCCACCTCGGTCTTGAAGGGAATGTGCAGCTGGGTCAGCGCCGCGGCGGTCGCGGTCTGCTGCGAGTCGGTCATCTCCACGGTGTCCTGCTGCTGGCTCTGCTGCGCTGTCTGGCCAGCGGGGAACAGCTCGGATTCGGGCACGACCGCCTCGTGCGGGTTCAGCCAGGCCGCCAGCGCGGTGAAGATGTTGAGGTTGTCGCCTGGACCGCCCTCGTAGCTGACCGTCACCATGTTCAGGTGCCCGCTGGCGGGATACGTCGCGTGCCCGGAGATCGAGATCAGCGGCTTTCCGCCCGATTCCCCCAGCGTGTTAAGCGTGGGGCCCGGTCCGAGGATGACGTAGGGCACCGGCACGAAGACGCCGACCGCGATCGCGGCGATGGTGCCCGCCGCGGCCAGGAGCAGCGTCAGGGAGCGTCGGGACATGGTGCGAACACTACGCGCAAAACCTGGGAATCCGCCGAGGCGCCGTCGGCCCGCTCACGGGCTGCGTCATGGGCTGGGTCATGGGCTGGGTCATGGGCTGCCCACCCACTCGCTGCTGCCGTCGGCGAACAGCTGGTGCTTCCAGATCGGCACCGAGGCCTTCAGCAGGTCGATCAGCGCGCGGCAGGCATCGAACGCCTCGCCCCGGTGCGAGCAGGACACGGCCACCACCACGGCCAGGTCTCCGATCGCAAGCTCGCCGACGCGGTGCACGGCCGCGATGCCGATGACCCGGAACTTCTCCGCGATCTCCGCGGCCACCCGGCGGAGCTCGGCTTCCGCGGACGGGTGCGCGGTGTAGGACAGGCCGCGGACCTGCTGGTCATGATCATTGTCCCGGACTGTGCCGACGAACAGCGCGATTCCCCCCGCCGCGGGGTCCGCGACCGCGGCCCGGACCTCGTCCACGGACAGTTCATCGGACCGCACGGCGATCAGGCGTACAGCGTTCACTAGCCAAGAGTAACCGGTCCGGGCGGGATCGATCATGGGCGCTCCCGCCACCATCGCCTGCGCGCGCCACCATGGCCTGCGCGCTGACCCTGACCTTTCGGCGGAAGATCTGGGCCTGGCGGAAGTTTGGGTGCTCTATAGGGGGCTCGAACAAGTCTTCCACAGGTCCGGCCTGGTCAGCGTCTTCGCCGACAGCAGCAGTGTCATCATAGCCGTCCAGGCCGGGATCGAGAATGCCGGGCAGTGCCCGGAGGGTGTGCTCGGTGATCTCGGCGTAGACGGTGGCCTGGCGGCCAGTCCTGTCCCACAGGATCTGCAGGTCCACCGCGGCGAACAGGGCGGCCTTCAGGTCGCCGGGCAGGGCGGGCAGGATGTCTCCGGCGAGGGGGAGCTGGCCGAGCAGGGTGGTGTCGGCGGCCTTCGGGGTGACCTGGGCGAGGGCGTCGAGCTGGGCGGTCTTCTGCTCGTGCTCGGCGTGCAGCTCGGCGAACCGGGCCCGGATCCGGCCGCGGAGCGCGGCGGAAGCCGAATCGGCCGGGTCGGCGGGGAGCTGTTCGAGTTCCAGCACGCAGGAGCCCATCCCGGTGTCGATCTGCCGCAGCCGGGTGGTGAGGGCGGCGGTCTGGGCGTCGCGGTCGGCGGCTGCGGCGGCGTCGGTGGCGGGCAGCTGGGCGGCGAGCAGCCCGGCCCGGCCGGGGCCGAAGATCCGGTCGCGGAAGAACGCGGCGACGACCTTGTCCAGGAGGTCTTCGCGGATCTTGACGGTGCGGGGGTGGCCGGGGTGGCTGGCCGTATACCGGGGGTTGTTGGCGTTGTGGGGGCACTGGTAGTACACCCAGCTGTGGGCGCCGCGGCCGTAGGCGGCGCGGAACATGCGGCGGCGGCAGTCCCGGCACCGGACCCGGGACCGGTACGGGAACACCGCCGCGCCGGCCGGGCCGCCGCCCGGTAGGGCGGGGTCGCGGCTGGTCGCGTGCTCCGCGCCGACGACCTGGGCCTGCTCCCAGACAGCGCGGTCGATGATGACGGGATGGACCGGCTCTGGCGACCACAGCCACTCGCTGGCCGGGACGGTGACACGGTGCCCGTTGCGGTTCCGGCGCCGGCCGAACACCATGTGGCCCGTGTATTTCGGGTTGCCGAGGATCATGAAGACGGTCTGCGGCGCCCACCCCTTCCCGGTCGGGGCCGGGTAGCGGCCGGGGTCGGCGTTGAGGCGGGCGGCGATGGCGGGCATGCCGAGCTTGTCGACGGTGCGCCAGGTGAAGATCTGCTCGACGACGGCGGCGCGGGGCGGGTCGAGGGTGAGGCGGGATTTGGTGCGGCCCTGGCTGGCCTTGTACGGCACCGGGTGCGGGATCCGGTCGGCGAGGTACCCGTAGGGCGCGGGCCCGATGTTCCACCCGTCGAGGGAGTGCTCGGCGAGGCCTTTCCAGCATTTCTCTTTCAGCTGCAGCCGGAACCATTCCGCCACGCCCTGCTTGACCCGCCGGACGAGCAGGGAGGTGGCATTGACGCCGTCGATGCAGGCGGGCTCGTCGGTGGCGAATACCGGGATGCCGTTGCGGGACAGTTTCTTTTCCAGTTTCAGCGCGTTGAAGGTGTCCCTTCCGGATCGTTCGATGTCCTCGCAGATGACGGCGGCGAATTGGGGGGCCGGGCCGGCGGCCTCGGCGAGCAGGTCGGCCATCCCGCCGTCTCTGGGGATCCCCGCGGCCGCGAACCGCTTGTACGCGTCGCCCTGGGACC
>JBOHCG010000752.1:0-3596 GCA_050698735.1 Streptosporangiaceae bacterium | reverse complement strand
GGGCAAGGCCGGCTGGGAACTGGAACGGGTCACCGGCAGCCACCACGTGATGCGCCATGCAGACGGGCGACATGTGAGCGTCCCGGTGCATGGCGCCCGGCCGCTCCCGGTGGGAACGCTTGCATCGATCTGCCGCCAGGTTGGCCGCAGCGCGGACGAGCTGCGCGATCTTCTTTAAGAAGATCAGGCAAAGTGTGTCATTATCACTTGCACAGCGGAATGTGGCAGCACTTGCAGTTACAAGCTTTAAGCTGCGAAGACATAGTGTGGATGATGCCAGAAATCGGCCTCGCGCCTGGTTGCTGCTATGCACAGGTGAAGTTCGCCCGCTGCCTGCCCCGCTACGCCCCATCGGCGTCTGATGCGTTGTCTGCTATGCCCGCCAGGAGCGGGAGCGGCGGCTCAGACGATGAAGAGGTGCAGGTAACGGCTTATCGCTGTCAGCGTTTCGCCGGTGACCCTGCCCAGCTGGCGTCCGGCTCGCTGATCGGACATCGCGCGGATCTGCTCGGTCATGGCATACGAAATCTGCTTCAGCCCGGTGCCGTCATCGGCGGGAACCTCTACGTGATGGTCGAGGCCGCGATCCCGGCTGGTGAGGGGCACCGCAAGGAACAGCCCGGGTACCACGGCGTAGCGATGGTGCGACACCACAACGACCGGGCGGATGCCGCCCTGCTCCCGGCCAGCCACCGGATTAAGATCACAAAGCAGTACGTCACCGCTGGTCAAGAGTTGTGCTCCGGATACTCCTCGGCGGCAGTGGCGGCCAGGTCACCGAGGCCGGCCGATGTCCATTCGACGGCCTCGGCCTGGTAGGTCGCCATCTCCTCCGGCTGCGCGGCGAGTCGGCGGTACCCGGCCTCGATGCCCTGCCACATCATCTCGTCCAGCATTGCCCGTAGTTCCGCGCCGAGGCTCCGGCCGTGCGCTTCGGCCCGGGCGGCGAGCCGATCCCGCACGTCAGGTTCCACGCGTATCGTTGTCATAGCCATGAAAGAAGTATACGTCAATGACGCATACGCCTCGGATGGCGGACAGGCTTTGCAGCATGTCGGCTTGGATCCCTGACCCGGCCCGAGCCGACGGCTCATAACTGCACCGCATCACCTGCACATGCCGGAGAGGCACGAGACCGGCACAGGTGATAAATGTCCCGCTGTCGGTCTCGCACGGCGCTCGCCGTTGCGAGATAGCCGGCTCACTCCTCCCGATGGGCGAATGGACAACCTGTGCGGTTGCCGTTTACCCGGCGGAATAGCTATCAAGGAGGGTGCGGTCCTGGTCCACGGCGTGCCCGCGGCCAGCCTGTAGGCACGCGTGCGGGCGGACGCCGCCATCCAGATCCGCCATCCCGGCCCGCTGCGGGGTACGATCAAGCTCGCTCACGCCCTGGCCACCTTCGGCGTCGATGTGGCCGGCGTGGTCGCGCTCGATCTGGGCCCGGCGGCCGGGGGTTCACCCAGGCCCTGCTAGATGCCGGAGCGGCCCGCGCCCGGTTCCGTGCCAGACTTGCTACGTCGCAGAGGATGTGCACATGAGCGAGCGGGACGTCACCTCAGATGATGAGCCGGTGAACCAGGAAGTAAGACAACCCGCGCTCGGTAAGGGCGGGCGGGAGGTGATCCTGTCGGTCATCGATGACGCGACGTCGATTGGTGAAGTTGAGCGCTTGGCCGGTGGCCGGAGTTCCCGGACGCCAGAGCGCATCCTGGTGACTACCCGAAGCGGCACCCAGTCGGTCGTCCTCAAGCGCTTCCCCGCTGATCGGGACGGAGCCGCCGCGGAGTGGCGAGCGCTCACCGCCGTCGAGCACTTCCCGGTTCCCAGCCCGCCGCCCCTGTTCCTCGACCACGACGGCGCCTGCTTTGGTGATCCCGCCATCGTGATGGGCGCGCTCCCTGGCACCGTACTGCACGAGGTGCCACGTAGTGTGACCTGGCTGCGGAGGGCGACAGCCGCCATGGCCCGCCTTCATGCCATCCCGCTGGGCAAGGTGCCGGCCGAGATCCCAACGTGGCCGCGCTTGCTGGATCGCTGGACCCCCGACGGATTGCCTCCAGCGCTGGGCAAGGCGGCGGCCGAGCTTCGGCACCGGGCCAGGGTGGCGAGGCGTGCCTTCTGCCATGGCGACTTCTATCTCGGCAATCTCCTGTTTGCCGGCGAGGTGCTGACCGGCATCGTCGACTGGGAACGAGCCAAGGTCATGCCAGCGGGCAACGAGGTAGCCCGCTTCCGGATGGACCTGGCAATCCACCCCGGCGGCGATGCTCCCGGCGTCTTCCTCAACGCCTACCTCAAGGAGACGGCAGCCCCGGCGGTGGAAGACCTGGCGCTGTGGGACGTGCTGGCCGGAGCGGTCGGGCTCGCCGGCGCCGCTCGCTCACGGCAGGGACTCGAAGAGATCGGCGTCTCGCCCGACACCGTGACCGTGGCCCGCCGGGCTACCAGCTTTCTTGAGAACGCGCTGGCCCGATGCTGACACCACGGTCGCGGCAGAGCGCCGACGTCAGCTTTGGACCTAGACGTGCCGGTGCAGGGCTCTTCATGGCACCGATTGAAACGACAAGGTCTGCGCGTTGTTCGGCCGTGCGCTGCCGCGCGACTTTCTCGACGTTGACGCGACGCTGATGAGCGGCAGGTACACGCGTGAGCAATTGCTCGAACTCGCCGCCGCAGCCGACCGTGCTAGCAGGCGGGGGATGACTATCTTCAGGGCGGCCACGGTTTCGGAGCGGTTTCCGCCGCCGTCGTGTTCGAGGATGATCGAGCCGGTCCTGGTGTTGTGCATGATGTTGTCGATGATGGAGGTTACGCCGGGGAGGGACCAGTCCCGTTCCGTGCCACCGAGTCGGGCGCGGACACGGCAAGCAGGGTCAGGCCCCCGGCCACTGGCGTTCGGTTAGGAGTCTGAGGCGCGCGACCTGGGGTTCGGGAGTTCCTGGTGCGGGGGAAGCTCCAGTACGTTGCCACGTTGCGTAACAGGCCGGATCTGAGGCCGTTGGTCACGGTGAGTAGTGATTTTCGGGGCGGTGTGTGCCCGGTGTGCGGGGTGTGCGGCGACACGCTGGGCTGGTTACGGGACAGGCCGGGGCGGATAAGGAAGCATCGGCGGTTCCTGTCCACCTCTTGCGAGGGGCCCGCCGATGCTTCCGCATGCGACGGTACCTGCTGCCCGGCCTTCCGTCACCGCACCTGCCGTTGAGGTGCCGCGGGATGCGGCGGCGGGGCTGGCTGAGGTGATGGCGATGCCGGCGATCTGGCGGGACGCCGGCGGGCGGCTGCTGGAGCTGCCGGGGCCGGGGTCGGGGATCGTGGCGTGCGGTGCGCTGCCCGGCGCGGCTGCCCCGGCCCCGGCATGGACGGCCGGGGAACTGGCGGCGGCGGGAGTCCCGGAGCCGGCGGGGCGGGTGCGGGAGGGGACCGGGCTGGGGCCGGCGTCGGCGGTGCTGACCCCGGCGCTGCCGGACCGGGCGCTGGCGCAGCGGCCCCGCGAGGCTGACCCGGGATATGATCTGCCGGCCGCGTCGTCGCTGCCGGCGCCGGCAGTTTCCTGCGGCTGCTCGCCTCGCTGTGCGGGCAGGTCAGCGCGGCGC
>JBOHCG010000751.1:0-3597 GCA_050698735.1 Streptosporangiaceae bacterium | reverse complement strand
CGCCGGACAAGATCAATGATCTCCGCATGTCCGGACAGCCGAGGTTAAACGGCAAGCTAAGCTTAACTTTTAACCTAAATTCGGTTCATATCGCCTGATGACAGCATCATTCGCTTATATACCCGAGTGTCATTCGCAAAAGGCCGTTTCCGTCACTCTTGGTGTTGCGAAGCATCCAAAGAGAGAGGAAACGGCCGTGAGTCTTACCCTGTCATGCCCTGGTGCCGGGCGGCCAGTCCTTCCGGGGAACCCGGCGCTCGGCGCGCTGCGGGAGTTCCGGGAACGGCTGCTGGGGTGCCTGGCGGCGCGTTCGGACGCGCTGCTTGAGCTAGCGGACGCCGTCTTGTGCGCCGATCACCCGGTGCGGTCGCTGGTGCAGCTTTCCCTGGAACCGGAGTTCCGGCGCGGGCACGGCGCGCTCTACGATGCGCTGGCGGCCGGGCGGGTCGATGACGAGCGGCTGTTCGCCCTGCTCACGGAGGTGCTGCCGCCGCTGGTGGACGGGCCGGAGGGCCGCGCCTGGATCGCGGGGCATGACATCACCGACCGCCGGCTGCTGGACCGGGCCCTGTCCGGGGTGCCGGCGGCGGACGCCGCCCGGGTCCGGGACGCGTGCGCCCGCTGGCGGCGGGTGCGGGTCGCTGTCGACGCGACGTCCTATCCGCGGCCGGACGCGTGGTCCTCCCCGGGCCGGGAGCACGTCCACCACGGGGCCTGCCACTGCAAGGGCTCCAGCAAGACCACGCCCGGCTGGGAGTACCAGCTCGCCGCCGTCACCGGATGCCTGCGCACCGCCTGGGCAGCGGCCGTCGACGTGCAGCGGACGACCCCGGCCACCCGCACCGCGCAGACGATCACCCAGGTCAAGAGCGTGCTGCGCCGCCTGCATGGTGCCGGGCACGCCAGCGGGGCGGTGCCGTTGTTCGTCTTCGACGCCGGATACAGCGCCGCCGCCCTGACCGACGGGCTGGCCGGCTGCCCCGCCCACGTCCTGGTCCGGCTCCCGGCAGGCAGCGTGTTCTACCAGGACGCGCCTTCATGGCCCGGCAAGAACGGCCGGCCTGCCCGCCGGGGACCGGAGGTCCACTGCCTGGAACCGGAGGCACTCGCGGCAGCCGCCGAGGGCCGGGGCAGCCGGGGCCGGAAGAAGCCGCTGCTCCCCGCCCCCGAGCCAGACGAGGAACTCACCCTTCCGGACACCCCGCTCTACGGCACCGTCCGGGCCGAGGCCTGGCACAACGTCCACCCCCAGGTCCACGGCGACCGCGGCTGGTTCGCCGGCCGCAAGCACCTGCCGGTCCTGCGCGGCACCCTCGTCCACGTCACCGTCGAGCGCCTGCCCGACGGCCGCGACCCGCACCGGGCCATGTGGCTGTGGCACGCCGGCCCCGGCCCGCTGTCCCTGGACGAGCTCTGGCGCGCCTACCTCGCCAGGTTCGACATCGAGCACGCCATCCGCACCCTTAAGGGCACCCTCGGCCTCACCGCCGCCAAGGTCCGCACCCCGCAGCAGGCCGACAGGTGGGTGCGGGTCGTCATCGCCGCCCACGCCCAGCTCCTCCTCGCCCGCCCCCTCGCCGCCGACCTGCGCCGCCCCTGGGAAAAACAGCCCGACCCCGCCCGGCCGCTGGCCCCGGGCCGGGTCCGCCGCGGGTTTCGCAACATCCGCTCCGGCCTGGGGACACCTGCCCGTGTCGCGAAACCCTCCCGCCCCGGGCCCGGCCGGCCCAAAGGCAGCAGCAAAGGCCCAGCTCCCCGCTACCTTCTGCCCGGCGAAGCAGGCATGCCACGCACAGCGAAAGCGGTGTTGACCAGGGAAAAGGTTAAAACTTAAGCCAAACAGCCGGCAGCGAGCGATTGCGCTCATCGCCCGCAATCAGCGTGGGCGTACAGATGCATGCCGCCGGGCCGTTCCGGGCGCTGCTACACAGCGAACTGCCGATGCCTGGGCGGCCCCTTGATGCTTCGCCCCTCACCGCGGGGCGCTCAAGCGCCGACCTGCGCTCCCGGCTGGCGCCAGCGCGGCGCCGTGATGCGCCGGATCACGGCCGCAGCGAACCACAGGCGACGCGAGCTGCGCTGATCGCGCGGCCCTGCGCCGTGGCTGCGCCGATTCAGGATCCCGTAGCGGGCAGCCCAGACACACGACCATCCTGACCCACTGCACGGGCGGCAAAAGTCAGCCCAGAGACCGTGCGATCACGCAGTCAGGACGGCCGCATCTCGTCATTGGCGTCAAGCGCTCACAATCCTGGAGCAGGAGCATCGTCGCTGGCAGGAAGCCCGAGTCTGGCCCGCAGCGCGGAATACAGGAAGCCATGCCATCAGCCGATTCGCCGACCGGGAGACTCGGTACGAACAGGGTGTGCGGCTTCCCCGCGATCCGCTGCTGTACTTCGCTGCTGTACCTGCGACTCAGATTTTCGAATTTTGCGCTTTACCTGTGGAGCTATTGGGATTTGAACCCCAGACCTCTTGCATGCCATGAATCGCTCAGCCGCTCCCCCACCCGGCCAGATGCAGCCTGACCAGGCCGTACGCTAGCTCACGCAAGCCGCGACCGGCGCAGACGAGGTGCTGCCCGCAACGTTCTGCCCCTCAAAGTGCCCCTCGTCATGATCCCATGACGGCTCGATCGAGCCGCCTGATCCCCAGATCGATTACACATTCGATGCCCTGCGCGGACTCCCTGCAACGGCGACCGCGATCCAGGCGCCGGTCCGCGCCTCGCGCGTCGCCGACGACGGATGGGCCATAGCGCTAAAATAGCGCTATGGCCACGATACAGGTGCGAGAAGTGCCCGAGGAACTCTACGAGGTGCTCCGCAGGCGAGCGCGCCGCGCGGGTCAGTCCATGCAGGCATACATGCGGGACCAGCTCCTAATGCTGGCTGGCCGGCCCACCAAGGAGGAGGCTACTGAGGAGATCGAAGCCGCGCTCGAGCGTGCACGCGCCAGCGAGCCTACGGCGACGTCGATCATCGCCGACCTGGCCGCCGAGCGGCGCTGACCTGGCCGGGCACGACCGTGGTTATCGACGCGTCCGGGATGATCGTCGCGCTCTCGGAAGGTCCCCGAAAGCGAGGGCACTGCGCCGTCGCCTCAGCTCCGAGACATGCCATGCGCCGCACCTGATCGACGCGGAGGTCGGAAACGTACTGCGCCGGCACGTACTTCGCGGGGAGCTGGCCGCCGCCGATGCAGAGGTTTTGCTGCAGGTCAGCACGCCGCTCGTCGATCATCGCCACGAGATGACTGGCGCCCTGGCGACAGCCGCATGGGCGTTGCGCGGCAGTATAACCTTCTACGACGGACTCTATGTCGCCCTTGCCGCTGCGCTAGCCTCCCCTCTCCTTACCGCTGACGAACGACTGTCACGGGCACCGAACCTCAACTGCGCCGTCGAGCTAGTCGGCGCAGCCTGACGAACAACAGCTACTTCGGCGCCGGCGCGGGCGTGATGCTGCTGGCGCTGATGCTGCTCACCACCGACCAGCACCTGGCCCGGGCCAACGCGCTCAAGAACATGCTGCCCGGCCCGGCCTCGGTCGCCCGGCGCGATCACGTTCATCCTGCTCGGGCCGGTCGACTGGGGTC
>JBOHCG010000750.1:0-3612 GCA_050698735.1 Streptosporangiaceae bacterium | reverse complement strand
CCGAACGAACACGACCACGCCGATCCGCCGGCCCGGCCGTTCGGCGTGAGACAGTCAGTACGGAAGGACGCTAGCGGCGCCGCTTCGGTACACGGGTAGCCTCCATCAGGATCGTTACCGCGAGCAACCTGTCAAGGTTGTCACGCGCCTCGGCGTGAGCGGGGTTAAGGCGGATGGCTTCGCGGTAGGCGGCCTCTGCTTCCTGGCGCCGATTCACAGTCACGAACAAGTACCCAAGGTCGTTATGCGCGTCGGCGTTGCCCGGGTCAAGGCGGATGGCTTCGCGGTAGGCAGCCTCGGCGTCTGCGTAGCGGTACTCGCCGAAAAGGCGGTTCCCTGCGTCTACGTACTGTTGCGCCTTGGCGGCGGATGCGGCCTGGCGCGCTGCAACGTCGGGCTGGCGGGCGGCACCGGCGAGCGCATCCAGCACAGCCTCGGGGGAAGGGCGCCGGGTGGGGTCCTTGGTCAAAAGCGCTCCGAGCAGGTCGCGCAGCGGGCCGGCGTGCTGGGGCGGGGCCGGGGGGCGCGTCAGGATGGCGGCCATCAGCGCGGTCAGGGTGGCTCCGTCGAAGGGCGGGTTGCCCTCCAGGGCGGTGTAGAGGGTGGCGCCGAGCGCCCACATATCCGCGGCAGCGCCGGCTTCTGTGCCCTCCAGCTGCTCCGGCGCCATGTAGTGGGGCGTGCCGATCATCATCCCGGTGCCGGTGAGCCTGGTGGTCGCGTCGAGGATCCGGGCGATGCCGAAGTCGGCGACGATGGCCCGCCGGCCAGACAGCAGGATGTTGTCCGGCTTGAGGTCGCGGTGCACGATCCCGGCGGCGTGCGCGTGGCCCAGCGCGTCCGCGACCTGGCCGCCGATGTCGGCCACGCGCTGCCAGGGTAGGCGCGTGTGCTGGCTGATCTCGGCGCGCAGGGACGGGCCGGCGACGAACTCCATCACGATCCAGGGCGCGCCGCCGTGTTCGACCACGTCGTGGATCGTGATGACGCCAGGATGGGTCAGCCGGGCCGCCGCCCGGGCCTCCCGTAGCGCTCGGGCGACCAGCCCTGCACGCTCCGCAGCCTGCTGGGGCGGCAGCAGGAGTTCCTTAACCGCCACGACCCGGTCCAGGAACTCATCGTGCCCGCGCCACACCCGGCCGAGGCCGCCTTGCCCGACCGGCTCGCCCAGCCGGTACCGGCCGCCCACTAGAATCCCTGCCTCGCCAGGCATAGAAGAGATTTTAGGGGAACAACCCCGCAAAGGTGAGAAGGAATGGCCTGCGCCCGGTTGTGAGGGTATAGCGCTCGATCTCACTGGATGCGCGCACTGGCCTATGCATCCATGCGGGAGTCCTACGGCCGGTACGGTTGTCTGCTGACCCGCAGCCGCGCATTAACCCGCCATGCCGGAGGTGACCCCTGGTGGTGTAGTTCACGGCGATGCCGGTTCATCGGCGGGATCGCGATGATCCGTAAGCGTGCGTCAGGCGGTTGCCGTGGGCTGGCGGCCGGGGTACCGCATGCTCATCACCGTGGCGGATGGTCGTGGGCGGATGCGGGAAGCTGCTCGCGGCGAGCCGGGGTGCCACGCGCGCTGCGCGGCTGCCAGGCCGGGCGGCGTCGCGGGTGACCGCGTTGGCGACTTCAGCCAGGACGTCGGAGTAGTCGGTGAACCCGAGCCGTTCGGCCACGCGCATGGTCTGGTAGGCGGCGTCGGCGGGCAGGACGCGGGCGATCTCGGGGAGTTCAGGGTTCGCGACCGGCCGCATCTGCTCATCGACCGTGGCCAGTTCCCGGCTGCCGGTGATCTGCCGGATCGCCTCGGCACTGCTGGCGGGGAGCAGTCCGGCGATAACTGCGGCCGTGCTGCGCATGGCCAGCAACGATCCTGCGGGGTCTTGCAGCCGCCGTTCCCAGGATGCAAGGTGAGCGTCGATGACGACGGCAGACAGCGGCTGCACCTGGTCCCGGAGGACAGTCCGCAGAGCCTCCGGGCCTTCGGTTTGCAGGATCTCAGCGGGGTCTTTGCCGGACAGGGCGGCCGATTGCAGCCGGCCGCTGACCATGCGGAGGATGTCGTAGGCGCGGACGGCGGCCTTGCGGCCGGCCTGGTCGTCGTCGAACGCGACAAGGATGCCGTTGCTGCCAAGGTCGGCCGCCTGCGCGAGGACGGCGGCTTGCTTGCTGGTCAGGGCGGTGCCGCAGGGCGCCAGGCCGACGTGGCGGCCGGGATCTGCCATGGTGACGGCGATGGCGTCGAAGGGGCCTTCCACGATGACCGGTGTCGCACCGCGGGCGAGCAGATCGCGCGCCTGGTGGAGGCCGAACAGCAGGCTGCCTTTGTGGTAGCTGCTGGTCTCGGGACTGTTCAGGTACTTCGGGACCTCCGGGCCGGCTCGGGGGCGGGCGCGGCCAAGGAATCCCGCGATGTTCCCGCGCTGGTCATGGATAGGGAGCATGACCCGGTCCCGGAAGTGGTCGATGAGCGTTCCGCGGGAGGAGATGCGGGCGAGCCCGGCCGCCTCGAGCGCGTCGTCGTCGTGGCCGAGGGCGCGGAGGTGGCCGGTAAGCGTAGCCCAGCCGCCGGGGGCATATCCGATGCGCCACTGGCGCGTCGCGGCGGTGCTGATACCGCGCTCGGCGAGGTAGGCGGGTACCCAGCTCCGGTCGAGCTGGCCTTGGTAGAACTGCATGGCGTCGTCCAGGACGCGGGATATCCGCGGGTCGGGCTCCGGAGCTGATAGCGATGCGGTGACCTGGGATGCGGCGGGTTGCGGCTCGTGTTCGTCATGGCGTGCCGCCGGAGCCGCTTCCGCCGCTGGCCGTGGGTCCTGGCGGTTGCCAGCCAGGTGATGGTCTAGCAGGCGGCTGATTTTCGTCGCGGCCGTGACGGCTCGCTCTCCGGCGACCAGGATGGCGGCTGCGGGCTGGGCACGGGGATCGCTGCCCGCCCATGTCTGCGGGCTGGAGAAGGTGTGCTCGGCCTGGACGCCGTACCGGGCGCAGATGATGTAGGCCACGGAGTCGGCTTCGGCTTTCCGGGTGCCGTGGCAGCCGGAGGTTGTAGTGCCCGGCGGGTTGGTGGTGATCGTGTTGTGCAGGAGGATGTGGCCGAGCTGATGGGCCAGCGCCCAGGCAGCCTGCCCGCTGCTGAGGCCGGGCGGGATGCGGATGCGCCGGGCGGCCCAGAACGTAGTGCCGTCACCGGGGCTGCCGCCCTGGCGCTCGACCGCGTAGCCCTCTCTGCGGGCTAGCCAGCACAGGCAGTCCCATACACCTGGGGGCGCCTCCTCCTCCGGCGCGGGGAAGGCGAACGGGAGCGGGACGGGCTGGCCGGTGGTCTGGGACAGGTCCCAGACGTAGGCGACACGCCGGGCGTCACGCCAGCTATGGTCCTGGCCGGTCTCTTCAGCGCCGTGGCGGCCTGGTTCCTGGCGGCGCATGCCGGAGAAGATCTCGATGCCCTGTTCATCGCGGTTGACCTGGCGTCCGGCTGCCCGCCACGCCTCATATCCTCTGACCAGGGTTGGGTCCGGTATCCGGGAGGAGATCAGCAGGACGTTCGCCCAGGTCTCGCCGTGCAGTCGGGCGGCTGCCCGCAGGTACCTGGCCCAGTCGGCTGCGGTGCGG
>JBOHCG010000749.1:0-3612 GCA_050698735.1 Streptosporangiaceae bacterium | reverse complement strand
GGGTCCCGAAGTCCACGAGCACGATCCCGAAACGCTTCTGGTAGCCCCAGCCCCACTCGAAGTTGTCCAGCAGCGACCAGACGAAGTAGCCGGCCAGGTTGGCCGACCCAGGACAACCCCTACGAGAGCGGTCAGCCATCCGGGACGAACAACGGCCCCGGTTCCGGCACCGACGAAGTAGTCATCCTTCACCTCACTCCGCGGTAACTAGACTCTCCGCGACACTGAGACCGGCCCGCCCCTGGCAACCCCCTCACCGGGGGCGGGCCTTTCCTCCGATGAGCGTGTCACCACCACCCATTGCCTTCAGCACCTTGGCGTTCCCGGACGCCACCCTAGGCTCAATGCCGGGGAGTTAAGGGCCGGGCGCGGGTGTCAAGCACTGCCGGCGGCGTGTCTTACTTTCCTGCTGGTGATCTCGGGTGATGGCGGTGGTCAGCTTGGTGACCCGCAGGCAGGTGCGGGGTTTGCCGGGCGGGTGCTTGGCCCAGCGGCTCAGCGGGGATTTGACCTTGCGGGCGCAGACACGGGGCCGGCGCGGGCCGTGCAGGTTCGCCAGGACGGCCCGGCCGATGTCGCCGGCCAGGTCCGGTGCCTGGGTGATGATGTTGCCGGCGTTGGTGACCAGGTCGGCGGCTGTCTCGACGGCGATCTGGTAGCTGGCCCGGTCGGGGTCGGTGCCCGGGACGGCCTGGACGGCGTCGGTGATGGCGATGCGCAGCGCCTGGTACAGGGCCAGCAGCGCCCACATTTCCTGCCGCAGGCCGGCCGGGTCGCGGGAGCGCAGGACCCGGCCGTGCAGCAGGGTGTGCCGCAGCGCGAGGTAGGCGACCTCGTGTTCCCACCGCTCGTGATACAGGCGGATCAGCGCGTCCGCCGGGCAGGCGCGCCAGTCGGTCAAGGTGGTGGCGAGCCGGTAGCTGCCGCCGTAGCGGGTGCCGTCGTGGCAGGTGACCGTCACGCTGGCGGTGATGATCCGCACCTGCACGCCGCCGATGACCGACAGCACCGACCCGTCGGGGAACCGCCTGAGCACCGGCGGGCGGAGGTGAGCCGGACCAGGAACTGGGCCTTGGTGGCGGCGACCTCGTGCAGGAACTCCCCGCCGTCAAAGCCCCGGTCCATCAGCACCAGCATCGTCTCATCCAGCCGGTGCAGCAGCGTGCGGGCCCAGGTGATCTCCCCGTCGGCGGGCGTCCCGAACGCCGCCCCGATCAGCGCCCGGGTGCCGGTCTCCACCAGCGTCATCAGCTGGATCGCCGGGTAACCGGTTTCGCCCAGGGCGGCGTTCAGCTTCCCCAGCCAGTCCCGGTTCGGGGGCGTGCCGGGCACCCTGATCGAACGGCAGCCGTCGAAGGCAACCGTCCGGTACCGCCCGAACATCACCCCCGGGGTCCGCGGCCAGGCCACCGGCCCGGCCAGCACCTCGAACAGGGCCTTCAGCGGGGCAGCGCCGATCCGCCGCCGCAGGTCCCGCAGCGCCTTCAGGTCCGGGCAGCAGACATCCAGCGCGGCGGTCAGCTTCGCCCGCACCCCCCGGTACCCGGTGCCGGGGAACAGGCCCATCGCCAGCACAAAGTACAGCCCGACCCGCGAGGGCAGCACACGCAGCCGCTGCTGCACGACACCGGCCTCGGCCAGCACCCCGTCAGCCAGCTCAAACGGCACGATCTGAGTCAGCTCCCCCAGATGGCCAGGGGCGAACACCCCGGCCGCCACCGTGATCGTCCGGGTGATGGTCATGACAGCAGAACCAATGACAGACCGAAGGCGCAACGGAGGTCCTCTGCAACGGGTGGTTTTGACAGATTCCCGTCTTACCGGGCCTCCGTTGCCATCGGGCCGCGACACGCCGAAACCGGTGCTTGACACCCGCGCCCGGCCCT
Organism: Streptosporangiaceae bacterium; assembly: GCA_050698735.1. Classification (GTDB taxonomy): domain Bacteria; phylum Actinomycetota; class Actinomycetes; order Streptosporangiales; family Streptosporangiaceae; genus Palsa-504. The sequence goes on along the minus strand of JBOHCG010000749.1, from coordinate 1,726 downwards.
TAACTCCCCGGCATTGACCCTAGCCTCGGCCGCCTCACTCGGCCGCCGCTGGGGCTATTCCGGAAAGCCACATGCCTTCGCGGTGTTTGACCGGGATTGCGCGGGTACGGGATCATCTGCCTGGCCAGTCGCGCGGACTGCGCCGAAACCCCTGGAGGTGCCCGTGCCGACCCCGACCCATGGACCCCGTGGAACCCATGGACCCCGTGGAACCCGTGGACCCATCGCCGATGTCGACCTCGCGCTCGCCGCCCAGCTCGGCCAGCAGCTGCGGGTGGACTCCGTCCGGTCGAGCACCTCGGCCGGATCCGGACATCCGACCTCCAGCATGTCCGCCGCCGACCTGATGGCCGTCCTGGTCAGCCGGCACCTGCGCTACGACTGGGACAACCCGGATCAGCCGGGCAACGACCACCTCATCTTCTCCAAGGGGCACGCGTCGCCCCTGCTTTACTCGATCTACAAGGCGGTCGGGGTCGTCTCCGACGAGGAGCTGATGACCGGCTACCGCCGGTTCGGATCGCGCCTCGAAGGTCACCCCACCCCGGTCCTGCCGTGGGTGGACGTGGCGACCGGATCCCTCGGACAGGGCCTGCCCGACGGCGTCGGCGTCGCGCTGGCCGGCAAGTACCTGGACGAATTGCCGTACCGGGTCTGGGTCCTCTGCGGCGACAGCGAGATGGCCGAAGGGTCGATGTGGGAGGCCCTCGACAGGGCCTCGCATTACAAGCTGTCCAATCTCATCGCCATCATCGACGTGAACCGCCTCGGCCAGAGCGGCCCCACCGAGCTCTCCTGGGACCTGGACGCCTACCGCCGCCGGGCTGCCGCGTTCGGCGCCCGGGTGTTCGCCATCGACGGCCACGACGTCGCCGCTATCGACCAGGCCATCGCTGAGGCGGGCGACCTGACCGGAGAGCAGCCGTCCGTCATCCTCGCCCGCACTCGCAAGGGCCACGGCTTCTCCGAGGTCGAGGACCGGGAGGGCTGGCACGGCAAGCCGCTCCCGCCGGAGATGGCCGAACGGGCCATCATCGAGCTCGGCGGCGAGCGCAACCTGGTCGTCCGGGGCCCGGCGCCGCAGGAGGCCGTTCCGCGGCCGGCGGCTCACGGTCGCGCCGAGGTCAAGCTGCCCAGGTTCGAGCGCGGCCAGAAGGTGGCCACGCGCAAGGCCTACGGGGAGACGCTCGCCGCGCTCGGCACGCGCCCGGACGTCGTCGCGATGGACGGCGAGGTGAGCAACTCGACCTTCGCCGACGAGTTCGCCCAGGCGCATCCCAAGCGGTATTTCGAGATGTACATCGCCGAGCAGCAACTGGTCGCCGCGGCGGTGGGATTCAGCGTGCGCGGCTACCGGCCGTTCGCCTCCACCTTTGCCGCGTTCTTCAGCCGGGCCTACGACTTCATCCGGATGGCGGCCATCTCCCAGGCCAACATCTGCCTGGTCGGCTCGCATGCCGGCGTCGAGATCGGCGCCGATGGCCCCTCGCAGATGGCACTGGAGGACCTGGCCATGCTGCGTGCGGTCCACGGCTCCACCGTGCTCTACCCCAGTGACGCCACCAGCGCCGCCGCCCTGGTCCAGGCCATGGCCGACCTGAACGGCATCGCTTACATGCGCACCACCCGCGGCGCCTACCCGGTGCTCTACGACGCCTCGGAGACCTTCCCGGTCGGCGGATCCAAGGTGCTGCGCGCGACCGGCGCCGACCAGGTGACCCTGGTC
>JBOHCG010000748.1:0-3619 GCA_050698735.1 Streptosporangiaceae bacterium | reverse complement strand
CCCGTACCCCCCTGGCGCCCCCCCGTACCCCCCTGGCTGGCCGGATAAGGCCCGAACGGCCGCCGGCCAGGCCCGCGGATCCCAGGGAGCTACGGCGCAGGCCGCCGCGTCCCCGGCGGCTCATCCCCCGCGGCAACCACGTCCGCAGGCTCGGCATCACCCTGCTCGCGATCGTCTTCGTGCTGACGCTCCTGGCCGGCCGGCTGGTCCAGCTGCAGGGCATGGAGTCCGGCACCTACCGCACGCTCGAGGCCGCCGAGCAGGACAAGACCATCTATTTCCCGGCGGTGCGCGGCGAGATCACCGGCGCTGACGGGCGGGTGCTCGCGATGACGGTCGCGACCTATACGGTCTACGCCGACCCGCCCGAGATGAACCCGACCCAGCAGTTGCACAACGCGGGCAAGCTGTCTGAGCTTCTCGGCATGACCGTGGCGCAGATCATCGACCTCTTCCAGCATCCCAGCTCGCGGGATTATGTGGTGCTTGCCACCAACGTGTCCGCGGTCGTCGGCGACAAGATCAGCACGCTGAACATGCCGGGCATCGCGCTGCACGCGACGTACGCCAGGGTCTACCCCGGTGGCGACGCGGTGGCCAACATCGTCGGCTTCACCGGCACCGAAAGCGGCGGCAACCCGGTCGGCGCGGCGGGCGTCGAGCTGACCGAGAACAAGCTGCTCGCCGGGCGCCCGGGCAGCGAGCAGGTGCAGATTGGCACGAACGGCCAGCAGATCCCGCTCGCGGGCAGCACCGTCACGCCGGTGGTGAACGGCAGCAACCTGCAGCTGACGATCGTCCCCGCGCTGCAGTACGCGGCCATGCAGGCCTGCGAGGAGGAGGTCGACAAGACCCACGCGGACAACTGCACGGTCGTGATCATCCAGCCGAAGACCGGCCGCGTGCTGGCCATGGCGCAGTGGCCGACGTTCAACCCGGCGACCGTGACCGACGCGAGCCAGGCGACCGACCTGCCGGTGCAGGCCGAGTTCCAGCCGGGATCCACCGCCAAGGTGATCACCGCGTCGGCGGCGTTCGAGCACGGCGGCCAGACGCCGATGAGCGCCTACAACATCCCGTACCAGATCGAGGAGGGCGGCCAGCTCATCCACGACGCGGAATGGTCGCCTGGCGAGCGGTACACGATCGCGGGCATCATCGCGTACTCCTCCAACATCGGCATGTCGCAGGTCGCCAACCACATCACCCCGCAGACCCAGTACGACTACCTGCGGGCGTTCGGGCTCGGCCAGCTGACCGGCATCGGGCTGCCCGGCGAGACCGCGGGCGACCTGCCGCCGGTGTCCCAGTGGGCGGCCGACACGAGGTATACGCTCTCGTTCGGCCAGGGGGTGGCCGTGACCGCGCTGCAGATGGCCAGCGTGTACGCGACGATCGCGAACGACGGCGTGCGGGTGCAGCCGACGCTGATCGAGGGCACGACCGACTCCGCGGGCGTCTACAGCCCGGCGGCGCCGTCGCCATCGCGCCGGGTCATCCAGCCAAGCACCGCCCATGAACTGCTGCAGATCCTCCAGCAGGTGCCCGGCGTGGACGAGGAGGGCAACGAGCCGTGGGGGATCATCCCCGGCTACGGGATCGCCGCCAAGACCGGAACCTCGCAGGAATCCAACGGAACCTGCGCGTTGTGCGTCTACGGATCGAGCTACATCGGCATGGCGCCGGGCAACGATCCCCAGATCGTCGTCGCGGTCAACGTGCAGAACCCGCGCAAGGGCGGCTACTACGGCGACGTGGTGGCCGGACCGGTCTTCTACCAGGTCATGGAGGACACCTTGGCGACGCTGAAGATCCCGCCGGACGGGGCGACCGCGCCGAAGGTGCGCCTGACCGCACCGTGATGGAGGTACCCTCACCCCGTGGCGATCCGTCCCGCCCATTCCCAGCCGCGGCCGCTGTCCGCACTCAGCGCGCGGCTGGGCGTCCGGCTGGCCACCGCAGGAAATGCCATTATTCCGAACGAACTGGGGTGCGTCTGCGGGGTCACGCTCGACTCCCGCTCGGTGCAGCCGGGGGACCTGTACGTGGCGCTGCCCGGCGCGCGGGTGCACGGTGCGGCGTTCTGCGCTGACGCGGTGGCCGCGGGCGCGGTCGCGGTGCTGACCGACCCGGACGGCCGGGGACGCGCCATCGCCAGCGGGGTGCCGGTGTTCGTGGTCGCCGATCCGCGGGCCAGGCTCGGCGAGGTCGCATGCTGGGTATACGGGGATCCCTCGCGCCGGCTGCGGCTCATCGGCGTGACCGGGACCAGTGGCAAGACGACAAGCACCTACCTGATCGAGGCCGGGCTGCGCGCCGGCGGGCACCTGACCGGGCTCATCGGCGGAGTGCAGACGCGGATCGGCCGGGATCGGATCGCCAGTTCGCTGACCACCCCGGAGGCGCCCGACCTGCAGGCGCTGTTCGCGGTCATGGCCGAGCGCGGAGTGAGCGCCGCCGCGATGGAGGTGTCGAGCCACTCGCTCAGCCTGGGCCGGGTGGCGGGCACCGCCTTCGACGTGGCGGTGTTCACCAACCTGTCCCAGGATCACCTGGATTTCCACGGCGATCTCGAGGAGTACTTCCGCGCCAAGGCGTCGCTGTTCGCGCCGCCGGAGCGGGGGGGCCGAGGGGGTCTGGGGGGAAAGGCTTCCCCCCAGGAGCGGGAGGGGTTTGGGGGGGGTCGTCCCCCCCGGGTAAGCGCAGCGATGGGCGTTGTCAACGTTGACGACAAGTACGGTCGCAGGCTCGCGTCCTCAGCGCCGGTCCCGGTGACCACGTTCTCCGCGGCGGGCCGGGCCGATGCGGACTGGCGGGCGACCGACGTCAGGTCCGGCGCGGACGGCAGCACGTTCCGCGTGATCGGGCCCGGGGGAGTCGAGGCGGACGTGTCCGTCGGGCTGGCCGGGGTGTTCAACGTCGCCAACGCGCTCGGCGCGCTCGTCGCCCTGGTCGAGGCCGGCGTCGCGCTCGACGACGCGGTGTCCGGCCTGGCCGCGTGCCCCGGCGTACCGGGTCGGCTGGAGCGGGTGCCAGGGTCTGGCCTCGAGGTGACCGCGTTCGTCGACTACTCGCACAAGCCGGGCGCGGTCGAGGCGGTGCTGCGCTCGCTGCGCCCCGTCACCCAGGGGAACCTGATCATCGTGCTCGGCTGCGGCGGCGACAGGGATCGCGCCAAGCGCCCCATGATGGGCGCCGCCGCCGCGAAGCTGGCCGATGTGGCCATTCTCACCAGCGACAATCCGCGTTCGGAGGACCCGCTGGCGATCCTCGCCGCGATGCTTGACGGTGTGCTGAGCGTGCCGCAGGAAGAACGGGCCAGGGTGATCATCGAGCCGGACCGCGCCGCCGCGATCGCGCAGGCCGTGGCGCTGTCCGCGGGCGGCGACGTCATCGTGGTGGCCGGCAAGGGGCACGAGACCGGGCAGTACCTGGCGGGCTCGGTGCTTCCGTTCGACGACAGGAAGGTCACCGCCGCGGCCCTCGCCCGGCAGGCCCAGAATCAGCTGGCCCAGAATCAGCTGGCCCAGAATCAGCTTCAGGCGTCGGCGGTGGAGCTGTGATCCCGCTGACGCTCCCGCAGATCGCCCGGATAACCGGCGGCCGCCTCGACGGCGAC
>JBOHCG010000747.1:0-3635 GCA_050698735.1 Streptosporangiaceae bacterium | reverse complement strand
GACCTGCACGACGCCGCTCGCGTCCCGCAGGTCGAGGAAGACCACGCCGCCATGGTCGCGGCGCCGGGCAACCCAGCCGGCCAGCACAACCTGCTCCCCCGCATGCGACGCCCGCAGCGTCCCCGCCTCATGGGTGCGGATCATCGAGCTCTGCCCCTTTCGCCTGGCGGCCATCCCGTCGGCCTTGCAGCCGCCGTGCCGCCGTTCCTCGTTCTCTAAGACCCTTTTTATCCGAACGATCCGTGGTGCTCGTCCCGGCTCACCTGTCAGTGCCGCGCGGCGTGTCACATCCCCCTGGCAGGTCCGGCGGCGGGGCGCAGGCCGGCCAGGAAGGGATTACCGCGGCGTTCTGCGCCGATGGTGGTCTGCGGCCCGTGCCCGGACAGCACCAGGGTCTCATCGGGCAGGGTCAGGCAGACTCGCGACAGGCTGTCCAGGATCGTCTGGTAGTCCCCGCCGGGCAAATCGGTCCGCCCGATAGACCCGGCAAACAGGAGGTCGCCGGAGAACAGGGCGCCGGCTTCCAGATCGCCCGGGGGTCGGCCTATTTTGCTTTTACCTAGTGCCGTAATGGGATTCCCCGCGGCAGCGGCCGGGGACGCTTCGAATGGCAACCGGAATGTCACCGAACCCTCGGTGTGTCCCGGCGCGTGGCTCACAATGAACTCCACTCCGGCGAGGTTGAGGGTCATGCCGTCGGTCAGTTCCCTTACGTCGTCGGGTTCGGTGAACTCCAGGCCGCCAAACAGTTGCTGTCCCACCCCGAGCGGGAAGCCCTTTGCCGGGTCGGCGAGCAGTGCGCGGTCCGCGGGATGGATGTAGGCGGGGATGCCCTTCGCCCCGCATACCGGGGCGACCGACCACACGTGGTCGAGGTGGCCGTGGGTGAGCAGGACGGCGGCCGGCGAGAGCCGGTGCGCGGCAAGGAGCTCCTCGATGCCGCGTTCGGAGTCCTGGCCGGGATCGATGATCACGCACTGCTCGCCCGGCGCGGGCGCGACAATATAACAGTTGGCTGCGAATGACCCCGCAGGGAAGCCTGTGACGAGCACGACCGACCTTTCTCACGGTACGGTGTCTCAGGTTACCGAGGGGACCCGCATGGCCGCGAACCGATAACGAAGGTACCGATCCCGGCACCAGGAAGGTACGATTCGCGAACGATCGCGAATTTTGCGTGGGTTCCGGGGTTCGCTCCCCGGGCCTTCACCGCCTATGTTTCGAGATCAGAGGTATGCATCGGGTTCGTTGGCCTGCCCCCGTGAATACCAGCGGTAGCGACGTCGGACAGGCCAAGGAGGACACGACCCGTGCCGGGTAGTAACGATCGCCAGCGCAGGCAAGCCAGGGAAAAGTACCGCCGCCAGCAGGAGATACGGATCGCGCGGCAGCGCGTGCTCCGCAAGCGCTGGCTCACCGGAGTCAGCGTGGTCGCGGCCGCGGGTCTCGTCGCAGGCCTGCTGTGGGCATTCCTCCCCGGCGGCGGCAAGCACCCTTCGGCATCGCCGACGAAGTCTCCGACCGCCTCGGCCTCGGCATCAGCGACGGCGTCGGCATCAGCGACGGCGTCGGCGACGGCAGTCGCCGAGCCCGCGCATCACTGTACCTACACGGCGGCGACCCCGGTAGCGAAAAAGGAGAGCCTCCCGCCGGCCACGCCGGACTATACGGCGAGCTACACGGCGACGCTCAACACCAACCTCGGCAAGATCACCTTCAACCTGCTCAACAACAAGGCCACCTGCACGGTCAACTCCTTTGTCCACCTGGCCGAGGCGGGCTACTTCAATAACACCCAGTGCCACCGCCTGGTGAGCAGCGGCATCTACGTGCTGCAGTGCGGTGATGCCTTCGCGACGTCCAAGACTAAGCTGACCTGCAGTTCCAGCAGCGATGTAGGCACCGGAGGGCCCGGCTACGAGTACGCCAGCGAGAACCTGACCGGCGCCAAATACCCGGCGGGCACGATCGCGATGGCCAATGACGGCAGCGCGGACACCAACGGCAGCCAGTTCTTCATCGTGTACAAAGACAGCACTTCGGGACTTACGGCGTCGTATACACCGTTTGCTACGGTTTCATCGGGACTCGGTATCGTCCAGAATGTGGCCAAGGATGGATACTCGTGTCAATACGCAGAGGCAGGCGGCGGCGCCCCGAAGGAGAAGGTCATCATTGACAGCGTGACGATCAAGAAAACCTGACACGAGCACGACAACGCAGGAGGTTCGCCGTGACCCATCCGTGGGGCCGGGTAGACGCCGACGGGACGGTCTATGTCCGTACCGCCGACGGCGAGCGGGTGATCGGCTCATGGCAGGCGGGCAGCCCGGAGGAGGCCATCGCCTTCTACCAGCGTAAGTACGAGGCGCTTGAGACCGAGGTGGTGCTGCTCGAGCAGCGGATCGCCGCCACCGACATGGCGCCCGCCCAGGCCTCGGCAACCGTCCAGCGGCTGGTCCGCAACATCAGCGAGGCGAACGCGCTCGGCGATCTGGACGGCCTGCGGGCCCGGCTCGAGCGGCTGACCGAGGATGTCGGGCACCGGCGCGAAGAGGCCAAGGCGGCTCGCGAGCAGGCGCGTGTGCAGGCCAAGCAGATCAAGGAGCAGATCGTCGCGGAGGCGGAGCAGATCGCCGCCGAGGCGACGCACTGGAAGAGCAGCGGCGAGCGGATGCGCGAGCTGCTTGATGAGTGGAAGGCGGCCCCGCACGCCGAGCGGTCCGTCGAGGCGACCCTGTGGAAGCGGCTGTCGGCGGCCCGGAACGCGTTCACCAAGCGGCGCAAGGCCTATTTCGCCACCCTGGAGGCCGAGCGGGAGGACGTGCGGGTCCGCAAGGAGAAGCTGTGCGCGGACGCGGAGGCGCTGTCGGGTTCTACCGAGTGGGGTCCCACCACGAGTGCGTTCCGTGAGCTGATGCGGCAGTGGAAGGAGGCCGGGCGGGCCGACAGGGACGCCGAGGCCGAGCTGTGGAAGCGGTTCCGCGCGGCGCAGGACAAGTTCTTTGCCGCCCGCGCGGAGGTGTTCTCGGCCAAGGACGCCGCGCTTCGCGAGCACACCGAGGCCAAGCAGCAGCTGCTCGATCAGGCTCAGGCGCTGCTGCCGGTGACGGACTTCCGCTCCGCAAGGTCCGCGCTGCGCGGCATCCAGGAACGCTGGGAGCAGATCGGGGCCGTCCCCAGGGACGCCCGCGAGCATCTGGAGTCGGGGCTGCGCCGGGTCGAGGAAGCGGTGCGCAAGGCGGAGGAGACCCAGTGGCACCGGTCAAACCCGGAGGCGCTGGCCCGCGCCGAGGACACGGTGGCGCAGCTGCGCTCGACCATCGCGCAGCTTGAGCAGCAGCTTGCCAAGGCCCGCGACCGCGGCGACGCAAGGGCCGCGCATACCGCCGAGGAGGCCCTGGCCGCCCGCCGCGCCTGGCTGGCGGAAGCAGAGCACACGCTGGCGGAGTTCTCTGGCTAGTGCTGGCCCGGGGGGACGACCCCCCGGAACCCCCCGCTGCGCTTCGCGCCCCGGCTGCGGTACTCGCCGTAGTACCACGCAGTGCTGGCCCGGGGGGACGACCCCCCGGAACCCCCCGCTGCGCTTCGCGCCCCGGCTGCGGTACTCGCCGTAGTACCACGCAGTGCTGGCC
>JBOHCG010000746.1:0-3642 GCA_050698735.1 Streptosporangiaceae bacterium | reverse complement strand
CGCCTCCGCCGCCAGCGCCGCGCCGACGGCGAGCACAGGCCCGCAGCGCACCCGGGGCAGGATGCGCCCGGTGGCAGCGCTCGACACGACAGTGGCGGCGACCCCGAAGGCCAGCAGGATCCCCAGCACCCCGACCGGCTCGCCGAGGCTCAGCCGTATCGAGGGCCACAGCTGGCCGAGGGTGGAAGCGGGCAGGGCGATGGACAGGTAGGCCACGCAGGCCAGGCGAAAGGCAGACACGGTGCGAGTTCCTTCGCGTAGCAGCAGCGGAAGCTATGAAATGTTCGCTGTGCCGCTATCGGGAACGGCACGCGATGACCGGTTAGAGACCCGTTACGTCAGCGCGTGCCCGATTAACCCGCCACCTTGCCTGCCTCACATCAAAGAAGTCCGTGTCACCATCATCTTCGTTCGGCAAAAAAATTAAAATCTTTATTTACCCAGAACGGGCCGTGGTGCTTCTTCCGCGTCAGCCGGTGCCGGGGGCGGTGGCGGGAGCGCCGGGGCCGGCCGCGGGGTGGCACGTTCGAGCGCGCCCCAGCCGCCCTCGGCCTCCCGCACGGCGTGCTCGGCGCGCTCGCCGCCGCGCAGCCCGAACAGCCGCTTGGCCAGCACGAGGTAGATGACGATGGCCGCGTTGATGGCCAGCGTGAGGCATTTGAGCACGGTGATCTTGCCGGTGAGCTCGTAGATTTCGGGCCCGAGCAGCAGCGTGGTCGCGACGAACGTCAGGTACTCCGCCCACCGCTTGGCGTGCCAGAGCCCCACCGCCTCGACGCCCTCGAGCGCCGCGTAGGCGGCCAGCGCGACGCCGGTGATCTCCAGGTTGCGGGTGCTGAACGCGAACAGCCTGGTCAGCTCGCCCTCGATGCCGCCGCTCGCGGTGTTCACCGGGCCGCCGACGCTGCCCTGCAGCGCGGCGACGATGCGCAGGAAGTCCTGCTGCCACGCGGACTCGTGCGCGATGAAGACGAATATCGCGATCGCGAGCACGCCGAGCACCGTGAAGTGCACGGCCCGGTCGACGGCGATCAGCCGCAGGACGTACTTGTCCCGCAGCGGACGGCCCCGCAGCGGCAGGGCTATCTGGTTGCGCTCGGGCGGGAACGGGCGGGCAGGCGCGGCCGGAAGGAGGCGCGGCAGCCACGAGTCGCAGCGCAGGCAGCGGTACCAGCGCAGCCCGTCAAGCTCGCGCGCCACCAGGTCGTCGGCTGGCCGGACCTGCGCCGCGTCGGTGCCGACGAGCACGTGCCCCTGCAGGGCGCAGTCCAGCAAGTCGTAGGACAGCCTGCGATGACGCCGCATCACGTCACCCTATGCGGTGCCAGGCGAGGAAGAAGCTGCGTCGGTTCCCGCGGGCGCCGGAGAAGATCGGGTGGCACCGCGCCGCCAGGCCCGCTTTCCCACCTTAGTTCCTGCGGCCGCCGGAGAAGACCGGCGGCACCGCGCCGCCAGGCCTGCTCCCCCCTAGTTCCGGCGGCCGCCGGAGAAGATGGACAGGAAGAACAGGAACACGTTCAGGATGTCCAGGAAGATCGACGCGGCGATCAGCGGCGCGGCGTTCAGGTTCTTGGAGCGCCGCAGCCGCTGGAAGTCGAACATGGTGAAGATGGCGAAGATCGCCAGGCCGAGCACCGAGTAGGCCAGCTGGGCGTGCGGGATGTGCACGAAGATCGCCGCGATGCCGAACACGATCAGCGCGAGCAGCGCAAAGAAGGCGATCCTGGCGAGCGGGGCGAGGTCGCGCCTGGCGGCGTAGCCTGCCGCCCCGAACCCGGCGATGAACAGCGCGGTCGCGCCGCCCGCCTTCCACAGCACGTCCGGGTTCGTGGTCGCGTAGTACGTCAGCGTCGGCGCCATGGCCACGCCGATCAGCAGGCCGAACGCGGCGAGCAGCGCGACGGTCAGGCCCTGCGACCTGCGGGCCGCGAACCGCATCGCGATCAGGCAGACGAACGCGGCGATGAACGCGATGATCGCGGGCCCGGAGGAGGTCATGTTGCGGGCCAGGTAGGCCCCCGCGGCAAACAGCGCGGCCGTGGCCGCGACGTACCCCATCGTCTGCGCGAACAGGGTGCGGGTCCAGTCAGGGCTGGTCGTCCCGTACCCCTGATGCCGAAGAGACGCGCTCATGGCCGCCTGCTCTCTGCTTTCTCAAGGCCGCGCTTTCTCAAGGCCGCCTGTGTTCAGGCCCATCCACAATGCCTCAGATTACGAAACAAGGGCACCGGCCAGGCCGGACCAGCCCGCCCGCAAAGGAGAACGGACATGATCGGCGACCTGTTCGACAGCCCCTGGAAGATACTGATCGTCGCTGTTGTGCTCATCGTACTGTTCGGCTCGAAGAAGTTGCCCCACGCGGCCCGCTCGCTCGGCCAGTCGATGCGCATCCTGAAGACCGAGGTCGGCAGCCTGCACGAAGACGAGCCTGGAGTGAATGGGCAGAGCTTGGAGTAAGCAGAGCCTGGAGTGAATCGGCGCACGGTGCGGCCCCGGTGTTTATAAACACTGTGTAGCATCGCAGATCGTGACTGGTTGGCGGGGGACAGGCGGCGCTGCGTCGCCGCGCGACCTGGCCGCCGCGCTGCGCGCGGCCGGGCTGACCGGGGTGGACGCCTCGGCCCGCCGCCGGGCGGAGTACTCCTCGGACGCGTCCAACTACCGGGTGCTGCCCGCCGTGGTGGTGTTCCCCCGGCATGCCGACGAGGCGGCCGCCGCGCTGGCCGTGGCCAGGGAGCACGGCGTGCCGGTGACCAGCCGCGGTGGCGGCACCTCGATCGCGGGCAACTCGGTCGGCGCGGGCCTGGTGCTCGACTTCTCCCGGCACCTGAACCGGGTGCTGAGCGTCGACCCCGGGGCGCGAACCGCGGACGTGCAGCCGGGCGCGATCCTCGACGACATCACCGCGGCCGCGGCCGGGCACGGGCTGCGCTTCGGCCCCGACCCTTCGACGCACTCGCGGGCGAGCATCGGCGGCGCGATCGGCAACAACGCCTGCGGCTCGCGGGCGCTGCGGTACGGCCGGACGGCCGACAACGTGCTGAGCCTGGACGTGCTGACCGCCTCCGGCGAGCGGCTGGCCGCCGGCCGGCTTGGCCGCGACGGCCTGGCCGCCGCGGGCGCGATCGGCGTCGCGCTGGACGGCGTGGTCGCGCAGCGGCTGGGCGTGATCCGCACCGAGTTCGGCCGCTTCACCAGGCAGGTGTCCGGGTATTCGCTCGAGCACCTGCTGCCGGAGAACGGCGTCGACCTGGCGAAGTTCCTCGTCGGCAGCGAGGGCACGCTCGGCATGGTGCTCGGCGCGACGGTGCGCCTGGTGCGCTCGCCCCCGGCGGTGGCGCTCGCCGTGCTCGGCTACCCGGGCCTGCCCGAGGCCGCCGAAGCGGTGCCCGGCCTGCTGCCGCACGAACCGGTGGCGGTCGAGGGCATGGACGCGCGGATCGTCGACGTCTTCCGCGCCCGCAGGGGAGCGGCCGCGGTCCCGGCGCTGCCCGCCGGCCGGGCCTGGCTGTTCGTGGAGACGGCCGGCGACACGTCGGCCGAGGCGGTGGCCGCCGCGGAGCGTCTCATCGCCGACGCTGCCGGTCCCCGTGCGGCCGGTCCCCGTGCGGCCGGCCCCCGCGCTGCCAGCCCCGGCGCGGG
>JBOHCG010000745.1:0-3654 GCA_050698735.1 Streptosporangiaceae bacterium | reverse complement strand
CCCCGCGCCAGACGAAGCCGGCCGCGCCACCACGACGCTCGCCACCGCGGCCTTCCCGCAGCCAGCCCTCGGGCCAGCCGGCGCGGCCACGCGCCAGGCCGCGCAAGCCTCCCCCGCCCGGTTCCGCCTGCGGGCGCGGCGGCCGGGCACCTACGGGGCACTGCTGTGACGGGGCCAGCGAACGCCGACCGGGCGGCATGGGCCGCCCAGGCTATCGAGGCTTTCCAGTCAGCAGCAGGCCATCACGGCGGACTAGATACCGCAGAGGCGACCAGCAGCCTGATCACCGCGCTGTGCCACTACGCCGACCGGCGCGGCATCAGCTTCGGCACGATCCTGACCGCTAGCAGCGACGCGTACCTGTCCCAGCGCGCCACCGAACAGCACCCCTACAAGGTCGGCGACGAAGTCCGGATACGCGACGGCGCGGTCCTGGCCCCGTCGCTGGCGACCCTGCCCAGACTCGGCATCGTCGCGGCGCTGTACCCGAGCGCCGAACACACCCAGCAATACGCCATCCGGTTCCCCGGCGAGCTGAACGCCATGCCGTTCACCGGCCCGGAAATCGAGCCCGCCCCGCCGTTCCAGCCCGTGCGGACCAGGCAGGGAACCGTCGCATCCCTCGCCGAGGCCGAAGAAGCGCTCATCAGCACCGCAGCCCGCATCCAGATCAGCCACCTGCACAAGAACCGGCCAGCCAAAGCCGACATCAAGGACCGGGAGCTGCTCGCGTCCGTCCTCGGCCAGGCATGCGACCTGACCCCGGAGGAGATGCTGCGCCAAGCCGGGATCAAAGTCACCGCGGCAGTACAGCGCGAACTCGCCATGCAGGCAGCAGCCGACCTCGGCCGCGAGCACGCACGAACCGGCACCCGGCCATTCGAGACCGAACTGGAAACGGCAGCACGCCTTGCCGACGTCCTGCGCGAGAAAGGATGCGCCCTCCCCAGAGATGACCCCAGCCCGCACGAGCTGCTCTGGGAATACCGCTTCGCATTCGGCTACGAGAAAACCGGACTCCACCAGCCCAGGCCGTCCCGCTCGCAAAGGGATGCAGCTTCGCCAGCCGAGCTAGCCGGGCGGAACTTCCCCGACCCAGCCGGCCGACCGCTCAATACGGCAGCAGAAAACCGGCTGGCTGCCAGCAGCGCGCATGTAACGCGCGCCCTGAATCAAGCAAACGGGAGGCAGCACCGATGACGGCGCAAGATGACCAAAAACATCGCGAGCAGGAAGAAACCCCCGCCGCGGCCGGCAACAGCAAATGGACCGCTGACGCAATCCGCGCCCTGGGAGCGACGACAGACCTCCAGACCCTCGCCGACATCTTCGGGTGCAGCGGGTGGTCATCCCGGAAGATGGCACGAACCGGTGAATGGGAACGGCAAGGCATCAAGATCTTCCGGATCGGCGCGCACTACCGCGTCGGCGTCGGGTCAATCCTCGACGTGCTGGGATTCACCTCCGCTGACCTCAGCAGCCCCGGAACAGCCCACGCCGACGAGCTGGACCAGGCCGACGGGAACGCCACGGACAGCGCGGTCACCCAGGCACCTGAGTCCGTAGCCGCCGGGGGCAGGCAATGAACCGGAGCGCCGGCAACGGGCGCCGGCCGACGGCAGGGGAGGGCCGCACGGCCCGCCTCGCCGTCTCACCCGGCGAACCAGAGCCCGCGGCCACCACCTTGCTCCCAGCACGACACCAGGAAGGTGCGCGGCTCGGCACCGGGAGGAAGCATCGTGACCCGGTGCGCTAGCAGCCGCGCCAGAGGCCATGAACGCGGCGGAGCTAACCCGAAGCATGCCACTGGCCGACCCGGCAACCCGGCACGGACCGCGGAGCCCGCGCGGGGGCTGCCCGGCGCGGCGGAAGTGCGATGAGCTGGCCGGGCGGCAGCTCCCAGCTACGGCAAGCCAGGCTGGCGCAAGCGCTGCACGACTTCGGAGACACCACGGACCAGGCAGTACGAGCGTGGGCCGGTCAGCTCACCATACGGCAGGCGCTCGACATCACCTACGTCGTCACCGACATCCTGCGCCTCCTCGAAACCACGGCTGAACGGCTCAGCCGTTACCGGGCGGGAAGCAAGCCAGCGCAGGACCATGACGCCGGGCCAGATCAGCCGAACGAGGAGATAGCCCAGGCACGTGCCAGCATCAGCTCAGCGCGTGCGGCGCTGGTGCCTCCGTTCCAGGAGGCTTACCGCGCATCGGGCGGCTGGCCGGAGCTTGGCGGTGATCCCGCCCGGGACGGGACCGCGGTATTCCTGGCGCACGTCCTGTACCAGCGGCTGAACATCGCCGATGAGCCGTGGCCGGAACTTTCCGGCACAGACGAGTCCAGGGATTACCTCGTCGAGGCGCTGATCTGCGCGACTGACGGGCTCGCGTGGGGCATCCAGAACCTTGCCCGCGATGCGCCCGAACCGATGCAGACCGGCCTCACCGAGGCGGTGGCACACCTTGATGACACCTTCGGGCACCTGCGCGAAGCCCTTATCTGCTCCGCAAAGCGGGATATCGCCCCGCCGGACGCCGGGGAACTCGACCGCAACATGCGGCTTGCCATCCCTCTCCCCGGACGTGCCCAGGCCCTCCGCGCCAAGAATGCCCGCAGCGCGCCGCACCCCGCCCGCACCGCCGCCGCGGATTTTCCGTGCCCGGTCACCGGCCCTGCCGCTATGCGGTCCCCCGCGACGGCTCCGGCCGCCACGCCCCGGCACCAATCACGCCGATCCGGGCCGAAGGAAAACCATGGACATCACCAATAACGAGCGGATGAGGCTCGCAGCCACCGCGTACCGCGCCTACATGCAGCACGCGGCAGAGATGGAACTCCCCCTCGACGAGAACGCCATCGAAGACGACATCCTGGCGGACCTGATCGCCGACCTCCATCACTACGCAGATTCCCGGGCGATCGGCTTCGACAGCGCGGTCGCATCGGGACAGGCCGCCTACGAGCGTCACCGCGCGGGGGAGGAAAACCCGTACAGGATCGGCGACGAAGTCCACCTCCGCGAGCGGCCAGACACCGGGTTCCCTAGCCGTGGCGTGGTCGTGTCGATCTTCCCTGAACGCGACGGCGAACCGAGCTATCACGTCCGCTTTCCCGGCCAGGCTGACGCCACTCCCCTCCGGGGACGGGAGATCGGGCCGGCCGCCGCCTTCCCCGCGGTGACCACGAATCAGGGGACCGCGGCATCCCTGGCAGCAGCCGAGCGGCTGCTCATCGAGACCGCCGCCCGGATCAGGGCCTGCGAGCAGCGCCAGGTCCCGCCCCACAACCACGATCTCGCCGACAAGGACAGCCTGCTGCTCGCGATCGGCAACGCATGCGCCCTCGCCGGCAACGACGTCCTGCGCCACCTTGAGCCGCAGGTCGCCGCCTGGACCGACGTCATCACCCAGCCGTGGCATCCCGTCCACGTCACCTCCGCGACCGAGCTGGCCGCCCTGGACTTCCCGCAGCCAGTGCAGGCCGGTGTTCTCGCCGATGCGCAGAGCGCCGACGCAGGCGCGCGGCAAGACGCACCCCACCTAGCCCGAAACGCCGTACCGGGACATCCGGCACCGCCGACCTTCTGACACGGCGAAAGGACGACCGCCACGCCAACTACCGCCTCCCGCAACAAGGACCGGCACACCCACGTAC
>JBOHCG010000744.1:0-3667 GCA_050698735.1 Streptosporangiaceae bacterium | reverse complement strand
GGGCTAACCACCGCGACGATCGCCAGCGGGCCGCGTGGCGCGCTCGGTACCTGGCCCGTGCCGCACCTCGGGCCGTGACCACCGTGCGCGCCGAGGTGGTCGACGCCGCCGAAATCGGAACCGCATGTTCGGATTTCACCGTTAGAGCTCTACCCGGCCGACCGCCCATGATCGTCAACATCTTCGGCGCGCTCGACGACGGGCAGGCCGAGGTGATCAGGCGAGCCCTCGACGGGAGCACCGGAAGCTGAGCCGCGGCCCGCTTGACCGCAAGACGACGCCCCGCCGGTCCGAGGACCTGGCGGGGCGTCGCACGCGTTGGCACACGTGGTGCTAAGCGTATCGGCTAGGGCTCCTGCTCGATCCGCTCGAAGATGTCTGCGTCCGTCTCCCGCTGCCACTCGGGCAGCTCGTCCCAGTCAGCCACGTACGACGGCTTGGGGTCCTCGAAGTGCCGGAAGATCTGGCCAGTCCAGCAGACCGCGACGAACCGGCCCTTCTGCGCGCGGCTGAGCCTGGCCGCGCCGCCGTCCGTGGCCCGCAGGAAACCGCGTACCTGCTCGTACACTGCAGCTGCGCTCTGCCGTTCCCAGTCCGGGGTTTCCTCCCACGGCGCGATGTAGCCGGGCTTCGGCTCGCCTGGGTAGTGCTTGGTGACGCCCGCGATCCACGCCTCGCGGAAGATCCGCCCGTTACTGTCCTGCACCCTCGCTCCTCACCGTCGGCTGGCCGCCAGCGCCGTGATCTGCTGGTCAAGCTCGCGGACGCGCCGGTCGGCCAGCAGCGGCCCGAGGTGCGCCTGCAGGCCAGCCAGCTTACGCGCGATGACCCCCGACCCTGTCTGCGCGGCCACCTCGAGCGCTGCGGCACCGTGCGCGGCGACCTGTGCCGGGTCGCTGCGCTGCGCGCCGATTACCGCGAGGTCGGTCAGCAGGATGCCGCGGCGCCGCGCAGACAGCTTGCCGCCCAGCGCGTCCGCCAGCGCCGACTCCGCCAGGTCCGGGCGTTCGAGCTCGACGTAGCAGGCGCCGCGTTCCTCGGCCAGCCGCGACCCGTCGAAGCGCAGCCAGCCCCCGTTGTGCAACTCGCCCTGCAGGGCGCGGACCTGCTCGGCGGCATCTAGTGCCGCCTGGCACGCGCTCATGTCGCCCAGGCCGGCGAAGGCGTGCGCCTGGACGACCGAGACCCAGTGCCGGGTAGACAGCGCGGCATCGCCGCGGCGTGCAAGGGCCGAGGCCATCTCCAGCAGCGGCACCGCGTTGCCGAATGCCCGCTCGTATACGGCGATGAACGCGTGCCGGGTCAGCGCGCAGGCCCACAGATCGTGCGCGCCGGCTTCCCTGCTGGCCGTGGCGGCCAGGGTGTAGCAGTGGGCCGCGTCGGTGTACTTGTTCCCGTCGAACAGGATCTCGCCGGCGAGCTGGAACAGGTCCCCGGCCAGCGCGCACAGCTGCTGGTAGGCGGCCGGGCTGGCCGGGCTGCGCAGGTACCCGGTCATCACGCCGAGTTGGTCGCGCACGATCGGGAAGACCAGGCTCTTGGACTTCGACAGCACGAACACCCGCCACAGGTGCGTGTTCAGCGCGGCCAGCTCGGCGAGCGCCTCGGCATCGACCCCGCTGCCCCGGCTGGCGAAGTAATCCAGCCTTTCCCAGTCCGGGGCGGCAGGCGCGGCCATCAGCGCCCCGGCCACGCTGAACAGGTACAGCAGCTCGCGCCGGTTGATGTCGTCCGGGTCCGGGGCCTGCGAATGCCGGGCACCACCGGGCGGGGCCGAGGCTGCCGCCTCCCTGACCTGGCCGTCCGCGCCGAGGACATCGTCCAGCCGTGCGGCCAGGTACGGCGACACCGGCTTGTGCCCCGACAGCACCTTCGACAGATACGACGGGTCGTAGCTCGACGCCCTGGCCAGGGCGCGCAGCGATATGCCGCGCTCGGCCATCAGCCGCCGTACCTCGCTGGCGAAGTCCGCCATTCGCGTGTGCCAATCGCGCCGGGGGTGTGGACGTGTGGACCACCGTGGACCTGTGGACTTGCGGCGCAGAGGCCACGGTCCACTACTTCTACATTACGCCGGGTGCGCGGTTGACTGCCGGTATCCCGCGACTGGCACACGCAAGAGAGGGCTCGTCACATGCGACGGGAAACGGCATTCAGCGTCAGATGGGGGCGGCACCGGGGCGGTCGGCCGTGAGGTTCCGCGAGGACACCCCTGCAGAGCAGGCCCGCGCCCGCGCCGAGGTCGCGGCCTGGCGGGAGCAGAACCCGGACGGCACCGCCGGGGAGATGCTGGCCGCGCTCGGCTCCGGCTTCCATAAGGACTACGGCCCGTTTCTCCGCGGCGCACTGTTCCGCGCCGATGAGGACCGCCAGCGCGCCGCGGGGACGGAGGCGAGGTGACCAGGCAGCGGCGCCTGCGGCTGGCGCTCGGGGAGGCGGACCAGGCGCCCAGGCTGGCCGCGTTCCGCACGGCCCATCCGGACGTGGTCATCGGCGACGGCGAGTTCGGCACCTGGGAGGCCCGGTTCCGCGACGGGGACGAGGAGACGACCGCGGTCAGGTACACGCTCCGCGAGCTGCTCGACCGGCTCGGCGCGCTGCTCGGCGAGGACGGCGGGAACGGCCCGGACCCGGAGAGGGGCTGACGTGAGCAGGATGCTCGACGACTGGGACGCGCAGCGGCGCCGCTACCCGCGGCTGGCCCTGGTCAGCACTCGCGACATGCTCGGCGCCGAGCTGGAGGCCGCCGAGCTGGACCTGATCGCGAGCCTGGCCGGGCTCGGCCCGGCAGGGGCCGCCGTGTTCTGCGCGGCCGAGGCGCTGGTGTATCCAGAGGTCGAGGCGTGGTACCGCCGTCGCGCATGGCCGCTGTTCAGGGCAGGGCGCCAGTGAGCGCAGGGCCGCTGAGCTCGGCGCCTGACATGCGCGCCCTGGCCGAGAGCCGGCCGGGCGGCATGGGCGGTCGTAGGCCGTGCCGGTGCTTTGACCGCCACGACCGGCGGGACAGCCGCGAGGCTGAGCGCGGGGACGCACCGCGTGCACCGGACTATGCGCCCGAGCAGAACCGGGGCTGACGGCATGCGGGCAGCTCCGTCGCCCCGCATGCCCCAGCTGGGGAGCGCCTCACGTGGGCTAGCTGGCTTCACGGGGGGCGCCCCGAGCCGAGGGCCTAGCCAGACTGGCCGGACTGGCCTCTGAGCGCTGCGATGTACGCGGCCAGGTCCTCGGGCGCGATGCGCACGGCCGTGCCGATCCTCACCGACTTCAGCTCGCCGGAGGAGATCAGCCGCCGCACCGTCTTGGACGACACGCTCAGCAGGTCCGCGACCTGCGGAACCGTAAGCAGGCGCAGCGAATCCAGGCCGACATCTATGCAGCCGGGATCATTCACGACGCTCGCAGCCCGGTACTGCGGCGGCTCCTCGTCCTTGCCGGACCGCGCGGCCGCCGCCCGGCTCATCCGGCGCCCCTCGGTTGTGACCGGCGTGACCGCCGCCGCCGGGAGGCGGATCGCCTCCGGTCCCCAGATGATCAGCCGCATGTCCGCGATCGTCCGGGCATCCATGGGGGCTGCCGCCGCCACGATGCGGTCCACGTATTCCTCCGCCGCGCGGGACAGCACGTGAGGCGGCTTCGGAGGCGTGCCTGCCTTTTCCCGGGGGCGAAC
>JBOHCG010000743.1:0-3672 GCA_050698735.1 Streptosporangiaceae bacterium | reverse complement strand
AGCCTGGCCCACCGCGCGGGGTTCAGCTGCGTGATCAGCCACCGCTCCGGGGAGACCGACGACACCACCATCTCGGATCTGGCGGTCGCCACCAACTGCGGCCAGATCAAGACCGGCGCGCCTGCCCGCGGCGAGCGTGTCGCCAAGTACAACCAGTTGCTCAGGATCGAGGAGCTGCTCGGCGATGCGGCGACCTACGCCGCCGCCGGTGCCTACCCTCGCTTCGCGGCGCGGGGCACCGAGGGTTAATGTCGCCGCCCGCCGCCGCTCCCCGGTCCACCCGGCTGACCGGCCGGGCTGCGGTGCTTGCGGTGGTGATCTGCGCGATCGCGCTGAGCCTCGCCTACCCGGTACGGGAGTACGTGACCCAGCGCCGGCAGATCGATTCGCTGGTCGCGCAACAACAGATCATGCTGGCGCAGGTGAAGAGCCTCCAAGCGCAGCAAGCCAAGCTCTCCAGCCCCTCCTACATCGAGCAGCTGGCCCGGCAGCAGCTTGATATGTGCTTCCCCGGCACGCAGTGCTACATCGTCGAGGGCGGCCAGCCGCTGATCAGCACCGCCCGTTCGCCCCGGCCCGGGCCTGCGCCCTGGTACGACAAGCTATGGAGATCAGTCCAGCAGGCGGACGTCACCCCAAATGACCCGACGAGCCCGGCGAAGTGATAGCAGCGCGCGATGAGGCCGTCATCGCCGTCCAGCTCGGCCGCTCGCCGCGCGGGCTGCTCACCGTGGCTCACCGGTGCCCATGCGGGCTTCCCGATGTGGCGCAGACGGCGCCGAGGCTGCCCGACGGCAGCCCGTTTCCGACGCTCTATTATCTGACCTGCCCGCGGGCGGTCGCGGCCGTCAGCAAGCTGGAGGCTGCCGGGATGATGCGGGACATGACCGCCCGGCTGGCCGACGACGCGCTGCGGCACCGCTATGAATCCGCGCACCGCGATTACCTCACGCGACGGGAGATCGCCGCGCGAACAGCGGGAGTCGAGCCGCTTCCGCCCGGCACTCAGTCGGCCGGGGGAATGCCCGGACGGGTAAAGTGCCTGCATGCGCTCGTCGCTCACGAACTCGCCGGAGGCGGGGTGAATCCGTTCGGCCGGGAGGCGCTTGACGCCGTGGGGGAATGGTGGCTACCGGGGCCGTGCGTCCCTGGGGAGGCCCGATGACCCGCCGGGTGGCCGCCGTGGACTGCGGGACGAACTCGCTGCGGCTCCTGCTGGCGGACGTAGATCCCGGCCGCGCCGAACTGACCGACGTGGCGCGCCGGATGGAGATCGTCCGGCTCGGTCAGGGGGTGGACAAGACCGGGCGGCTGGCGCCTGAGGCGCTCGCGCGGACCATCGCCGTGCTGCGCGATTACGCGGACATCATCGCCGGTTCGGGCGCGCAGGCGGTGCGTATGGTGGCGACGAGCGCCACCAGGGACGCCGACAACGCGGCCGAGTTCGTCCGCCTGGTCAAGGAGGTGCTCGGCGTCGCGCCTGAGGTCCTCACCGGAGCCGAGGAGGCGATGCTGTCGTTCACCGGGGCGACCGCGGAACTCGCCGCCGGACCGGACGGCGGGCCGTTCCTCGTCACGGACATCGGCGGCGGCTCGACCGAATTCGTGCTCGGCCCTGTGTTGCCTCGGGGGGACGATCCCCCCCAGACCCCCCCTGATCTTGGGGGGGCTGCCCGCCCCCCCAAACCCCGCTGGCCCCTCTGGCCCCCCTGGGCTATCTCGGTTGACGTCGGCTGCGTCCGGATGACCGAGCGGCATCTGCACGGTGACCCGCCGGCCGGCCGGGAGGTGGCGGCGGCCATCGCCGACATCGACGCGGCCCTGGACACGGTGGCCGCCGCGGTGCCGGTGCGGCAGGCCAGGACGCTGATCGGGCTGGCGGGCTCGGTCACCACGGTCGCGGCCATCGCGATGGGACTGCCCGCCTACGACGCCGCCCGGATCCACCACGCGCGCGTGTCCGCGGCCGGCGTGCACGCCGTGACCCGCGGCCTGCTGGCCCAGACCCGGGCCGCCCGCGCCGCCATCGGCGTGATGCACCCCGGGCGGGCCGACGTGATCGGCGGCGGCGCGCTCGTGCTTGACCGGCTCATGGAGCGGTTCGGCTTCGGCGAGGTACTGGTGAGCGAGCACGACATCCTGGACGGGATGGCGTGGTCGCTGGCCGGGGACTCGCGCGGCTGAGGTCACGGTGGCCGCCGGAGAGGACCGCGCGGGTCCACTGGTCCCCCCGGGTGACTGGCCTAACGATCCCGCCGGGCCGGGTACACCGGTCGCGGGCAGCGCGGCGGAAGTGGCGGACCTGGCCGGCGGGGCGGTCACGCTTGGCGAACTCGTCGCGCGTCAATCGGTATGCCGCGCCTGCCCGCGTCTGGTCGCCTGGCGCGAGGAAGTGGCCGTGGTGCGCCGTCGTTCATTCCGCGACGAGCGTTACTGGGGCCGCCCCATTCCCGGCTGGGGTTCGGCGAGGCCGCGGCTGCTGATCGTCGGCCTCGCACCCGCGGCGCACGGCGGGAACCGCACTGGCCGGATCTTTACCGGCGACCGCAGCGGGGACTTTCTTTTCGCGTCCCTGTACCGGTGCGGCTGGGCGGAAAAGCCGACCAGCGTGGCGATGGGCGACGGCCAGCGCCTCGTGGACGCCCGGATGGTGGCCGCGGTCCGCTGTGCCCCGCCAGGCAATAAGCCAGAACCCGCAGAACGGGACACGTGCATGCCGTGGCTCGTGGCCGAACTTCGTCTCGTAGCCGCTGACCTGCGGGTTATCGTTTGCCTGGGTGGATTTGCCTGGCAGGCGATATGGCCGGTGCTCGGCCAGTGCGGATTCGCGCTCCCGCGTCCGCGCCCGGCGTTCGGTCACGGCGCCGAGGTCCGGCTGAAGAATCCGCAGGCACCGGAGAATCCGCAGGCACCGGGCGAATTGCTGCTCGTCGGCTGCTATCACCCAAGTCAGCAGAACACGTTCACCGGCCGCGTCACCCCGGCCATGCTGGACGCCATTTTCGCCCGCGCCCGTACGTACATCGACCCGGAAACTGACGAGCCGGTTACTTAGCGCTAATGTCGATCTTGTAATTAGTTACGCTCTGCAATTTGTATGCAGAAACGGCGGCCGGGACGGGCAAATAATTAAAGAGGTCTTTGCTACTCCTCGGTTAGGCGATTGCACGGGCGGTATTATGATTCCGCCCCCGTAGCCCAAGGGAAGAGGCCGGCCCCCTAAAAGGGTCCCCAATGTCGGTTCGACTCCGACCGGGGGTACTGATTAAATGATCATGCTCCGGCGCTTCCAATCACCCAGTGTAGTCTCCGCCCGGAACGGACGAATTCGAAGATTAGCTAATCGCCAAACCGCAAACATTTATCATACCCATCCAGCAAATACTGTATTTATGCTGTTAAATCCCGACTTATCACTTCCTGGCGGCGCGACCTGGGCGGCGAGCACTGCCCTTAACTTCAGGGAGTTCTGTAGCTGGGTGTCCGGTTCACCAGCCTGTGTTGCAGGTTGGTGACGATGCTGTGTGTGAGGTTTTACGTGCCCTGAGTGCAACATCCAACAACCGTTGAGTTCCCGGGGGCCTCTTCTCCGGTTACCGGTCCTGGACCTGGGCGTTCCTGCCTGGACGCCGGAACTTTCTGTGGTTGAAGATGTTTCACAGTATCTGATGG
>JBOHCG010000742.1:0-3678 GCA_050698735.1 Streptosporangiaceae bacterium | reverse complement strand
GCAGTGAGCACGCCGCGCGCGAGCGGGCCGCCACCGCGGAGGTCATCCGGGCCGCCCGGCACGCCCGCTGGCTGGCGCTGCAGGAAAGCGCCGTCCCGCTGGTCGCCGAGATTGCGGCCGGGACGGCCGATCCGGGTGACGCGCAGGTACGCAACAGGTGCGCGGTCCAGGCGGCCCGGTTGCGCCGGCTGCTTGCCGAGAGCGACGAGGTACCCGGATCGCTGATGCACGAACTGCACGCGAGTGCCGATGTGGCCGAACGGCGCGGGGTCGCCGTCGAGATCGAGACGGCCGGGCTGCTGCCGCAGGTGCCCGGCCCGGCCCGGCGGGTGATCACCGACGCTGCCATCGCGATCCTGAGCGCCGCGCGCAGCCAGGCGCGCATTACCCTGGCGGCGGTGGCCTCCGGTATCGCCGTCAGCTTCGTCGCCGATGCAGGCATGACCGTCCGGCTGCCCGCGGCCGGCGAGGGGGTCGCAATCGATCAGCAGCAAGACCGCGGCATGCTCTGGGCGGAGGCGCGATGGAACAGCCTGTGACGGTGGCGCTCATCGAGGACCACCCGGTCGTCACCGAGGGGGTTGCGTCCTGGATCCGCTCCGATCCCGGCCAGCGGGTGCGGCTGGTGCAGACGGGGCGCGACCTGACCGCGCTCCGCGCCGCGCCGCGGCCGCCTGCCGACGTGATCATCCTGGACCTTGAGCTGTCCGGTGAGCTGGTCACCACGCGGATCCCCGGGCTGGTGGCGGCCGGATACCGGGTGGTGGCCTTCTCCGGGCACAGCGATCCGGCGATCGTGATGGAGACGCTGGACAACGGCGCGCACGCCTATATCTCCAAGGAGGAGGGCCGCGACCATCTGGTCGAGGCGGTGCTGGCGGCTGCCGCCGACCGGCCTTACGTGACCCGGTCGCAGGCCAGGGCGATGCTCGCCGACCAGCGCCCGGCCCGGCCTGCGCTGTCGCAGCAGGAGCAGCAGGCGCTGCTGCTGTGGTTCCAGGGCATGTCGAAGGCATCGGTCGGGCGCCGCATGTCGATCAGCGAGAACACGGTCCGGCAGTACATCAACCGCGCTCGCGCCAAGTACGCGGCCACCGGGCGGACCGCGCCGAGCAAGGACGCGCTGCTCGCCCGCGCGATCGAGGACGGCGTGATCAAGCCGGGCGAGATAGTGCCGTACCAGTCATTCGCCCGCCCCGAGGCCGCCAGCCCCTAGAAGCAAGGCCGCCAGCCCCTAGAAGCAAGGCCGCCAGCCCCTAGAAGCAAGGCCGCCAGCCCCTAGAAGCCCAGCCCCTAGAAGCCCAGCCCCTAGAAGCCCAGCCCCTAGAAGCCCAGCCCCTAGACCCCAGCCCTCAGGCCGCTAGCTCCGAGCCCGCCAGCCGCTGCCTGGGTGCCCCGGGCCAGTGAATGGCCCGGGACATCCAAGCCCCCCCGGGAGCTGCCCCCCCAGACGAATCGGCCGCAGGCCGGTGCCCGGCTGCATCGCCGGGCACTGCGACGTCATCAGATCGCGGGCAGGCGCACAGTCAGCATTCCCGATCGGGGCGATGTTGTCATGACGCCCGATGGGTGACACGGCGGCCACGCCCCGTTGCGGCGCCGGGAGTTAATGCCGGCCGCGGTTCGGGGACTCATACCGTGCGCAGCGCCTCGGTCGGCGACAGGCGGGCGGCCCGCATCGCCGGGTACAGTCCGGCGATGGCGCCGATGACGAGGGCGGCGCCCAGGCCACCATAGAGGGCCACGGCGGGGATCTGCACCGACCAGTGCTGGCTCACCGCATAGATGACGGTCGCCACCGCGCCGATGACGGTGCCGGCCAGGCCGCCGAGGACCGACAGGAGAACGGCCTCGGCCAGGAACTGCTCGGCGACGTGGCGGCGCGTCGCGCCCAGGGCCCGGCGCAGGCCGATCTCGGAGCGGCGTTCGAGGACCGAGACGACCATGACGTTGGCGATGCCGACGCCGCCGACGAGGAGGGCCACGGCGCCTAGGCCCAGGAGCAGCCCGTTGTATGCCCCCTTGGCGGCCACCTCGGCCTTCAGGATGTCCGACGGATAGCTGACCGCCACGATCGAGGAGTTGGCCGGGTCCACGGTGGCAGGCAGGACGGCTGCCACGGCGGTGACCTGGCTGGGCACGCTGCGCAGGTAGAGCCCGGTGGGGTGGCCGTCGAAGCCGAAGTACTGCTCGGCGACGGGGAACCCGACGAAGGCCATGCTGTCAAGCTGGGAGAGCAGCGCCACCGGGTTCAAGATGCCGACCACCGTGAACCAGTGGCCGCCGATCCACACCTGCGTCGGGTGCGCCAGATCGTTGATGCCGAGCAGGCTGGCCGCCTCGGCGCCCAGGACGACTGCCGGGTAGCGGGCCGTGGCCGCGTTGAGGAAGGTGCCGTCGGCCAGGCTGGCGCCGAGGGTGGCGGGCAGGGCGGCGTCGGTCGCGGTCAGCGAGATGCCGCTCGTGTCCGTCACCGGGACGAGGGGGGTGCGGTAGACGTAGACGTTCGCGATCGCGCCGATCTCGGACACGCCGGTGACCGGCCCGATGCGTGACACCATGCCCTCGGCGGTAACGGGCAGCTCGGCCGGCTGGCCGAAGCCGGTGCTCTGGGGCTGCACGGTGATCAGGTTGCCGAGCTGGCCCAGTTCGTTCAGCAGGCCCGTCTTCGATGACTGGGAGATGCCGAGCACGCCGACGATGGCGGCGATGCCGATGCTGATGCCGAGCGCGGACAGCGCCGCCCGAACCCGCCGGCTCCGCAGTCCGAGGCTGCCGACCCGCACCAGGTCCCGGCGCGATAGCCGGGAGCGCGATAGCCGGGAACTGGCGCTGTCACGTACCGGTAGGCGTATCACGGATGATCCTCCCGTCCCGGATCTCGATGCGCCGCTCCATGGCCGCGGCCACGCGGTCGTCGTGGGTGATCACCACGATGGTCGTGCCGTCCCTGTGCAGCTCGTGGAGCAGTTCCAGGAGGGATGCGCCGGTCGCGGTGTCCAGGTTGCCGGTCGGCTCGTCGGCCATGACCAGGGCGGGCCGCCCGGCCAGCGCCCGGGCGATGGCGGTGCGCTGCTGCTCGCCGCCCGACAGCTGGTTCGGCCGGTGCTCAAGGCGATGGCCAAGCCCGACCCGTTCGAGGGCCGCCCGCGCCAGCCGGCGGCGCTCGGCGGCCCGCCCGCCCCGGTAGAGCAGGCCGTCGGCGACGTTGTCGAGCACGGACAGGCCGTCAAGCAGGAAGAACTGCTGGAAGACGAAGCCGAGGCGCCGGGCACGCAAGCCCGAAAGCTGCGCGTCCGACATGGCCGAGGTGTCCTCTCCGGCGACGCGGACGACGCCGCTTGTGGGTCGTTCGAGAGTGCCCATCACGTGCAGCAGGGTGCTCTTGCCCGACCCGGACGGGCCGACGATGGCCACCAGCTCGCCCTGGTCGATCCGCAGGCTGACGCCGGCCAGCGCCACGACCGGCGGGTTGCCCGGATACTCCTTCACCACGTCGGCCAGCTCAAGGACCGGCACCTGACCCGCGTCCGGCCGGGCCGGGACCGGGACCGTCTGGGTCACGACGCCGGCACCTCCACCAGCGTGCCGGCGGTGATGCCGGACCCGCTGACCTGGACCAGCGTGTCGCTGTACAGGCCGGTGGTGACCCCGGCCAGGTGGCTGGTCCTGGCGGTC
>JBOHCG010000741.1:0-3682 GCA_050698735.1 Streptosporangiaceae bacterium | reverse complement strand
CGCCGGCTCCGCCCGCCGTGGCGGGCGCGGCGCTACGGGCCTCTCCACTGGCTCGCCGGATAGCCCGCGACCGCGGAATCGAGCTGGGCAGCGTCACCGGAACCGGGCCAGGCGGGCGGATCGTCCGGGCCGACGTCGAGGCCGCTGCGGCCGCCGAGAGCTTCCCTCCCCGGACCCCCGTGGCTTCGGCGCAGGCGGCCGGCGGGCAGGCAGACGACGAGGAGATACCGCTCACCGCCATCCGGCGGATCACGGCGCGGCGGCTTACCGAGAGCGCGGCCGCACCGCACTTCCACCTGACCGCGGTCATCGATGCCGGGCCGCTGCTCGCCTTCCGCGCGGATGTCAACGCCCGCCTGGCCGCGGCCGGGGCGAAAGTCAGCGTCACCGACCTGCTGGTCCGTGCCTGCGCGGTGACACTGCGGGCGCACCCGCGGGTGAACTCCTCCTGGGCCGATGACAAGATCATCGTGCACCGGCGGATCCACGTGGGCATCGCCGTCGCCGTCGATGACGGCCTCATCGTCCCAGTCATCCGCGACGCCGACCGCAGGACGCTCGGCGAGATTTCCGCCGAGGCGCGGGCACTGGCCGAGCGGGCCCGGGCCGGAAAGCTGGTCCCGGAGGAATTCACTGGCGGCACCTTCACGATCAGTAACCTGGGCATGCTCGGCGTCGACAGCTTCACCGCGGTCATCAACCCTCCGGAGGCGGCGATCCTCGCCGTCGGCGCGCTGGCTGAGGAGGCCGTCATCCGCGACGGGCAGCTCGCCGGGCGCATGACCATGAGGATCACCCTGACAAGTGACCACCGGGTGCTCGACGGCGCGATCGCCGCCGCGTTCCTGGGCGACCTCAGGGACATTCTCCAGGAGCCGCTGCGCATCGTGATCTGATCCGCTGGCGGCGGAGACCAGCGACCGGCCGGCCGCGGCAGACGGCCTACCCTTCGTCGGCCGCTGGCCGGATCGCGGGCCTGCGGGTGACTTGTATCCGCCACTGGGCTGGCCCGTCCTGCAGGTAGGCGAATCCGTAGCCGCCGGGGCTGAGCTGGTCAACCCGCCGCCAGACCGGCGCTGGGTCGCTGGCCGAGCGCAGCTCCACCTGCTCGCCGGCGTGCAGCCGCATGATCCGGGCGGCAGCCGCGTCGGTCTTCTCGCCGGGGGGAAGCGCCTCCAGGTCAATGACCGGTCCCTCGGTGAGCGGATACCAGCCATGCTGGCGGCTGCCCGGCTCGGTGGTCGCCGGGACCTGACCCGGGGCGTCGGCCGCTGCCAGTACCTGCTCCTCCCTGGCGAGGTGCAGCTCCATCTGGGCCAGGACATCCCGGGTGACGGCGGCGACCTGCGCGCCCGAGTGCAGGCCCGTCCCGGCGGCGGCCTGCTCCAGCACCTCGGTTCCCGCGCGCAGCCGGTCGTGGTCACGCGCGAGGTGGGCAAACCCGGCCGCCGGGTGACCGGCCGGGAACAAGAGCCATTCCTCGTCTCCGGCCTGCCGCAGCACCTCCGCGCGCAGGTAGCCCGCCAGCGCCCGCAGCTCCCCGGCCGGCCACCGGCCCTCAGCTATGGCCGTCAGCACGTCATCGGCCCGCACCGCAACCTGCGCCAGCAGCACCGCGTGCTCATCAGCCAGCGTGACCGGTATCCCCGGGCGGGGCCCCGCCGCCGATCCCGCCTGCTGGACACCGCCGATCACCTCTTGCGCCGCCACCATCACTGCCTCCTTGGGTCCAGTTCTGTATGTGAGCTGCTGGCCTGCATCTCAGGCCATGTCTCCTTGATAGCCGGGTGGCGAGGATCCGCCGTGTGCCGACGATGGAGGCGACGTGGAGTTACCACCACCACGCTGGCGGCACGCGAGGGGGCGCAGTCTGCCGACAAGTCACAGCTCCGTCAGCCCGCATGTGATGGCTGCCGGCGGGGGTTGCCGCATTTCGGCCTAAGCAGCGTCGGCCTCGCCGTCCCCGCCGAGCAGGCCCGGCCGTGGCTAGCTCGCGGTCAGGGGCAGGAGCACCGTGAATCGCGTCCCGCGGCCCGGTTCGCTGCTGACTTCGATGGTTCCGTTCTGCGCTCGGATGAGCTCGGCGGCGACGGCGAGCCCGATCCCGCTACCGGCGGCCGGGGAGGCGTGAGCGCCCCGCCAGAGTCGGTCGAACACGTGCGGCTGATCCTCCGGAGCGATCCCGACTCCGGTGTCGCTTACCTCAAGCCGGGCCTGCCGGGCGTAGCTGGTGACGCTCATGACCACCTGCCCGCCTGACGGGGTGAATTTCAGCGCGTTGCTCAGCAGGTTGGTGACGATCTGATGTAGCCGCCCGGGGTCGGCCTCGACCGCCGCGGACTCAAGTCGGCGCTCGAGGGTCAGCCCGTGGGAGGCGAAGATGCCTCCCCATTCATCCGCCGCATCGCCTGCGATCAGCGCGAGGTCACACGACTGCATGCTGAGGTGCAGGACTGCCGCCCCCGTGGCTGCGAGAGTCTGCAGGTCATCGACAATCCGGCCGAGCCGCAGCACCTCCTGGTGCAGCGCGGCGGTCTGCTGTGGGGTATGCGCGACAATCCCGTCCAGCAGCGCCTCGGTGTTGGCCTGCAGCACCGCGACGGGGGTCCGCAGTTCGTGGGCTACGTCGGCGACCAGGTCACGGCGCAGCTGCTCCTGGGCGGTGAGGGAGTCGGCCATCTGGTCGAAAGCCGCCCCAAGTTCCCGCAGTTCCGCCGGGGCGCCGGGCAAGTCGCCTGCCCTGGCGCTGCTATCTCTGAGGGCCATCGCCCGCGCCGCTACGATCAGGTTGCCGACCGGGCGGGTGATCCGCTGGGAAGCCAGCAGCGCCAGGACCAGCGCGGCGAGGGCAGCCAGGCCGGCCGCGCCCACCACGGCGCGCTCCAGGGAGCTACGCAGGTTGTCCGCGGACGCGACGAGTCCCCGGCCGGTGAACCGGACCAGCAGGGTGCCGATCCGCCGGCCGCGGAGGATCAGGGGGCGCCGCATCACTCCGGCCGCGTGCTTCGGACTGGCGAAGCTGGAGGCCACGACGCGGCCGTTCACGTCGATGACGGCGACGTCCGTGCCGCTGCTCGCGGCGAGTTCCAGCGCGGGCGTGAGGTCGACGTCGGACCAGCCAGGCCGGCCGGTGTTGTAAGTCGAGACCGCATCGATGGCCAGCGCCCGAGCCAGATCGTCGCGGCGCTGCTGCACGAGCACCGAGATGTCCTTCTCGCTGAACACCACGGCCAGCCCGCCGACGAGCACCACGCTCAGCACCGCGATGGCGACGAACGCCAGCGCCAGCCGCAACGCGATCGGCCCCTGAGCGCGGCTACCCATCGGTTCCCTTCGCGAGCATCTGCGTGCCGTCGCCGTGAGGGAGGCGAGCAGCCCGCGGACGGTCTCCGTGCTGATACCAGCCGCGCACCGGCCAGGATCGGGCAGGCGTGCCACGGATCTCACTCACGATACCCAGGCATCCCATGGTCAGGACGGGCCGACGGCACTCCGCAACGCTGTCGTGATAGCGCTGTCGTGATAGCGCCCGCCCCTTTTCCGCCGGCCAGCACCCGAACCGGGCCGTCTAGTACTACAGGGCTACATCCCGGCGTGTCGCCGGCACATCGGTAGAACCTGTGAGATTATCGGAATGTGAATTTTTCCCCCGTGATTGACAAGCTCCCGGCCGCCGCGGTTA
>JBOHCG010000740.1:0-3686 GCA_050698735.1 Streptosporangiaceae bacterium | reverse complement strand
CCAGCGCCCGCCCGCACCCGGAGTTGACGCCCCCGCCCCAGCCACACCATGATGCTCACGTAACCGGCCAAGGTGGTCCCTAGGTCATGGCGAGCCACTGGTCCCATCCCGCTGGCGGATGACAGGTCACCGGCGGGTCTTGTGACACGTTCGATGATCGCGGACCGATGATCCGCGCTTCTAGACTTCGTCATGGCTGTGGCGAATCGCTCACTGAACGAACGACGAGCGGAGGAACACCGAGATGACCAGCAACGCAGATGACGCAAGCGAAGCCAGCGACGAAATGCTGCGGACCTTTCTACGGGCGCAGCGCGAATCGGTGTTCGCCATCGTCGAGGGGCTCAGCGAGGAGGCATGGCACCGCTCGGTCGTGCCTACGGGCTGGACGCCGGCCGGGATGCTGGAGCACTTGGGCGGCGCTGAGTGGCACTGGTTCCAGGGCGTCGTGGCGGGCAAGCAGCCCGAGCTGCCAGGCGACGTCGATGAGGATCAGCCGCCCTACGATCCCATGTCGGTGGTGTTCACGACGGATGCGTCCCCAGCAGAGGTCCTGGCTTTCTACCGCGACCAGTGCGCGGAGTCAGAGTCAGTCCTCGCCGCCACTCCGCTTTCGGCGCCGCCACGCGGTACGCACGGGCGATACGAACCGCCAGACGTTCGCTGGGTCGTGCTGCACATGATCGAGGAGACGGCCCGACATGCTGGGCATCTGGACCTTGCGAGGGAACTCCTCGACGGCAGGGTCCGGCTGGGTGGCCGCTGATGCGGCCAGACAGTGTCGATTCTGCTAGTCGAGTGCTTGCAAATTGACGAGCACGCGCACAAGATCGCTCACATCCCGGATCATTGACCCCGATCGGAACGTGCCGGTTCCGATCCGGCAAGGATCCGAAGCAGTGGGGTACTTGCATCCGATCCGGTCGCCAACGACACCTCAGGGCGACACGTTGTTATCGGGCAGGTGACGGTCCAGAACATTTTGCGCCGGGCGTGGCGGAAGGCAGAGCTCGGCTACTGGATCGCGTACCCGCACCAAGGGCAAGGGCACGCCACGCGCGCGGTCAGTCTTGCGGTTCAGGTGATGATCACCGAGCTTGAACTGCATCGCGCCGAGGCCATCACCCAGATGGACAACCTTGGCTCACAGCATGTGCTGCGCAATAACGGGTTCGTGCCGTTCGGGGTCGCCCGTTCGCGCATCTTCACCGCAGGGATGTGGCGCGACGAGATCTTGTGGGAACGGCTGCTGGACCAGTAGGTGACAGTGCCCAGGCTTAGTGGGTTGGCGCCGGAATGATTGGCTGGTCTGCTACAAGATCTGTGTCCGTGGGTGTAGCTCGTCGGGCGGGTACACCAGGAAAGTCACCAGGCCCTCGCTATTAGGCCCGAAGGCCAGGGTCCGGACCGCCCGGTCCGGACCGCCCGGCACCCTCCCGTAATCAGCCGGATCCACGATCGTGACGGCTTCCATGAACCGGTCCAGCTCCTGCCGCACGTGCTCGGGCAAGCTCGCGGCGTCCAGCTGCGCGGGACCATCAAGCTCCCACCGGTATGACACCTCAGGCGCTGGGAAGAGCCCGGAACTCCTGCCAGCTCATGCGCTCCCCGGCCAAGGGAGGCCCGTCGGCCGCGTAGCCGTCCACCCGGGCCAGGAACGCCCGTTGGGCCTCCGGGTCGCGCCAGGCGTCGGCCTCAAACCACCACCGCCGGACCGTCGCGGTCAGCACCGTCAGGTCACCGTCCTCACGGGCCTTTACGAACGCCCCGTCCAGCTCGGCGTCATACCGCGCAAGCACCTCAGGTCCGGCGTTGGCAGCCAGCACAGCCCGGATCGCGGCGGGCGTCTCCGCCGGTCGACCGAGGACCTGCGGGCGGTCCGATTGCGGCGCAGTCATGGCTCCATTATGCGCCTGGGAGTCACCGGAGGTGGTCACACTTGCCGGCCGAGGGCAGGCAAAACGTAGGCTCTCAAGATCATCTTGGACCTGTCTGTAGCTGGTCGATGTAGCCGGGACGACAGTCTGCTGGCTCAACGCGACCCTGCTTAATCAGCAGGATTAACCTGCCACGGAATACGATGTGACCGGTCGCCTCTAGAGCGATTGCGAGGGCGAGGAATGCGATGACGAGAATCGCCACGAGTAGGCTGGTGACCCGGCTCGCTTGCCGCTTTTTTTGATGAGGGCGTAGGTGTGGCTTGTTACTCATCGTGTTCCTCTCAGGGAACCAGCGATCGAATCGTAGACGATTCAGGCTGAGCATGCCAGCCTGGTCTGACAGCTAATTAGCTGGGATACACCAGTGGACCGACCAGGGTGTATCCCTGGTGCGGCCAGCTCCTCCCTAGCGGGACCGTGGATATCAGCATGGAACCACTGGCCCGGAATAAGGAGCAGCGCATGACTCAGACCCTTGACTATCAGCAGATGGGGACGGCGGCCCGCGGGCAGGCGCACGCGTTGTTCTCGCAGACCATGGGCTACGTCGCGCTCACCGCCGGGCTGTTCGCGCTCGGCGCCTGGGCGGGCCACAACCTGAGCGGCGGCGTCGGCATCGTCGCGTTCATCCTCGCGTTCGGCTGCCTGTTCGGCATGCGGTTTGCCGCGCGACGGTCCACCGAGGCCACCGTCGCGCTGCTGGCCGCATTCGGGCTGCTTATCGGGCTGGCCGTGGCACCGACCGTCGCCTACTACGGCAGCATGGACCCGCGCGCGCTCTGGGAGGCCGGCGGGTCCACCGCGCTGTTCATCGCCGCGTTCGGCGCGGCGGGCTACGCCACCCGCCGGGATCTGACCGCCCTCGCCCGGGTGTGCTTCTGGGCGCTGCTGGCGCTGATCGTGGTCGGCATCGTGCTGATCTTCGTCCACATCCCCGGCGCCGACCTGGCCTACTCCATCCTCGGCCTGGTCATCTTCGCCGGGTTCACCATGTTCGACTTCCAGCGGCTGCGCACCAACAAGGACATGGCCGTCGCGCCGCTGCTGGCCGCGTCGATCTTCCTTGACGTGCTGAACGTGTTCCTGTTCTTCCTTACCATCTTTACCGGTGGGGAGCGGTAATCAGCGTGTGCGAGACGTAACACCACGGCTCGTTCTGAATAATTGAATTTATTTTTCGACGGATCGGACCCATCTACCCCGCCGGCGGGGCGTTCGCATTACCCGCCGCAGGACGATCTCTTGCGGCGGGGGGGTGCGTCATTGCCCGGCCGGTCCTGGAAGATTACGCTTCGGTCAGGGCCTTGGCACGGCTCCACGGTGCGGCGGAGCCTTGCGCCCATGCCGCAGCACTCCGCTCCCCCGGACCGTCCGTCAAGGCCAGGGTATCGACCAGGGTGCCTCCCTGGTACGGCGACCGCTCCGGAACGCGATCGTGGATATCGGCACTGACCGCGTGGCCGGAGACATCCGTTCTTCCTGCCCATCTCTCAGCCAGGAGCAATGATGAGCATCAGAAGGCACAGCCTTACCCCGCTCGCGGCGGTGGCCGGAGGCCTGCTGGCCGGCGCCGTCGGCACCGTTTGCCTGGACGCGGTCCAGTACCTGAAGTATCGCCGCACCGGCGGTACGGACAGCCCGCTGAAGTGGGAGTTCGCGCCGGTCCAGAGCTGGGAGAAGGCCCCCGACCCCGGACAGGTCGCCAGGCGATTGATCGAGGGCTTCAGCCAGCGCAAGCTCCCCGAC
>JBOHCG010000739.1:0-3701 GCA_050698735.1 Streptosporangiaceae bacterium | reverse complement strand
GTGCTTTCCCGGCCTCCACGAGCTGTTCGGCGTAAGCGGCGAGGCGGGGATCTACGGTCACGGTCAGGCGTGCTTTCCTGTCGCTCATACCGGGATCATACGTCGGGCAGGGCGGCCACGCCTTTAGCCGGGCCCCGGAGTCGAATCAAAGCGGGCGGAGGAAGCGGCAAGCGTGGCCGCTACGCCCGGGGCGCGGCCGGTTCGGTCCACTGCCGGCGCTGCACGGCGGCGATGACTTCGCCCGGCGCCACGTCCCGCAGGTAGCGGTCCGTCACCGCCAAGGACGAGTGCCCGAGTTGGTCACGGATGAGCGGCATGGGAACGGCCTCGGCGACGAGCTCGGCGGCGTGCGTGTGACGCAACTGGTGCGGCGCGACCCGCCGTTCGATCGCGGCCTTGTCAGCGATCCTCTGGAGCATTGCCCGAGCGTACTGGTGGGACATGTGGCCGCCGCGGAGGGTGCACAGCAAGGTGCCGCCGCGGATACCGGCCTGGCGGCGCTTGTCCGCCCACCGCTGGACGGTGGCCAGCGCACCGGGATCCAAGCCGACTGTCCGCGGTTTGTGGCCCTTGCCGTCGATGACGCGTACCGTGCTGCGCTCGGGGTCGATGTCGACCGGGCGCAGGTCTAGCGCTTCGCTGATGCGCAGGCGCCGCGGTACAGGATCGTGATGAGGGCGCGGTTGCGGATGCCGGTCATCGTGGTGGCCGAGCACGCGGAGATGAGCCGGTCAGCCTCGGCCCGCGACAGCACTTCGGCGCGGTACCGCTTGCCTTTGTTCGCCGGGGCCTGCCCTTTGACCGACCCAAGACGCTTAGCCTCGATCCACCGGTCAATTAGGGTGTTTTCGGGCGTGTCAAACGTGAAAGGTGCCCTCTGACCTGGGATAATGGGAGTGTCTAAAGCTTCCGGTACCCGGTTCGAGAGGACACCTTGCAAATGCGATTGTTGCATAGCCTGGCGAAGACGCACGCATCGTTCGATGACCCGAATCTCGTGTCGCACGCCGGCCTGATCCCGGTGATGGCCCTGGCGGACCGGGCCGGCCTGGCGGACCTGATCGCGGAGCACGTCCGGCCGGGCGGGGAATGCGGCGTCAACGCGCACCTGAAGGTCCCGTGCCTGGTCGCCGGCATGGCCGCCGGGGCCGATTCGATCGATGACATGGGCCTGCTGCGGCACGGCGCGATGAGCACGCTGTTCGGCGGCGTCCGCGCCCCGTCCACGCTGGGCTCCCATCTTCGCTCTTATACCTGGGGCAACGTGAGCCAGCTGGAGAAGGCCGGCCGGGAGTTCCTGATCGCGCTGTCCGGGCAGGCGCCGCTGCTGCCCGGCGCGGACACGCTGGCCTTCATCGATATCGACTCGATGCAGAAGCGGGTCTACGGGCACCACAAGCAGGGCGCGCGGTTCGGGCACACGAAGATCCAGGGGAAATCGCTGCTGGTCCGGGGCCTGAACACGCTGGCCGCGGTGGTCAGCACGCCGCTGTCGGCGCCGGTGATCGCCGCGACCCGGCTGCGCGGCGGCAACGCCGCCTCCGCCCGCGGCGCGGCCAGCCTGGCCGCGCGGGCCATCGGCACCGCCAGGGACTGCGGCTGCACCGGGACCCTCATCGTGCGGATGGACTCGGCGTTCTATAACGCCGCGGTGATCGGCGCGGTCCGCCGAGGCGGCGCCCGGTTCTCCGTCACCGCCCCCATGAACGCCAGCATCCGCGCCGCGATCGCCGCCATCGGCGACCAGGCCTGGACCCCGATCCGGTACCCCCGCGCGATCTGGGACGACCAGCTGGAGGCCTGGATCTCCGACGCCGAGGTCGCCGAAGTCTCTTACACGGCGTTCGCGTCGAAGAAAGGCCAGGCGGTCACGGCGCGGCTGGTCGTCCGGCGGGTCCGGGACCTGAACAAGCAGGCGGCCGCCGGGCAGGACGAACTGTTCCCCGTCTGGCGTTACCACGCGGTGTTCACCGACTCCCCGTTCGAGCTCATCCAGGCCGAGGGGCAGCACCGCGACCACGCCGTCGTGGAGCAGGTCTTCGCCGACGTCACCAGCGGCCCCCTGGCTCACATGCCCTCCGGGGTCTTCGCCGCGAACGCCGCCTGGCTGTCGATCGCGGCTATGGCGCACAACCTGGTGCGCGCCGCCGGCGCCCTGGCCAGCCTGCCCTTCGCCAAGGCCCGCGCTGCCACCATCCGCCGGGACCTGATCGCCGTCGCCGCCCGCACCGCCCGCCGCGGCCGCGGCCACATCCACCTGCACCTGCCCGAGGCCTGGCACCGCGAGCAGGAATGGCTGAACCTCCTCTACGCGGCCTGCGGCCCGCCCGCCGCAGCGGCCTGACCAGCCCGGACCGGTCCGCACCCCCGACGGCCGCAACGGCCACCCTGACCCCCCGCCCCCGAGCCAGAACCCCGGACAAGCCGCACAACAGGCGAACGGCAGGACGCCCACGCCCGGAATCACCCCGGAAAACTCCTCAGGCAGGAATCAGGCCGGAAATGATCTACCGGCATTGGTCGGTGGATCGAGGCTAAGGACGCTGTGGATGCCCTCATCGCAGGCAAGTCACTTAACCTCATTTTGTTCGACGGCGACGACATGCGAAACCTCGCCCGCGCGGACGGAATTGGCATCGAGGCTGCAATTGATTTCAAGTTGCGTGCCGCCGCGGAGGAAGGCACCCCCTTCATGCCGCTGCCCGGACCTGGCCCAGGTCGGCCACACGCCCGTGGGGCGCCCACGGACCAGCTGGTAATCGTGGAAGGGCCTTCAGACGTTGCAGTCATGCGCGCCCTGCTTGAGGTGCGTAATGTTAAATCGCGAACTACGCTCACGCCTGCCGGGGGACGCCTCAACCAGCCGCTCGTGGCACTGGCGCAGCTCGGCCTGGCGCCCGATGCTAAGAGACTGATTATCGTCGCAGATGGCGACCGGCAGCCAGATGAGGTAAGACGCCAGATCGAACGCACCCTTGCAGAGGCCGACGCACCGGCGGACGTTGAGTACGCGATCATCGTGATTGATCCGAATCTAGAGATCGCTCTCGGCCTTCCAGATCGGCGGCTGCCGATCACGCCGGAAGCAGCAATCAACGGCATTGATCTTGACGCGCGAGCCCGCTCCAATCCCGAACTCGGGCGCCTTCTCAGGCTGCTGGGGATCCTCAACGCAGACGATGCATGACGAGCTGACGCTATTTCTCCCAGGTCAGAACGCGGGCTGCTCATCCTCCTGCACCGCTTCCAAGAGCGCGCTCACCTTGCCGCGGCCAAGGTCAGCGCACCTTACATTGGCCGCCGTTCCGCAGGTGCGAATGCCGAAACCGGCACTCCGTTGCTCACGAAACCCGGATTTTGCTCATCGGATGCTCATGATCATCCGGATTTGCTCACGGACCTGCGGATTTTACATGGCCGCCGGGCGGTGGCGCTTTGCCCAGCAGGGCGACGGCGAGCTTGCGGGTGCTGGCGCCCGGGGTGACGCCGAGGTCGGCGAGCCGGGTTTCCAGCAGGGCCAGGGTGCGGCGGACGGCGTCGGGGCGGCCCGCTGCGGCCTGCAGCTGCATGATCTGCTGGTAGACATACTCGTTGTACGGGTCGTGGGTCAGGGCGGCCTCCAGCGCGGCTAGGGCCTGGTCGGGGTCGGACCGCTGGAGGATCTGCGCGATGCGGGTCCAGGCGTCCAGGGCGCGGCGGCG
>JBOHCG010000738.1:0-3710 GCA_050698735.1 Streptosporangiaceae bacterium | reverse complement strand
GATCTCCCGGCCCGTGTCTCCGGCGTACTCGCCGTCCTCTACCTGGTCTTCAACGAGGGCTACCTGGCGACCGGCCCCGGCACCGATCCCGTACGTCACGACCTGACCGCCGAGGCGATCCGGCTCACTCGCCTGATCCGTGCCCTCATGCCGGACGATGGCGAGGTGGCGGGGCTGCTGGCGCTGATGCTCCTCACCGAGGCCCGCCGCACCGCCCGGGTCTCGGCGAGCGGCGAACTGGTCACCCTCGGCGAGCAGGACCGCGGGACCTGGGACTCGGCGCTGATCGCCGAGGGGCACCGGCTGGTGCGCGAGCGTTTGGCCGCCCGGGTGGCTCCGGGCCGCTACCAGATCCTCGCGGCGATCGGCGCCGTGCACACCTCCGCCCGCGACGTACGCGACACCGACTGGTCGCAGGTCGTCGCCCTCTACGACCAGCTCGTCCGGCTCGATCCCTCGCCGATCATCGCCCTCAACCGGGCCATCGCGGTCGCCGAGCTTGACGGCCCGGAGGTGGCACTGGCGGCAGTCGACCGTCTTGAGCACAGGCTGGCCGGCTATCACCCCTACCACGCGACCCGCGCCGACCTGCTGCGCCGGCTGGGCCGCAGCCAGCAGGCGCGCGCGGCGTACGACAGGGCCATCGAGCTGGCGGGCAACACCGCCGAGACCGCCTACCTGACCCGCCGCCGCGACCAGCTGGGGTGCTCGGAGTAACCAGGCAGGACGGTCGCCGGTACAGGCCCGGTGCACCACTGCCCGTTCGGTAGATTCAAAATTCTTTTCCCTGAACGGACCGTGGCGCTCGTCACGGTCCTGCCTTTCGCGGCCCGGTTTTACGGGCGCAGCAGGGTCTTGCCGCCGGGTGGCCATGCCGCCCGTCGATGCCCGGAGCATGGCATCGCCGGCCTTGAACCGGAAGTCCCCTCGATCACGTACCACAGTTCGTCCTCACGCAGGTGAGTGTGAAGCGCCGGACCTTTCTTCGGGCCGATCAAGACCTCCAGGACGGTGAGCGTTGATCTTCTCCCGCCCGGATAGCAGCTGGTCCAGGTCGTTCTGGCCGATGACCGACCGCAGCGAGGTCTGGGCGACCTGCGACACCGCGTGGTGGTAGTTCTGCACGTTGATGATCGCCTTGTACGGGTCGACCACCCGGTAGTAGACGACCGCGTCCACCCGCACGGTGACGTTGTCCAGCGTGATGGCCTCCTGGGCGGGAACCGCCACCACTACGACCTGTGGGATGCCGCCCCAGTCGGCCGGCGGCTTACAGGTGTGCCGTCTCCGGCAGCGGGCCGCTCGCTGCTGCCGGGACGGCACCCGCGGTCGGCAGCGGCTGCCGCGTGCGGGTGGACAGGTACAGCCGAAGTACGGCAATCCACAGCGCGACAGACATGACGACGTGCACCCACACCAGCCCGGCGGGCAGGTGGCTGAAGTACTGTACGTAACCGATCGTCCCCTGCACGCCCAGCCCGACGAGAACGATCAGGCTGATCCTGACCGCGCGCCGCAGCCCGTCGGTGAACCACAGCCCGATCACCAGAGCGACCGCGAGTGCCCCGATGAACCAGCCAATGTCGGCGTGCAACTGGGTGACATCCTGGAGCGGGAACCGGAACCGCGGCACGGTGCTACGCCGGCCGTGGCTGTCGATGATCGTGCCGGCCAGCGGACCGGTCCCGGTTACCACGGTGCCGGCGGCAAGCATAAGGGCGGTCACGACGGCCAGCAGCGCCGCGAGCAACCGCAGATCGGGGCGGACCAGTGACCGCGCGGGGCCGGCCCCCTCATCCACCCGTACGTGCAGCACGACCGCGGCCGCGAGGATCGCCGAGGACAGCAGGAAATGCGTGGCGACCATGGCCGGGTTCAGCCGGGTGAGCACCACGATGCCGCCGGCCACTGCCTGCGCGATCACGCCGGCCGGCAGCACGGCCGACAGCCAGACCAGGTCACGCCGCCGGCGGCCGCCCGGCTTGTAGCACAGGCAGGCGATGAAGGTCAGCCCAGCGACCGTGGCCAGCGGAAAGGTGAGCAGCCGGTTGCTGAACTCGATCGCGGTGTTCAGCGAGGTTTGCCCGGCCGAATGGGCAGCTACCACGCTGATCTTCGTGCACTGCGGCCAGTCCGGGCAGCCAAGCCCGGACGAGCTCAGCCGCACCGCCGCGCCGGTGCAGATCAGGACCGCGTTCGCGATTACCGAGGCGAGCGCAAACCCGCGCACCGAGCCCTGTGATGGCCGTAGCACCGGGACAGCCAGGCGCGCAATAACCGGGCGAGGGATCGAACGACCAAAGGACCAGTGGTCGGGTAGGTAGCTCATGGCGGTCCTAACTCGAGGAGCCGTACTGAATCGGCACGTTGATCACCTGGGCCTTCGCCCAGGCGGTAGCCGCCGCGGCCAGCTGCCAGACGGTGAGCCTGGACCTGGCTACCGCCAGCGCGTCCCAGGAACCGCCGGTCCCGGGCGCGAGCGTCGCGGTTCCCGGCGGCAGGGCCGGCAGCGACCGCCCCGGCGGTCGCCGCCGTCTCGATGGTGCCGTCGCGCAGCAGCGCGAGGGCGCGACCCGATGGGCCGGCGGCCAGCGCGTCCGGGACGTCGGCCAGGCCGGCGCCGAGCAGGCCGGTGGTCCACTTCCTGCCCTGGTCGGTGCTCGCGGCCAGCGGGGAGAAGGTGAGTCCCTGGCTGGGCCGGAACCCTACCAGCAGCGGCGTGCCCGCCGGCCCGGCCGCCGCGACCAGTCCCCCGTTGTCGGCCACGCCCGGCGGGGTGACCTCCGACCAGCTGCTGGCTCCTGTCGGCCGGACGAACAGCTGCCAGAAGTTGTTCTCCGCGGCCGCCGACCCGCCCATGACCGCGACCGCCCAGGTGCCCTGCGCGATGGCCAGCGAGGTGGCCAGCGA
The DNA here is from genome assembly GCA_050698735.1 of Streptosporangiaceae bacterium. Classification (GTDB taxonomy): domain Bacteria; phylum Actinomycetota; class Actinomycetes; order Streptosporangiales; family Streptosporangiaceae; genus Palsa-504. Next base: position 800 of record JBOHCG010000738.1, on the reverse strand, counting down.
GGTGCTCAGCGAGGTGCTCAGCGGCGCGGTGGTCACCTGCGGGGCCGGGGAAGCGGCCGTCGTGGTCTGGGTGCCGCAGCCGGCCGCCAAGCCCGCGCACAGCACTGCCAGGCCGGCGCCCCGCCAGTTCATGAGCTGCCCGCCAGCGCCTGGCGGGCGTACTGGGTGAGCAGCACGGAGGTCGAGGACTGGGTGCTGGCGGTGCCCGGTCCGGGGTCGGCACTGAGTTCCTGGGTGATGACGCCGAGGCGGTCGATGACCACGGCCATGTCGTTGTGCCCGGCCATGGCGCCCGCGGGCAGGCTCTCCACCGCGATCCCGTACCGCCGCCACACGTTATCGAGCTGGCTCAGCGAGCCGGTCAGGTACAGCCAGTTCGGCACGTTGCTGAGCCCCTCCTGGCGGTCGAAGGCCCGGGTGAACGTGGCCGATCGGTAGACCGGGTTGGCCACGATGGCGACCAGCTCGACGTCCTTGTCCGCCGAGCCGAGCAGCACCCCCGCCTCCCTGAACTCCGCCGCGATGAGCGGGCAGTCGCTGGTGCACACCGGGTCCAGGAACGTCATCAGCACGGCCTTGCCGCGCAGGCTGGCCATCGTGACCGTCTGCCCGTTCTGGTCGGTGAGCTGGAAGTCGGGAGCAGGCTGGTTGATAGGGACATTGTCGCCGTCGATGGCCTGGGCCAGGATCGGGTTCGCGGTCCGGTTCACCGACGCCAAGGCCATCGGGACTGCCCCGATCAGCACGACCGCCAGCGCGGCCAGCGCGGCCACTGACCGGGCGCTGGCGCGCGCCAGCGC
>JBOHCG010000737.1:0-3710 GCA_050698735.1 Streptosporangiaceae bacterium | reverse complement strand
GGCCCGGCGGGGGCGCGGGACCCAGGACCGGATCATCTCGGTGGCTGCGCTGTGTCGGTGGCATCGGAAAGAGGCTCCGCTTCAGCGCGGGGTGAGGACGTCGAACTCGTCTCCCTCCGGGTCGGCCAGGCACGTCTGTCCACGGGACGTCGCCCTGGCCCAAGTCGGCTTATGTCGCGCCGAAATCCTGCAGCCGCGCGACCCAGTTCTGCCTGATGGGCCGCAAAGGTGGTGGCCTGTTCGTGGTGCTCAGACGACCCGGCCCCAGACCGCGGCCACTCGGACTGCCGCGGCACGGCGGCCCGCACCCGCGGCACACCTGAACGGGCGCGGCGCCCGCCAGCTCGACCTTCCCCGACAACGAAGAGTGCTGCGGAGCTGGTGGCAGAGGCTGGGTCCGGCTAGTCTGCCGGGCGTGTTCACGCTGATCGAGGACGACCCGCCGGGCGACCAAGTCCGGCAGGTGACGTTCGTGCCGTTCCTGCCCGATGGCCGGTGCGTGCTCATCGAGCGAGCCGAAGGCCCAGGCCTGCCCGCCGGGGAGGTACTTGCCGGCGAGGATTACCTGATCGACACGGTGCTGCGGGTACCGCTGCAGACGGCCGGGTTCCGGTACCAGCACATCCGGCCGTTCGGCCTCGACAGCGGCCATCTGTATGCCTGGATCGAGGGGGCCCCCTACCACGGTGACCGGCCGCACGCGAAGGCCGCGCTCAGCTTCTGTACCGCTGAGCAAGCTGCCAGCCGGCTGCGCGCCAGCGGGCAGCCGGTGCTGGCCGCCGCGGTCACTGCCGCCGCTGCCTCCTACCGGGCGCTGGACGACCAGGTCTTTTACGCCGATACCGTGCGGACTCTGGAACGGTCTTACTTGCGCCGCCCAGACGCTGCAATCCCTCGGCTTCGCCTGCAACGGCCAGACCAGCGGCGGTGAGCGTCCCGGCCGGCTCCCGGCTCCGACCGCCTGGATCGACGCACCGCCGTAGCCGGTGCCGGTGACGGGCAGGACGGCGAGGCAGTGGCCACGTGGCCGGTGCGGACGCGTCGTCATCAAGGTGATGGCTGGGACATGATGGGGGATATGGAGACTGCCACGCAGAGGCTGCACCGGCTGACGTCCTATGCGCCTGGCCGGGACTGGGACGCGCCGGTGGATGATCCCGGGGTGCTCCAGGATCTGCAGGTCAATGACTTCGGCCGACTGCCGTGGTTCGTGAAGCGGTACCCGGAGGGCCTGCCCCGCCTCCCATTGCCCCGGGAACTGCCGCAGACGTCAGCGCCGGCCGTAGCGGTGCTGGCGGGCACCGCCGAGGTCAGCCGCGCGGCGCTGGACCTGGCCCAGCTGTCCCGGTTGCTGTACCTGTCGGCCGGGGTTGTCCGCACCATGGACCGGCTCTACGGGGTTCACCCGTTCCGCGCGGCGGGGTCGGCTGGCGGCCGTTTCCCGCTGGAGGTGTACGTCGCGGTGCCGTCGGGTACGCCGCTGCCCGCCGGGGTGCACTGGTATGACCCGTGGGACCATGCGCTGGTGCGGATCGGGCCCCCGCCGCTCGCGGGCGGGCCGGCCGTGGTCGTCACCGGCGTGCCGTGGCGCACCGGCTGGCGCTACCGGGAACGCGGCTACCGGCACGTGTACTGGGACGCCGGCACCATGCTCGCCCAGCTGGTGGCGCTGGCCGACTCGGCCGGCCTGGCGGCCGCGCTGTACACCAGTTTCCCCGACGCGCGGGTGGCTGCCCTGGTCGGAGCGGACCGGGTGCACGAGCTGCCGGTGGCGGTGGTCGGCCTGGATAAGGCCCCTCCCGCCGTCGAGCCGGGCGGCCCGGCCGCGGCGGGGGATGTGGACGCCGCGCCAGTGGAGTTTCCGCTCGTGACCGCGGCCCAGCGAGCCGGGGAATTCGGTCGGCTCGGCCGGCCGTGGGAACGGGGCGATCCGGTGTCTGTGCCGGTCTCGGCCTCGGCGCCGGTGGAGAGCGTCATCGCCGCGCGGGGGTCGCAGCGGCGGATGGACCCCGGCCGCAGCCTGCCTCAGGACCTGCTGCGCACCTGCATGGGCGTTGCCGTGCGTGGCCTCAGCCTGCCTCACTGGGTGGTGGTCCACGACGTGGCGGGTCTGCCGCCCGGCGTGTACCGCTGGCCCTCCCTGGACGCGCCGGTGCGCGCGGCTGCGCTGCGCGGCGAGCTGCACCGGGTTTGCCTGGGCCAGACCCTCGCCCGCGACGCCGCCTTCGTCGCCATCGCCGGGTCTGACCTGGCCGGGCTCGGCGACCGGCAGTACCGTACGGTGCACCTCGCCGCCGGGCTGGCCGAGGGTCGGCTGCACCTGGCCGCCTACGCGCTCGGCGCCAGCGCCACCGGGATGACCTTCATCGACAGCGAGGTGCCCGCCGTCCTGGGTGAACCCGTGGATGCTCTGCTATTCACCTGCGTCGGCGTGCCGCAGTACCGGTCAGCGCCGGCCGGCCAGCCCGGCGCGCCTGCCACCGTGCGCATGGTCCGACCGGCGGCCTAGGTTCCGGCTGCGCCCAGCCGGCACTACGGCCTGAGCCTGGCGGCTGGTGGCGACGATCTGACGGTGGCTGGCGGTCAGACGGTGCGCCTGGCGATCGGGCACCGAGTCGGCGTCCAGGAGCAGGGCGAGAAACAGCTCCCCGGCGTAGACGAAGAGGCCGTTGTCGCCGAGCAGGCCGGCGGCGACGGCGCGCCACAGGCTATCGGGGTCGGCGAGGAGGCGGCGGCCCTTGGCGGTCAGCGTGAGCCTACGGCCCGAGCGGCGCGCCAGCCCCAGGTCCTGGGCGAAGTGGCGCAGCTGGTGCAGGTCGTACAGCTCGTCCTCGGTCGACGGCGGCCTGGGGAAGTCCCACCCGAACCGGTCCGCGTTCTGCTGGACGAACTTCCGGTTCAGGTTGCCGGTCTGGGTGAGCGCGATACCGCCGTCCAGCTGGTCCAGCAGCCAGCGCAGCGCAGGAAGCGGGTCGGCGGCGGTTGCGGCGGGGAGTTCGGCGGGGTGGAGCAGCCGGTTGGCGATCGCGGCGAGGATCCGGCGGCGTGTTTCGCTGCGCCGCGCGTTGAGCCAGGTCCCGGCGCGCTCGATGAGGATGACCTGGGCCAGCGTCTGCCCCAGCAGCCCGGCCTGCGGCACGTTGAGGTGCGCCCGGGCCAGCCCTGCCGGCGGGCCTTCCAGCCCCGCCGCCACGGGACCAGATCGCCGCTGGCCACGGCGACCTCGAGGAACTCGGCGGTCGACGACCATGCCGAGGCCTCCTCGAAACCCATTACCGGGCGCAAGCGGTCGCCTGAGCCGTGCCGATGCGACGTTTCAGGCGACCGCTTGGGCGATGCCTTGGATGGCCCGAAGCCGCCCGCTGGCAAGACCTCGGGTGAGATTGCCGGCCTTCTGGGCGAAGTCCTGGACGAAGGCGTGCAGCCCCAGCGGGCTGGGGGGGAGCGACAAGATCGCCTCCATGAGCGCGGCCGCCTGGTCGGTGAGGTCGTTCCAGTCACTGACTGCGAACCCCGCGGTCTCCACAGCGGCGTGCAGCTGGCCGATGGTGGCGAGGTGGCTGAGTTCGGGCCGGTCGGCCCAGGGAAGCGGATAGTCCAGCGGCCCGGGCCTGCCGGCGGCGATGTCCCAGCTGGCCAGCCGGCCTCCGGTGACGAGCACCCGGCGTGCTTCGTGGTAGAGGCGCTCCTTGTCGGCCACGTTCATCTGG
>JBOHCG010000736.1:0-3716 GCA_050698735.1 Streptosporangiaceae bacterium | reverse complement strand
GGACGGCAACTAACGACTTGGTGCGCGATAGCGATGTGTGGGGCGTAGCGGGCGATTGCGGCGTGTCGGTACTGGGAACGTGAGCGGCCGCGCGGAACGATCTTGATGTGTCGTCAGGATGGGCCCGCGCGGCCATGAGCAAGCGTATCTTCACCGGCCTCCAGCCGCGGCGGCTCGGCAGGCTCACCGCCGATCTCGCCGGCGCCTGGGCGGCCTCCGAGGAAGACCGGCTGCTCGGGCGCCGGGGCCACGGCCGCCTGCGCGCACCGGGCGCGGGCCCGGACCACGACCTGCCGTTCACCGACCGCGTCATCGTCACCCTCGTTCACCTGCGCCTGCAGCTCCCCCACGCCGCCCTCGCGGCACTGTACGGAGTCCACCGCTGTACCGTGACCCGCGCGGTGCATGAGATCCGCCCACTGCTGGCGGCCCGCGGGTTCGCCGTCCCCGGCCGCCCTGACCTGCGGCTGCGCACCCTCGCCGACGTCTTCGCCTACGCCGCCGCCCACGGCACCGAACTCCGGATCGACGGCACCGAAGTGCAGGTCCGCCGCCCGGCGGCCGGCCGGCCGGGCCGCAAGGCGTTCGTCTCCGGCAAGAAGAAGATGAACACCAAGAAGGCGGCCGTCGTGACCGACGGCGAGGGCCGGACCCTGTGGGCCGGGGCATTCCGCCCCGGCCGCATGCACGACCAGACCGCGCTGCGCACCGAGGGCATCGCCGACCTCTTCACCCAGTTCCCCCAGGTCAAGGCAAAGGTCGACGCCGGGTACCGGGGACTGGCCAGACAGTTCCCCGATCAGGTCCAGGCCCCGCCGCTCAGGCCGCACAAGGACGCGACCCCGGAAGAAACCGCCGCCTGGGACGCGAAACGCCACCAGCAATCATCGGAACGGATCTGCGTGGAGCACGCCAACGCCGAGCACAAGCAGTGGCGGACCCTCCAGCGCTACCTCGGACACCGCGAGAACTTCGACGAGACCTACACCGCCATCGCCGGCCTGGTCTCCGACCGCGCCGCCGAGCGGTAATCACACACCAGCCAGCCCGCCAGGCCAGCACGGCCCAACGCTAATCGCGCACCACGCCGTTAGTGAGATGTGCCTGCCAGGGACGTGCCGGAACGGGTAGTGCGGAGGGCCACCCGCGGCGGATGGTTGCGCGAGCCCGAATCGCGTGCCTCCCGCCCGCCCATGCCGGGGGTGCAGGCGCTACCCGTTTTGAGACGGCATGCCGGGCCCGGCACCCGGCTCGGCCTCGCGGGCGAGGAACCGGAGCCGTGCGGCCCGTGCATCCCACGCATAGACGACCGTGGTGCCGGCGATGAGGTCGTGCAGCGCGCGGTGCTCACGCTGCACCAGAATGCCGACAAAGCCGAGGCCGAACAGCAGGAAGCTGAGCGGGAACGCGAGCGCGCGCAGCACCGCATGCCGGGGATCGAGCGTCGTGCCGTCGGCCCGCACCACCCGCACGCCGAGCGCGGCCATGCCGAACGTCTTGCCGCTCGCCGCCCACGAGTAGCCGAAGTAGACGAACTGCCAGAGGACGAAGAGGATCGCGACGACGACGTTTTCCCTGCTCCAGGAGACCTGCCGGCCGGTCACCACGCTTGCCACATAGGAAACGCCGGCCAGCGCGAGCGCGAACACACCGGAGCTCACCGCGATGTCAACGGCGTAGGCGAGGAACCGCGACACCGATCCCGCGTAATGTCCCTGCGATGTCACCGACCGGGCAGCCCGCGTTCCGGCGCTCATGACTCGGCCCGGCCGCTGCGCAGGGCCGGCGGCGCGGCCGGCGTGGGGTGCTTGCGCCGCAGCGAGCGCTGCACCCAGCGGTCGATGAACTGGTCAAGCCCGACCGCCTGGCTGCGCCCCGCATCCAGGGCCTCACTCGCCGCGCCGCCGGAGGATCTGGCGATGACCGCGCCCAGGTCGGTCTGCTCGACGAGCGTGTCCATGTCCACGCGCCGCATGAGGTCGTTGACGTCGACGCGGCTGAGCAGCGCGCCAACGTCAACGCGGTCGAGCAGCTCGTTGACGTCGGCCCGCTCCAGCAGGGCCGAGATGTCAACGCGGCCGAGCACGGTGTTCACGTCGATCTTCCGCATGAACGCGTTCACGTCCACCCGCCCGACGAGTGCGTTCACGTCGACGCGCTGCAGCAGCGCGTTCACGTCCAAGGCGGACACGATGAGGTCGAGCACGCGCTCGGCGACGCTCTGCGCGAGCGCCTCGAACGGGTCGGTCATACGCCGGCTGGCCGACCGCAGCCGGTCGAGTGGATCCACATGATTCAGTATCGCCGCACCTGGCCTGCATGAATCCTCCGCGGCGGGTGAGCCGGAACGGCCCGGCTGCCGCCGTCGGCGGGTGGCAGCGTCACCGGACCACGGTGAGCCCATAGATCCCGTTGCCGACCATGATCGCTCCGGCCGCGAAGAGCACCCAGGTAAGGATGACCTTGCCGTGCGCGCGCAGCCACCCGTTGAAGGCCACCAGGTACCGCGTGGTAATCCCGGGGGCGGCGATGTGGAACACGATCGGCAGCCACACCAGCAGCACGTTGATGACCACGACCACGATGAGCGCCAGGGCCGTGAGGCCGTCGCTGGCCCGGGCCGTCGCGATCACCTGGAGCGCGGCCAGGAACGTGATGCCGGGGGCGAAGACAATGAGGCCGACGACGAACGCGCTCAGCGGCGCCGGGTTGGCGACCAGCCGGGACACTAGGTTCTGCTGCGGCCGCGCGGGATCTGGCGGGCGCGGCTTGCGCCTCGCCACCACGACGCCGGCCGCGAGCAGGATGATGCCCAGGCCGAGCCGCAGGCCATAACGGGGCGCGTGCTGGTCCGGGTGGTTCAGCCCGGCGCCGCGCAGCACCACCAGGATCACCACGCCGAAGACCACGCTGATGAACACCGCGCCGGCCAGGTAGACCGCGGCGATCAGCCGCGGCCGGGCCGAGCCGAGGTACACGGCGGAGACCAGCAGCGCCGCCGGGGACAACGCCGCCAGCAATGCCAGCCCGGCCGCCTGAATCAGCAACGTACCGGCCGATCAGGCCTGGCCGGCTATCTCGGGCCGTGCCGGTGGCCTGCCGATCAGCTCGATCAGCCCGAGGACCACCAGCAGCAGCACCGCGAGCAGGATCACGACCATCGCCGTGGGGCGGCCCCAGAACACGAAGATGATCGCGGCGAGACCGACCGCCGAGACCCGCAGCGCGATCCGGTGCGCGTAGGTCCAGCGGCCAACCGGCCCGGTGCTCACGCCGCCGTGTTCGCCGGCGCTCCGGATCCAGCCGAACCCCGACGTGCACGCGCCCCGGGTCCGGACCGCGGTCACCGACGGCCCGGTCAGGAACGCGCCGATGGCGACGACCAGGCCCAGCACCAGCAGCGTGCGCAGGGCGGTCCTGATGAATCGCACGAAGGTGTCGAAGATGTCGGCGGCGGCGTTACTGGGCAACACGCTGTTCGGGACGCTGTTGAGGTAGACGCCGCGGATGACCAGCAGGGCCGAGCCCAGCAGCAGCATGGAGGCGGCGAAGCCGAGCCCGGCGCCGATCAGGGCGCGCCGGTGGCGCCTGGCGAGGTACACGCCGATGGCGATCAGCAGCAGCGCCAGGATCGGCAGCACGATCTTGAGATCGTTGACCAGGCGGTAGGCCGTCTGCGCCTTGACCAGCTGCCGGGCCGAGAACAGCGTCAGGGT
>JBOHCG010000735.1:0-3717 GCA_050698735.1 Streptosporangiaceae bacterium | reverse complement strand
TCCGGTGCCTGCGACGCTCACAGCCACGCAGGGCAGCGACACCCACAGCGGGATCCGGACACACGCGCCCATGCCGCCCAGTCTCGCCGGTGCTCGTCACGCTGGCGAGACCCAATCTGGCGATCATCCCGGTTCCGCCCCGGACGACCCCTCCTGTCAGCTGATCGCGCCCGCCGGAAGCAGCGCGTGAACGCCCCAGGACTGGTTCGCCACCTGCGTGACCCTCAGGTCGAGGACCGGGCTGGCCAGCGCCAGCGCCGTCGCCTTGCCGACCCCGAAGGTGGCCTGCAGCCAGGTCAGCATCGCGTCGAGCGCGTCGCCCATTGCCGCGTTGAGATCCGGGCTGAAGCCAAAGGTGATCTTGCCAGCCGGAGTCTCCGCGTGCACTCCCGGAACCGGCCGCCGCGTGACCAGCTCAAGCTGAAGCTCGGTCGTCATGCCGCACTCGATGGCGGTACCCGCCACCTCCCCGTCGCCCTGGGCGGCATGGCCGTCGCCGATGCTCAGCAGCGCACCAGGCACGGCGACCGGCAGGTACAGGACCGATCCGGCGACCAGCTCCCTGCAGTCGATGTTGCCGCCGCCGACGGCCCTGGGCGGGGTGGTGGAGTGCTCGCCTGGCTCGTCCCAGGCGACGCCCGTCACGCCGTGGAACGGGGCGATCCGCACCGCGGGCCCCCGGCCGCAGGTCGCCACTCTCGCGTCCGCGTCAATCTGCCACAGCAGCCAGGCAGGCGGGCACTCGTGCAGGCCGAGGCGCCTGTTCAGCGGGGTATCGCGGCCGCCGGCAACGGTATAGCCCCAGGGGTCGGGGCGCAGGGAAATGAAGCGCACCGCAAGCACGTCGCCTGGCACCGCACCTCGGACAGCGATCGGCCCCGTCAGGCAATGGCCGCGGCGCCTGTTGCCTGCCATTGTCGGCACCTCCTCGCCCGGGAACGTCTGAGGCTGCAGGTGCCCGGACGCGTTTAGCGAGCGCAGCACGATCGTGTCGCCGGGGTCGACAGTCAGGGCCGGCGGCAGGTCACGGGAGAAGACGTCTACTGTCGTCGCCGGTGACGGATCGAGCTGGTGGCGAATCATGCAGCGATTCCGGAAGACGCCTGCAGGGCATCGGTCAGCAACGCGACGAGCGCATCGAGCTGCACGTCGGCCGACGAGGAGACCTCCTCGTCCGACCCGTCCAGTGCCCGGGCGGCAAGTCCCGCCTTGCCGTCGATCAGGTCGGCGATCCGGGCGTCGATGGTCTGCGCGGCGATGATGCGCCACGCGGTGACCGGTTCGGTCTGCCCGATGCGGTGACTGCGGTCGATGGCCTGGGTCTGCTCCGCGTCAGTCCAGGACAGCTCGGCCAGCACGATGTTCGAGGCGACCTGCAGATTCAGGCCCACGCCAGCCGCGGTCAGCGAGCACACCGCGACCGCGACCTCCGGGTCGCTGGTGAAGGCGTCGATGTTCGCCTGCCGTGCCGTGGGCGTCTGGTCGCCGCGGATTGACGAGAAACGCACCCCCTCCCGGGCGAAGGCTTCTTCGGCAGCGTCCATCACGTCGATGTGCTTGGCGAAGAAGACGACCTTGCCGGCGCTGCGGGCCAGCTGCGCCGCGTAGTCCGCGGCCAGTTCGGCCTTCGCCTGGCCGATGCGTCGCATCATGGTGAACACGTTCTCGCCGGACTTCCTACTCGTCGTGTCCTTCAGCTCCGACTGGGCCACCCGGCGGACGAGGTCGTGGTCGATACCCTCGACGGCGGCGTCGGAGGATCGGTTCGCGAGCGCGGTCTGGTATTGGGCCACCATCCGGCCGGCGAGGTTCTTCTCTGCCGCCCGGATCGACCGGCCGACCCGTCCGTCCAGTTCGACGGGGAGGTCGGCGATGCGGCGGGCGGGGATGTCGGCGGCCACGTCGACCTTGCGGCGGCGCACGATGCCGAGGTCGATCACGCACTGGCGCGCAGCGGCGTAGAAGCCGCGGTCGGCGGGCGTCAGGCCGGTGGCCTCGAGCGCGTCCGTCAGCTCGCCGAGGGGCTTGCTGTCGTCGATCCAGCCGAGAAACTGCCAGATCGCCCGGAAGTCGTCGATGTCGTTGATCAGCGGGGTGCCGGTCAGCGCCATCAGCAGGGGCCGCGCCGCACGGGACCGGATGCGGCCGGAGAGCGCGAGGACGCGCTGCGAGCGCTGCGAGGTCTTGTTCTTGATGAAGTGAGCCTCGTCCACGACCATGCCGCGGAAGTCGAAGTCGCCGAGCCAGCCCATGTGGCGGTCGAGTACCTCGTAGTTGAGCACGACGATATCGGCGAAGCCGTCGACGGCCTCGCCGTCGCCCTGCACCACGGTGACCGGGCGGTGCGGCGTCCAGCGGGCCGCCTCACGGGCCCAGTTGGTCTTGACGACGCTCGGCACGACGACGAGCAGCGGGTAGGCGTTCGCCGCTTCCGCGGAGAGCAGCGCCTCGGCCGTCTTGCCCAGGCCCGGCTCGTCGGCGAGCAGGAACGTCCGGTGACCGGCAGCGGCCGCGGCGACCACCTGCCCCTGGTGCGGCATCAGCTCCAGGCCGACCGGGGTGAACCGGGCCGTCGGTGCCGGGAGCGCCATGCACGCCGGGGCTCCCCCGCCGGCGCGCTCGAAGGAACTCAGCAGCGGGTTGAGCAGTTCCCAGTTGCCCAGGCGGCGCGGACGGGAGGTGAGCTGCGGAGCGGCGGAGAAGTCGGGGGCGAGGAAGGGGTTCGCCAGCTGCCGGGAGATCACCGACTGCGGCACGACCCGCCGCTCCTGGCCGACGGGAGCGGTCGCGGTCTGCGCGGGCACGATCTCTTCGGGCGCCGGCTCGATGCCGAGATCCCGCAGCATCTCCAGCTTCAGTGACCGGGCCGCGTCGGAGACGCCGGAATCCTCGGCCAGCAGCGCCAGTAGCCCGGCGTCCCTGACGGCAGTCGTCGCGAGGATGGTCGCGATGCCGTCCAGGCGCTTGAGCTGCTCAGCCCGGCGGCTGTCGGTCGCATCCGCCGCCCGGACGCGGGCGCGCTCGTCCCGCAGCAGCAGGGCGACGGCCTGGAACTTCGTGCGCACGGCAGGCGTCACGGGGCCGCGCCGGACAGCCGCCTCGACTTCACGGGCGGTTTGGGCGAGCGCCGAGACGACGTCGCCGCTGTGGCGGACGCGTAGCTGCTTCCGCGGGGCGGTACGGCGAGCGCCCATCTGGCGCTGGCCTGGTCGAGCCAAAGACTCCTCCTCTGGAATGCCGGGGCATCCTGGCCACGGCAGCATGCCCCACGGTCCCGCGGGCCGGCGAGGAACCTCCCGAGCAGAGGGATCGGCGCATCGAACGCCGAACCGCCTCGCGGATCTCCGAGGATCGGCGGACCGGACCTCGGGAGGCCTCACGCGGACCCGGAGCCGCCCGCGGGTGGGCTGGTGGCCACGGCACCGGGAAAGTCGTCGACCGACGACAGGTTCGGTTCCCGGATACCTCCATTATGACAACGCATGCCAGGCGTCATAATTCCCGGCCGGCTCCCTTCTCGGCCTGGCTCGGTTGCTCGGCGGTGAGCTGGGCGGCGGTGACGAGGTCGGAGGGGTAGGGACGACGGGCGCGGTAGAGGAAGAAGGCGCCGACCGCCAGGGGGAGCAGCATGATCGCGAAGGTGGTGCGCAGGCCTGCGGTGCCGCCGCCGAGCAGGCCGGAGACCGCGCCGAACAGGACGGGCGCCAGGGCCTGGGC
>JBOHCG010000734.1:0-3723 GCA_050698735.1 Streptosporangiaceae bacterium | reverse complement strand
CGGGCGTTTTTCGACAGTGTTGACCATTCCCTGATGCTCAAGGCGGTGGCGCGGCATACCGACGCCAGGTGGGTTCTGCTGTATGTCGCCCGGTGGCTGAAAGCACCGATGCGGCTGGCGGACGGCACGCTGGCGGCCCGGGAACGGGGGACTCCGCAGGGTTCAGCAGTTTCCCCGGTTTTGGCGAATCTGTATCTGCACTACGCGTTCGATATGTGGCTGTCCCGGGAATACCCGGGTGTCACGTTCGAGCGTTACTGTGATGATGCGGTAATTCACTGCAGCAGCCAGGAGCAGGCCGTGACGGTACGGGATGCCCTGGCAGCGCGGCTGGCGGAGGTTGGCCTGGAATTGCATCCGGCCAAGACCCGCATCGTTTACTGCAAGGACGCCGACCGGCGTGGCGATCATGAGGTCACGTCGTTCACGTTCCTGGGGTACACGTTCCGCCCGAGGCTGGCTAAGAACAGGTGGGGGAAGCATTTCGTGAGCTTCCTCCCGGCGGTCAGCAAGGACGCGGTCAAGGCGATGAGCCGGGAAATGCGGTCCTGGCACATCGCCCGGCGCAGTGACAAGTCCCTCACCGACCTCGCACAGATGTTCAACAGCATCGTGCAAGGCTGGATCAACTATTACGGCCGCTTCTACAAGTCGATGTTGTATCCCCTCCTGCGGCGCATCAACGAACACCTGGTGCGCTGGGCCTGCCGGAAGTACAAACGGCTGCGCCGACGCGAAAGGCGGGCGAAGGAATTCCTGGCCCGGGTTGCAGGACGCTTCCCGGCCTTGTTCGCTCACTGGCGCTTCGGCCTCAAACCCGACGGCTGGACGATGGGAGCCGTGTAAGCCGAGAGGCTTCCGCACGGTTCTGCGAGCGGCGGGGGGTGAGATTCCCCCCGCCGACTCTCCTGGTGGTGATGTGCGACAGCAGGGAGCAGGCAGAGGCCGCGCTGGCGCGGCTGACCGCGCTGCTGGCCGGGCTTGGGCTGGAGCCCAAGGCGGCCAAGACCCGCATCGTGCACCTGGCCGAGGGGAACCCGGGGTTTGATTTCCTCGGGTTTCATCACCGGCTGGTGCGCGGGTGGACCCCGAAGTCGGCGCACCTGACCTTCCTCGCCCGCTGGCCCTCACGCAAGGCCATCCAGCATGCCCGTGACCGGATCCGGGAGATCACCGGCCGGAAATGGCTCTGGATGCCAGCCGGGGACATCGTCAGGGACCTCAATTTGTTCCTGCGCGGCTGGGCCGGGTATTTCCGCTACGGGAACTCGGCCCGTGTCCTCGGCCAGATCAGGAACTACGCCCTCGTGCGGCTCGCGTCGTGGCTGTCCAAGAAGGGCAACCGGCGCCGGGCCTGGGGATGGGGCATCAAGCAGGTGCTGCTATCGCCGAACCACCTGGGCCTGATCAGCCTCGAGGGAACCGTCCGCCCGCCCAGGCCCTTCCGGGTCCGGCGGGGGAACACCGAACGCCGCCGGTGAAGAACGTCGGTAAGCCGTGTGCGGGAGAACCGCATGCACGGTTTGACGGGCGGGGACTGGAAACGGAGCCGCGACCAGCGGAAACCGCGCCAGTCCCCGACCCTCCCCATTCGGGTTGTGACCTGCAGCGAAGCGGGGGAAAGCTCTAGATCGACTGGACGCAGCCGCCTGTCAATCGTGTGTTTGTGCGAACAACAGAATCGACGGCGGCTGCTGCCGCCAGGATAGGGGCCGGGCTGGGCCGGCGGAAGCGAGCCGAGCTGTCGGTGCTGCTGCGGTCGTGTTTGACCCGGGTAGAGCCGTGGCTGCAGGTAGGGAAGTATGTCAGCGCGGTGGCCAGCGGCATGGCCAGGCGGAACGGCTGGACGATCGCTGAGCAGGCAGGAGACCGTACGCCGGACAAGACGCAGCGGCTGCTCAACCGCGCCGTCTGGGACGCCTTCGCGGCGATGAGCGTGGTGCGCCGGTTCGCGGTGGCGGGCCTGGATGAGGCGGCTGGCCGGTCCGGTCGGCGCGGTGGCCTGGTGAGCGGGGCGCTGGATGAGACCGGGCAGCTGAAGGCGGGCACCGCCACCGCGGGGGTCAAGCGGCAGTACCTGGGGTGCGCGGGCAAGGTGGCCAACGGGATCAACACCGTGCACCTGTCGTATGTGCGCAAGCGCACCGGGCATGCGCTGATCGGCGCCCGGCAGTGGATCCTCGCCGAGCACATCAGCGACCCGGCGAAAGCTGCGGCGATGGGTCTGCCGGCCGGCCTGGTGTTCCGCACCAAGGGGCAGCTGGCCATCGACATCTGCGCGGACGCGTTCACCGACCGGGTGCGGTTCGATTTCATCTGCGGGGACGAGGTCTACGGCAACTGCACCGAGTTGCGGGAGTTCTGCGAAGAGGCGACCGCGCCGCCCGGCCACCCGGTCACCACGACCCGGCTGATCCGCGTGGCCGGGCTGCGCTGGCCGGTCGAAGAAGATTTCGAATTCGGCAAGGACTGCTTCGGCCTGGACCAGTCCCAGGTCCGCCGCTACACAGCGATCGCCCGCCACACCGTGCTGGTCATGGCCGCCCTGGCGGCCTGCGCCGTCACCGCAGCCTCACTGCGCGACCGCACCGATACCCAGGCACCGCCGCCGGCCCGGCCCGGCCAGCCGGCTCCCGCCGACCTGGGGATGATCCCGCTGACCGTCCCCGAGACCGCCCGCCTGCTCAGCGCCGCGACATCCGTGCACCACCCGCCCGGCCATGTCGAGCACTGGTCAGCGTGGCGGCGCTGCCACCAGGCCCGCTCCCGCTGGTACCACCAGCGCGCACGGTTGATTCGAGACAATGCCCTGGTCAGCTAGGTTAGCGAAGGGCGGCTGCCGTACCAGTGCCTACCTGAGGCAGGTGGCGAGCCCGGCGCGGTGACTGGTGACCCAGTCGCAGGCCTCGCGGACCGAGCGGGCTGCGCCGCTGTCCCGCAGGCGGATCATTGCGGGGTCGCCGCCGGCGGCCTTGGCCTCGATGCCGCGCCAGCACCGGTCCTGCCACCACAAGATGGCCGGCAGCAGGCTGCCACGATCGGGCAGGCCGTAGGCATCGCAGATCAGCCGCATCCGCCGGCCCGCGACAGCCGGATCATCCCCGCCGGGGCCGAGGGCGAGGTACTGCCAGCACACGTGGGCGATGTCGTGGATCCGCTCGCCCGGAGCGGCCAGATCCCAGTCGATGAACGCCACCGGCGCCAGGCCGGTGCCGCTGTCGCGGTACACGGTGTTCTTGGGTGACAGGTCGTTGTGGCAGGCCACCTCGGCGCCAGCGGCCAGCGGCGTCCCGGCGGTCAGGTCATGAAACTCCCGCACCAGCCCGGCCACCCGGGCCAGGCTCACGTCAGAGGTGACCGACGGCGGCTGTGCCGGTTCCCACGCCACGTGACCGTCGATGAAGCTGAGCACCTCCCGCCCCAGCTCATCGGTGCCCAGGAACCTCGGCGCCCCGTCCCACCCCTGCCGTTCCAGCCACCTCAGCACCGCGTGGACATACCCCGGATCCTCAGGCTGCGCCCGCCTGACCGTGTTCCCAGCCCGCACCACGGTGGTCACGAACCCGCCCGGCAGCGACTGCTCACCCACGAACCCAGCCTGCCACCACCTGACCATGCAGGCGCCGTACTGTCCGATCCGCGCCCCGTGAACCGGAAGCCTGATCCCAGACAATGCCCAGGTCAGCTAGCGAATGGCTGCTGCCGTACGAATGGCTGCTGCCG
>JBOHCG010000733.1:0-3735 GCA_050698735.1 Streptosporangiaceae bacterium | reverse complement strand
GCTGACGGCACGACCTGGCGGCCCGCCGGCGCGATCGCCGGGGACCTGGCCGGCGCCGCCGCGGTGACCGCCGCGGCGGGCCCGGCCGGGTACGTCATCGCCGGCACGCTGGCCGGCCCCGGCGGCACCGGCGTCGCGGATATCTGGTGGTCGCCGGACCTGATCCGGTGGACCCGCGGCCATGACATCAACCTGGCCGCCGGTTCCAGCCACGTGCTGGCGGTCGCGGCGAGCGCGCAGGGATTCGTGTCTGCCGGGTCACATGACGGCCGCCCGGCAGTGTGGACCACCGTCGACGGGGTCTCGTGGACCACGATCGTCCTGCCGGTTCCGGGCGGGGCGTCCGCCGCGGTGCTGCAGCAGATCGCGGTCGACGAGAACCAGGTGGCCGCGCTAGGCCTGGCCACCACCGGGGCGGGGACCGTGCCGGTCGCCGAGCTGTCCGCCGACGGCGGCACGACCTGGCGGCACGTGCCGTTCAGCGCGCCCGGGCCTGATGCGGCCTTCACCGCGGCGGCAGCGACCCCGGACGGCTTTGCCGCGGCCGGCTTGTTCGGCGGCCCGGGCCGCCAGGACATCGCGGAGTGGACATCTGCCAGCGGGGCGGCCTGGATGCCGGCCCGGGCCGCCGGCCAGGACGGAGCCGGGACGTGGGAGAACATCGTGCTGGCCCCCGCCGGGGCCGCGACGGCAGTCATCGCGGTGCTCGCCGCCCAGCTCGAGCAGGAGGTTGTCTCGGGACGATTGTGACGGCCGGCCGGCCGGCCGCCGGGCCGCGGGCGCTCCGGATGAGCTGGCAGGACCGGCAGGGGGAGCGAAGCTCAGCCGGGGCCGGACAGCAAGCCCCGCCAGACGGGATGCCGGAACTGCCCGGCAGGGGTCTGCTCGGTGAATCCGACCTCGCCGGCCAGCAGGGGCAGGACCCAGCGGGCCCGGCCGGCCACGTCGGCGGGGACGCGGCCGGAAAACGGGCAGCTCGGCAGGGCGGACGCGGCGAGGCGGCGGGCCAGGTCGTGGCGTGCGGGCTCGGTGAATCCGGTGCCGACCTGCCCGCGGTACATCAGGCCTGCCGGGCCGGGCACGCCCACCAGCAGCGACCTGACGGCCTCGGCCCGGGTCGCGCCGCGGGGAATCCATCCGCCGATGACCACCTGCAGGACGTTCAGGTGCTTGATCTTCAGCCACAATGATGACCGGCCAGGCACGTACGGAGAGCCCATCCGCTTGAGCACGATCCCTTCCAGCCCGTGCTCGCGGCTGACCGCCAGGACCGCCGGGCCGTCTCCGGGGAAACCCGGCGGCACGTCCACGCCGGGCAGCAGGTGCAGGCCCAGGCTCTCCAGCGTCTCGCGCCGCTGCTCGTAGGGGCTGGCCAGCAGCCTGCGGCCGGACAGGGCGAGCAGGTCGAATACCAGGTAGGTGACCGGCACGGCGGCAAGCAGCGCGGCCGCGGGCTGCCGGGCGTGGATCCGGCGCTGCAGGTCGCTGAAACTGGGCCGAATTCCGCCGCCGAGGGCCACGATCTCCCCGTCGAGGATCATCTGGCGGCCGTTTCGGCCGCGGCCAGGCCGGCCAGCTCCGGGTAGGCGGACGTGACATCATGCCCGGCCCGCGAGCGGAGCTGCAGCTGGCCGCCGGACAGGTAGGCGATGGCGCGCATCCCGTCCCACTTCAGCTCAGCCGCCCACCGGGCGGTATCAGGAGGCAGCTCGCGGGCCGCAGTCGCCAGCATCGGCCCGATCAGGTCCCGCTGGCCGCCCGGCGTGCCGCCCATGCCCCCCCGATCGCCTGCCTCGCGACCGACCGACCGCCCGCGCGGCATTAAGGGGGGCTTGACCTGCCAGAACATACCCGCAGTGGGGGAGTCCACGCCTGCCCCGCCCGGCGCTGGCCCGCCATCCGGCATTCCCGGGAGAACCCGGTCGGCCGGTGCGGGCTATCGCGGCCCGGGCTGGGCGTGCGCTTCTCGCCCGCCGGTGCCGACGGTTGGCCCGGCTGCCTGCGTTCCCGTGGCCGCAAACCGGGCCGGATGCTGCTTGAGGCCGCCTAGCTGGCCTCTGCCCGGGGCGCCGTCCCGGCCCGTCCCAGCCGCTGCGCGGCGAGGTCGGCGAAGGCCGGGTCGGTCTCCGCGGCAAACGCGCGCCGGCCCAGCGTCACCGCGGCCACCGAAGCCGAGCACAGCCCGCCGAACGGCTCCCAGACCACGTCGCCCGGCTCGGTTACCGCGCCGATCAGGCGCTCCATGAATTCCAGCGGCTTCTGAGCCAGGTGCGCCACGCTTGCCGCCGTCGGGTTATGCACCCGGGGCGCGGCCCGCCGCAGCGTGCCTTTCAGCCGCTCGCCGCCGTGCAGCGGCCCGCGCGACCACACGTTGGTCAGGCCGTGCGCGTGCCGCCAGCGGTAGCGCAGCGCGTCCCATTCCTTCGCGGTGACCGGCCGCTGCCCGTCCAGCGAGTAATACGGCCAGCCCGCCCGCCGGCCGCGGGCATTGGCGTAGGCGGCCAGACGCTCGGTCATCTGACCCGGCGGCCAGTACCACAGCCAGTCCCGGGTCAGGTACTTGCGGGTGGCCGCGTTCTTCACCCCGCAGGCCTCGTTGGCCTTGGCCAGCGGCAGCCCGGACCTGGCCCATTCGTTCCGCACCCAGTCCTTGACCGGCAACGGGCCGCCGGGTCCCGGCAGGGTCAGCTTCCGCTGATAGAACGCGCACACCTCGGTCACGACCGGGAACTGCCTGATGGTCCGGCCATTCACGTTGCCCGCGACGTGGGCCCGGCCCTTGTCCCAGATGATCAGCTGGACGTAGTCCCAGCCATGCTCGGCGAGCACCGGGTGCACGCTGGCCCAGCCGATCTCGGTGTTCCAGAACCACAGGGTGGTCGCGGGGGTGGCGGCCGCGGACCAGGCCGCGATGTGCGGACGGTACCAGTCCGGGAGCGCGTCCGCCCCGGTCGTGTCGCCATGGAAGCCGCGGACCCCGTAGGCCCCGTCGCTGACGATGGTGACGGGGGCGGGCCAGGTCCGGCAGGCGTCGAGCGCGTCCCCGCGGAATAGCTCGAAGGCTCCCACAGGCTGCGGACCTCCTCACGGGTGACCGGGCCGCCGGGGTCAGGAAGCTGCCAGGCGCCGGCGCTGTTTCGTGCCCGGGCAGACCAGCGTAACTAAAGGTGCAAAAGACGCAGGGGCGCCGCGCCGGTACGAGGAGGGACATAAACAGCAGCGGCGGGCTGTTCCGCCTCGCCCGTCTGGAGTGAAGCGCCGGAACCTGCTGCCGGAGATTCACGGCGCCGGGCGCGGCGGGTGAGCGTGAGGGCGTGCAGCGGTCCAGTACGCCTGTAGCCGTTCCGGCGCGAGGCCGTGGTGCCTGACGGGGCGCTGTGGGCGGCTGCCGCGTCGGCCGCCGCGGCGCTGCTGGTCACCGCCGCGTCCTGGAGGTACCTGCGTGATGTCCGGCAGCGGCGCGCGGATCCGCGGCTCGCATCGTGGGGAATCTTCGCCACGGCGATGGGTGTCGGCGCCGCCGGGGCGGCCGAAGCCGGGCAGTGGCCCAGCTTCGTGCTGACGGCTTCCGGATCACTCACCTGCGCGGCGATCCTGGTGTCGGGGTGGCGGCACGGTAACCGGGAATTCGGCCGGCTCGATGCCGCGTGCGCCCTGCTGGGCGCGGCCGGGGTGGCGCTGCTCGCGGTCGCGGCCGGCTGGCCGCGGCTGGCGCCTGCGGCCGCGGCGGTCGCC
>JBOHCG010000732.1:0-3736 GCA_050698735.1 Streptosporangiaceae bacterium | reverse complement strand
AGCAGGCGCTGGCGGGCACGGCGCTGACCGCGCCGTTCTCCGGCACGGTCGCCTCCATCAGCTCCGACGTCGGCGAGGTCGTATCGAGCAGCGGCGCCGGCAGCTCAGGTTCGGGAAGCTCGGGCTCCGGCAGCTCGGGCTCGGGGAGCTCGGGCTCGGGGAGCTCGGGTTCGGGCAGCTCGGGTTCGGGCAGCTCCAGCTCGGGCTCCGGCAGCGAGGCCGCAGGTACCGGCGCGGCCGGGGCCGGTACCGGCGCCGGGGGAGCGGGCACCACGAACTCGGCGACCGGCTTCATCGTGCTGACCGACCTGTCCAACCTGCTGGTGCAGTCCACCTTCGACGAGACGGACGTGGCGAGCATGCACGTCGGCGCCGCGGCGACCGTGACGCTTGAGGGCGTCAACGCGGCGAACGCGATGTCGGCGACCGTGGCGGAGATCGACCCGACGTCGACCACGAGCAGCGGCGTGGTGGACTACGGCGTCACGCTCGGCCTTACCCAGGCCAATTCCGGGCTCAAGGCCGGCGAGTCGGTGAGCGTGAGCGTGATCACCGGTGAGGCGAACAACGCGCTGTACGTGCCGGCCACCGCGGTCACCACGTCGGGCACCACGTCAACCGTCGTCGTGGTCGGCGCGAACAACGTCGAGCAGACCGTCACGGTCACCCTGGGCGTCCAGGGCAGCACGGATGACCAGATCCTGACCGGGCTCACGCTGGGGGAGAAGGTCCTGACCACATCGGCGACCACGGGCGCCGGTAGTACCGGCGGCTCCCCGTTCGGCCGCGGCGGCGGCGGGTTCGGCGGAGTCGGCGGCGGCGGTGGCCGAGGATGAGTCCGGCAGTGAGGCGGCCGCAGCCGCGGCACGCGGCCGTGCCGCCGCCCGCGACGGAGCCGTTCCCCGCGGCCCACGCGGCGGAGCCGCTCCCGACGGCGCAGCGGCAGCCGGTGATCCGGCTCGCGTCGGTCGTCAAGACATACGGCACCGGCGAGGCGGCGGTGCAGGCGCTGCGCGGGGTGAGCCTGGACGTGGTGGAGCGCGACTACGTGGCGATCATGGGCGCGTCCGGCTCCGGCAAGTCGACGATGATGAACATCATCGGCTGCCTTGACGTGCCCAGCGAGGGCCAGTTCCTCATCGACGGCATCGACACCAGCTCGCTTGACGAGCAGCAGCTCGCGGTGCTGCGCAACCGCAAGATCGGCTTCGTGTTCCAGGCGTTCAACCTGATCCCGCGGATGTCCGCGCTGGCCAACGTGGAGCTGCCGCTGGCTTACGCGGGCCTCAAGGCAGCGGAACGCCGGCGGCGGGCGGAGGCGGCAATGTTCCTTGTCGGGCTGGAAAACCGGATGCACGCCCCGCCGCAGCAGCTGTCCGGTGGCCAGCAGCAGCGGGTCGCGGTCGCCCGGGCGCTGGTGACCGCGCCGTCGCTGATCCTCGCCGACGAGCCGACAGGCAACCTGGACACCAGGGCCAGCAGCGACCTGATGAACGTGTTCGACCGGCTGAACGCGGCCGGACGCACGATCGTGCTCATCACGCACGAGGCGGACGTCGCCGCGCACGCCAAGCGGGTGATCGGCTTCCAGGACGGCCATATCGTGGCCGACCGCCGGGTGACCCGCCCGGACGCCCTGCCGCCGTCACTCGCCGAGGCCCCGACGTCGACGGCGGTGCGGCGATGAGCCCGGTGCAGGTCTTCCGGTTCGCGATCGCCGGCCTGGCCGCGAACAAGCTGCGCTCCGCGCTGACCACGCTTGGCATCCTGATCGGCGTCGGATCGGTGATCCTGCTTGTCGCGGTCGGCAACGGCTCCTCCCAGTCGGTGCAGAACGCGATCTCCTCCCTCGGCGCGAGCGCGATCACGGTGCTGCACACCGAGGGCTCGGCGGCCGGCACGTCGAGCACCGAGGCGTTCGCGGAGCCGCAGAACCTCACCACGGCGGACGCGCAGGCCCTCCAAGCGGCCCAGGGGGTGGCGAGCGTCTCGCCCGTGGTGTCCACCTCGGAAACACTGAGCAACGGCGCGAGCAGCACCACGGCGAGCCTGACCGGCACCTACCCTAGCTATTTCCCGGCCGAGGACGACACGCTCAGCGCGGGCGCCTACTTCACCACGCAGGAAGTGGACAAGGCGCAGGACGTGGTGGTAATCGGCAGCGAGGCGGCAACCGACCTGTTCGGCACCGCGAACCCGGTCGGCAAATCCGTGCTGGTCGCGGGCATCCCGTTCACCGTCGTCGGGGTTCTCGCGACCAAGGGCTCGAGCGGCCTGACCAGCGCGGACGACACCGCGATCGCCCCGCTGACCACCGTGCAGGACGCGCTGACCGGGTTCGGCTCGCTGGACGACGTCGTGGTGCTGGCCAAGTCGGCCTCGCAGGTCGACACCGTCGAGAGCGAGATCACCTCGATCCTCGACCTGCGCCACCACGAGACCGCCGCGGACGCCGATTTCGACGTGCTCAGCGCGTCCACCCTGCTGTCCACGGCGTCCTCGACCGCGCACACGTTCACCGTGCTGCTCGGCGCGGTCGCGGCGATCTCGCTGCTCGTCGGCGGCATCGGCATCACGAACATCATGCTGGTCACGGTGACCGAGCGGACGCGCGAGATCGGCATCCGCAAGGCCATCGGCGCCACGCCCGGCGTGATCCTGGCGCAGTTCCTGACCGAGGCGACCCTGCTGTCGATGATCGGCGGAGCGCTCGGCGTACTAGCAGGGATCATCGGCACCCGGTTCCAGATCGTCGGCATCAAGCCGGTCACGGTGCCGCTGTCGATCCCGCTCGCGTTCGGCGTCAGCGCGCTGATCGGCCTGTTCTTCGGCGGCTTCCCGGCCAACCGCGCGGCGAACATGCGCCCCGCCGACGCGCTGCGTTACGAGTGATCGGACACCACCATGTCAGAGCCAGAACAAGACCCAGGCATAGTGCCAGGACTAGGGCCAGAGCCAGGTCCAGTGCCGCGACTAGGGCCGGAGCCAGGGCCAGGAATAGTGCCAGGACTGTGGCCAGAGCCAGAGCTGCGGCCGAGATCTGGGCCGCAGACAGAGCCTGGGCCGGGTCTAGAGGAGCCAGGCACCAATCCCGGTGATCTGCTCGACCTGCTGTCCAGCCCGCTGGACGACGGCGACGAGCTGACCACCGTGCTGACCAGGCGCCCTCGGGCGAAGCTTCCGTCGGTGACGCTGATCCTGGTGGCCATCGTGGTGGCGAGCGCCGGCTTCCTCGGCGGCGCCCTGGTCGGCAAGCACTACGGCAGCTCAGGCACCGGCAGCCTGGCCGCCGCGTTCAGGGGGCTCGCCGCCCGCGCGACCGCGAGCGCGAGCCCGGGTGCGAGCGGAAGTGCCGGGTCCGGCTTCGCCGGCCGTGGCAGCGGCGCGCTCGGCGGCGGCAACGCCACCATCGGCACGATCAAGCTCATCGACGGCTCCATCGTCTACGTGCAGAACACCGAGGGCGACATCGTCCAGGTGGCGACGTCGTCGGGCACGAAGGTGACGATCAGCCAGACCGTCCCGGTCAAGGACCTGCAGCCCGGCGAGACGGTCATCGTCGAGGGCAGCAAAAACAAGAGCGGCGCCATCGCCGCCACCAGCATCAGCCAGACCACCCTCGGCGCCGGCTTCGGCGGCTAGCCGCTCACGAACCATGCAGGAGACCACATGAACGGTCGCCGTTTCCTCACCCCCGCGACGCTTACCCATGTCGCGCTGCCCGCGTTGGCGGCGG
>JBOHCG010000731.1:0-3752 GCA_050698735.1 Streptosporangiaceae bacterium | reverse complement strand
GGCCTCACCCATCTCGCAGGAAACCTGATCAACAGGCCAGCAGCCAGCAGCGATCACACAGTGCAACCAGGAACAGAACCGGTCTTCAACCGTTTCGCCTTAAAGCCGCTGGCATTGGGTCGGCGGGTCTTACGCCGCCATGGTGAATCGGGTGCCCGGATAGTAGGGTTCATCTGGGCTGGTGGAGACAGTGGTCTCCTTGGTTTGCGGCAAACGAGTGTACGGTGTACTAAAGGTTTCACAAATTGTTTCGGTGAAATCTGCGTGACCCTCGCATAGTCCGCCCGCGCCGCCGAGGAGGAGGGACGCTCGATGATCGCGCCATCATCCCCCACGGTGCGACGGCGTCGGCTGGCAGCCGAGCTGCGCGGGATCAGGGAGAGCAAGGGCAAGAGCGGCGACACGGTCGCCGCCGCGCTGCGCTGGTCGCCGTCCAAGATCAGCAGGTACGAACGCGCCAGGACGGGCCTGCGGCCGCGGGAGGTCGAGCGGCTGCTCGACTACTACCAGATCACCGGGCCCCGCCGTGAGCTGCTGCTCGCGCTCGCGCAGGACGCGGCCCAGAAGGGCTGGTGGGAGGAATTCGCGGACAGCCTATCGGAGGACTACCAGCAATTCATCGGCCTTGAGCACGAGGCGACTGCCATTGCCGTATGGCATGTTGACGTGGTGCCCGGCCTGCTGCAGACCGAGGCTTATGCCAGGTACATAATCAGCAGCTACAGCCGCATCGAGCCGATCCCGCCCGGCATGATCGGGCGATTGGTCAGGGTACGCATGCAGCGTCAGCAGGTGCTTGACCGGGACGGACTGCAGCTAACGGTTGTGCTCGACGAATCGGTGCTGAAGCGCCGAATCGGGGATGAGTCGGTGATGTATGAGCAGCTTCAGCATCTCGCCGGACTAGCCGACCGGCCGAATCTGACTCTCCAGGTTCTCCCTCTGGACGCGCAGCACACAGTTTTCGGCGAGTCCTTCGTTATTTTCGGCTTCGGCCCTGATAGCGATGCGATGCTGCAAGATGTGGTAAGCACGGAGCAGCTGAGGAGTGGTTTCACCCTGGAAGGGGAGAGGGAAACCTATTTGCACCGGATCGCATTTCAGATGCTATCGGGAGCGTCTCTCGACCCGGCGGCGTCGAAGAATCTCGTGCTCAAGACCGCGGAGTCGCACTGGTCCGGCGCGCAGCACCGCAGCTGATCCGCAGTCGGCCCCCTATCGCTCGCTGACCTGGCTGTTTGCTGGTTGCTTCCGCTTGGAGCGGAGCCAGGCATCTGCTGTCGCGGGAGCGCGACGCGATGGATCGCCAAGCGTAGTCGCACAACCACGCATTTGGGATTTACTGGACACCTTGTCCGCAACTATCATTCACTGGACCTTAGCGCCAATTGAGTGAAGAGTGACGCTAGGTCGCTGCGATGTCTGCTAGTGTTCCAGCTTGGTGACTACGGTGAGTGGGCTTCAGGCCACATACCGTAGTTGCGCCTTTTGGACCAATTACTACGAATAGTGAGGTAGGGGAAGACCTATGCTCGGAAACCCACCCGAAAGGCCGGGTTCAGGTCCTGACTGGGTTAAGAGTTCCCTGAGTTTCGCCAATGGCAACTGCGTCGAGGTGGCGGGCATGCCCGATGGCGGCGTCGGCGTTCGCAACAGCAGGGACTCCGAAGGGCCGGCTCTCCTGTTCACGCCAGACGAATGGCACGCGTTTCTCGGTGGCGTACGAAACGGAGAATTCGACAGGTTCGGCAGTAAATAGCCATAACAGCAAAACCTGCTGCTAGCTGTCGATGACAACAGTAGCGGGGGGTCCCGGCAAAACCTGGCGGGCCCTCCGCTTCTTGATATCAGGACTTAAGCTCGGCGCGAAGTTCTTCTCCTACTTGCGCCATCTGACCTGCATCCGCGGGATCGGGAGCCGGGTAGCGCGGGTCGATCGCGCTGAGCGCGGTCACGAGAACCGCGGCGGTGGCCAGCCGGCTGAACCATTTGTGGTCGGCGGGCACCACGTACCACGGCGCCCACTTCGTGCTCGTCTGGCTCAGCATGTCTTCGAAGGCCTGCTGGTAGTCATCCCAGTACTGCCGCTCCCTGGCGTCGCTGGCCGAGAACTTCCAGTTCTTCTCCCGGTGGTCGATCCTCTTGAGGAACCGCTTGGCCTGCTCCCGCTTTGACAGGTTCAGGAAGACCTTGACGACACGGATGCCGTTGTCGACCAGGTGCCGCTCCCAGTCGTTGATCTCACGGTAACGGCGGGCCCAGATGTCGTCGTCGGCCGAGGCCGCGGGCACCCGTTCGGCGGCGAGCAGGTTCTTGTGCACGCGGACCACCAGCACCTCCTCGTAGTGGGACCGGTTGAAGATGCCGATCCTGCCCCGCCCTGGGAGGGCACACTGGTGCCGCCAGAGGAAGTCGTGGCTGAGTTCCTCGGCGGAAGGCTGCTTGAAGGACCGGACCTCCACCGCCTGCGGGTTCACGCCGCTCATCACGTGCTTGATCGTGCCGTCCTTGCCGGCCGCGTCGATTCCCTGCAGCACGAGGAGCACGCCGAACGTGCCCTGCGCGGCGAGCCGGTCCTGGTACTGGGCCAGGAGCTTTGTGCCGTCGGCGAGCAGGCCCGCCGCCTGCGGTCGGGATACCTGGCCGGTGTAGCCGGGATCGTGGTCCCGGCTCAGCCTCACCGCGGTGCCGGGCGCTACCCGCAGCGGTTCGATCAGGTCGGTCATGAAGCTAAGGTGTCTGTCCATGTCCTGATCATTATCGGCGCCCGCACGTCCTGTCGCCCGCCGGCCCGCTGGCGGCGGTGGCAGCCGGATGGCGCGCGATGTGGGACGTGGCCCGGCAGCCGGGTCCGGCCGAATTCGAGCAGGCGGCCGCCGCGGCGCTGACCGCGTGGCGGGCGGGCATGTTCGAGCTGCCCGACTACTACCTGGCGCTGACCGCGGGTCGAGGTGCGGGTCCCGACGACGGCGCCGATGCCAGGCCCGATTTCTACCTCGGGTCAGGCCAGGGAGAGAGCGGAGTCGGCGGCCTCGATGTCCCTGTAGAACCGGCGGTGCACCCGTAGCTTCTCGCCGTCGGCCGGAATCTGGTGCCATACGCCGGTGCCGGGGCCGAGCCTGGTCGATCGCGGCAGCTCGGTCACGATACCGCGGGCCTTCTTCATGCTGATCTTGCCCGCGTCAAGGACCACGATCCGGGCCGGGGTGACGGCGATGATCCGGTACTTGTTCAGGCTGAGAAAGACGAAGATGCCGGTCAGCCCGGCCAGCAGCGGGCTGGCGGTCTGCGCGCCAATTACCGCCTGGATGGGCTCGCCGGGCTGCAGGTACTGAGCCGCGGAATCACGCATTGCGTCGCGGAGCGACATGGTTCCTCCCGAAGACGGAAAAACGAAGCGGCCACGCCCCAGGCGTTGGCCTACATGCCGGTAGCGGTCCATCCGGTGCCATCCCGTTCCACACCGGTCCAGGCCGAGGCCGCCGACCAGCGGCAGGCTGGCGTACGGGCTGAGCAGCTGGTAGGCCCGGTCGGCCACGCCGGCATGGCCGAGCAGGTACGCGGCCTCCACCACGCCGCCCATGGTCACCAGCCAGCTGCTGGACCGCGGCAGGCGACCGAGGTCCTCGCCGCACAGGACCTCCAGCGAGCTTGCGGCCGTCCGCAGGTCCCCGCTCAGCGCGGCGGCGACGGCGAGGGCGGCCACCGCGGAGTTGTCGACCGCGCTGAGGTCGG
Source organism: Streptosporangiaceae bacterium (assembly GCA_050698735.1). Taxonomy (GTDB): domain Bacteria; phylum Actinomycetota; class Actinomycetes; order Streptosporangiales; family Streptosporangiaceae; genus Palsa-504. The sequence goes on along the minus strand of JBOHCG010000731.1, from coordinate 17 downwards.
GGGAGCGCACCTGATCG
>JBOHCG010000730.1:0-3764 GCA_050698735.1 Streptosporangiaceae bacterium | reverse complement strand
GGCCGACGCCAGTCCAGGAGGTGATCTCGTGAAGATTGTCGTGACCACAGCGCCGCAGCCCCGGGCAAAGACCCCGGGGTGGCTGCACAGGCTGCCGCGCTGAGCGGGCGCCGGCCACCGGAATCAGCCGCCCGGGAAGGATGACCGCCGATGACTGCACCGCGTTTCCGTACGCCCGCGGATATCGTGATCAGCTTTCCGGGCGGCGACCTTATCGCGGAGCGCGCCACCGCCGGCGCGCCGGTGAAGATCAGCTACGGCGCCGTGGCCGTCCTGGCCGTCTGCCAGGACGGCGCCACGGCCAGCGACGTGGCCGCGGCCCTTACCGCCGTCGGCTACGACATGACCAGCCAGGACGCAGCCGGCGCACTGGACATCCTGGCCGGGGCCGGGCTGGTATGCCGCGACGACGGCGACGGCGGCTTCCCGGCCGCCGCAACCGCCGCCCGCATCACCGATGACGCCAGCTGGGGCGGCAGGTGGGGCCCGGCGGCCTGGCTGTTCCACTACGGCACCCGCGACTGCGAGCCCGTCGACGATGCTGACGTAGCGGCTCTGCGCGCGGCCGACCTCACGGTCCCCGTCTTCAAGCGCTACCCGCGGGCCCGCCAGGTCAGCCTCCCGGCTCCGGCCGCCCTCCCCGATACCGCCTTCGGGGACGTGCTGGCCGGCCGCCGGACGGTCCGCGAATTCACGCCCGAGCCGGTCACCGTCCAGGGACTATCCCAGCTGCTGCACTACACCCACGCCCCGCACCACCTGGTGCAAGCCGACTCGTTCGGCCTGCTGCCGCGCCGGTCGTACGCCAACGGCGGAGCCCGCAGCGAACTGGAACTCTACGCAGCGATCAGGGGCACCGCCGGGCTGCCCGACGGGCTGTACCACTACCAGTCAGCCGAGCACCGCCTTGAGCTGCTCGGCCCGGCCCTGAGCCGCGAACGGCTACTGCATCTTTCCTACCAGCAGCCCTGGTGCGCGGCCGCCCCGGTCACCGTGTTCGTCACAGCCACCCCCGGCCGCAGCAGCCGCAAATACCCGGTGGCACGCGCGCTGCGGGTCATCTACCACGACGCCGGATGCCTCGCCCAGGTCTTCGAGATGACCGCCGCCGCGCTCGGCCTCGGCGCCTACATCACTGCTTTCTTCCGGGATACCGATACCGAGCAGGCTCTCGGCATCGACGGCGTCCAGGAGACGATGACCCTGATTCTCGGCGCAGGCATCCCGGACCCGGACCCGGAGCCGGAGACCATCGTGCCGGCCGGCCCGGCCGCTATGCTGCCCGCCACGCTGTTCGAAGACGCCACGTCGCCACCCGCCTCATAGAGCCGCCGGCCCCGCGGAACTTTACGCGGCGGCAGGAGCTGCGGCAGGAAGGGTCAACCGCGCGCCGCCAGGGCGTCAGCGGGCGCCATGGACTGGTTGCGCTGCGCAAAGGGTGGATTCGGCCCGCCCTGGGCCGGGGCCGGGCATCCGGCTGAGGGTGGCGACCACCAGGGGAGTGGGCGGCAGGGCGCCCCGCCCGATCTTGCCCGCGTGCCGCACGCAGCTCAGACGCCAGGGCAGGCCTGGCCGGCGACGTTTCCGGACTGGCCGGAATTCGGCGAGCTAGCTGCTGACGTGGTACCCCAGCCCGGGAATCCGGTGTATGAGCCCGGCATCCTGAAGGATGTGGAGCGCGTGAGCCGCAGTCTGGCGTGCAACACCGTGGTCGGCGCACAGGCGCGTGATCGACGGCGTTGCCTGGCCCGGTCTGAGCTCTCCTGCGGTGATGCGCTCGCCCAGCAGCGCGGCGATGCGGACGTATGCCCTCGGGTCTGCCCGGTTCCAGTCCCGCCCGGCGGCCGTCGTCGTGGTGGCCGCCTGCTCACTGCGGGCCGGTCTCATGCCTTGAGCGTACTCGACTACCGTCGCCGATGGGTGGCCAATCGGGCGAAGAAGGACGTCCGGCATCTTGCGCGCGGCGGTGCCCTCCGCGCTTGCTGGAAACGAGCCGCGCGGCGAGCCGCGCGAGCCGGTACCGCGTCCCCGGCACCGCCGCCAGGACCATGATGGCCGCGAGTACCTCGAAGAGCAGCCCGAGGATGAGCCTGTCTACCGCGGTGCCCGCGCTGGGTATCAGATCGCTGCCAGGACCGGCAGCCCACACTGGCGCCCGCACGCTGAATGACCGGTCCAGCGGCACCTGGCCTGGCCAGGTGACGGCCGCGCCATCATCTTCCAGGATGCCATCGGTGACCGTGGAGCAGCCGACTTTCCCGCAGACCTGGCTGTAGGACACCGGGAGGAACGTGTCCAGATGGCCAGCCCCGGCCAGGTAAGCAACCGCGTCCACCTGCCTGGGCAGGTACACCACCGCGACGAGCGCCAGGCACCCGGCCGCCACCCACCGCCTCACTAGCCCGGCCCGCCGGCGGCCTGGCCTGCCGCGGAGAGCGGCGGCCAGCGCACCGTCAGGCCCGTACTCGCGGACAACGGCGTCCAGGCGACGCAAGCGCACGGTATCGACAAGCACGACGATCAGAGCGGCCAGGACCAGGCCGAGTAGCACGAACAGCGGTACCACGCTGACGACAGCGCGCGTCCCGGTGAGGCTCACGAAGAAAGTCACTCCGACGATGAAGTAAGCCACCAGTCCGGCCGTGCTGCCAGCCGCCGTCCAGGCCCACTCACGCCGGCGGCGGCGAAGGCGGAGATCTTCACCAATCTCAGCCGGGCCAGCTGCGGGCGGGACCCCCGGAAGGGATGGCGGCTGCCTGAATTGCCTCACGGTTGGTCTCTCCTCTGCACACGCCGAAGCTGACAAGGAAAGCCGACCGCCCCACAGTCGCTCACCCAGTGGAACGGATCTCCCGAGCGCCTGGTTCGGAACGCTTTACCGCGCGTGGCCCATTTCCGGCAGGGAGGCCGCCGCTTGGATGGGCCGATTGTAGGTCTCCCACAATCGTCCGCCTGCGCGATCGCTGGCTCAGTCGTCTGACCAGGAAAGATGGAACACCGCGGCGCGCTGCGGCCGCGGCCTCGGCATGGACGCTTCCTACAAGTTCCGGGCCGCCCGCGCAGAGCGGCACGGGGGAGGGACGCTAATTCCGGCGGCGGACCTCGCGCCGGCGGAGCGGTATTACGCCTGGGGGAAGTTCGCCGCTGGCTGCAGCCTGGTCGCTCGCTAGGAGCAGCGCGGTCATTCGGGCCTCGCTGCCGCCACTGGCGGCCAGGAGCCGCTCGATCGCAGGCTCGTCAGCCCGGTCGCTAGCCTGGGGTCCGGTACTGGTGAGATCGGAACAGGATTGAACGCTAAGCCTGGTCAGGTCGCCGTTGGCGCATGCGATGATCTTGGCGGCGGATGCTCGAATGCCCTGGCGGCCTGGTCGCCGAGCGCGCGGATGCAGGCGCGGCATAGATCCGCGTCGGGAAACTCGGATATGGGCTGGCCGGGTGCGCCGGGCCAGGTGTGGCGCAGCCGGGTGCCGCACAGCATCGGCGGCGGCGGGCTGGTCAGCAGGGTGGCGATGGCTTTGGCCCATTGCCCGGCGGGGATTTCCTGGGGTTCGCTGCCGTCATAAGGCAGGATGTGCACGGTTCCGGTCCTGGTGTTCTCGATGAATTCCAGATCCTCGCCCTCGGGTGGTATGCGTGCGGTGCTCATGCGTGCGTTCCGGGACTACTCGCGGTGCTCGTCGGCGCTGGCTGCGCGGGCGCAAGGGACCGAGCAGACCCGGACCTCGCGATGCCACGGCCGGTCGGCCTGGATTACCCGTGCGACG
>JBOHCG010000729.1:0-3768 GCA_050698735.1 Streptosporangiaceae bacterium | reverse complement strand
CGGTCGTAGCGAGCGGGATGAGTACCCTGGGTCACAGGGGGAAGGTCATGTGTGCACATGACCTTTAGGCACGAAAGGGGTGCCACATGAAGAACCGCGCCATCTTCCTCGCGGGGTTCGCGGTCGGCTTCGTGGCCGGCGCGCGGGCCGGGCGTGAGCGGTACGAGCAGATGAAGAAGTTCGGCCGGCAGGCGATGCAGAGCCCGGCCGTGCGGCAGGCTACCCGCGCCGCGGGCAGCAAGGCCACCGAGCTCACCAAGGTAGCCGGTCAGCGAGCCGCCGAGCGGATGCCGAAGATCACCGAGACGGCGAAGACCGGCGCGGACAAGGTCCGCGGGCGGCTCGACCGGATGCCGGGACGGCACTCGGACCACGGCGAGCATGCGGGCGTGAACGGCACAGGCGTTAACGGCACCAGGCCCGGCGATTAGTCGAGGTACTCCCGGAGCATCTGGGCGCGGCTGGGGTGGCGGAGCTTGGCTAGGGTCTTGGACTCGATCTGCCTGATCCGCTCCCTGGTCACGCCGAACTCCCTGCCGACCTCCTCAAGCGTCCGCGGATGCCCGTCGGTGAGGCCGAACCGGAGCTGGATGATGCGCTGCTCGCGTTCGGCCAGCTGGTCGAGGACCCGCTCTAGCTGGTCCTGCAACATGATGAACGCCGCGGCCTCGATCGGCACCACGGCGTCCGCGTCCTCGATGAAGTCCCCGAGATCGGACTCTTCCTCGCCGATCGGGGACTGCAGCGATACCGGCTCCTGGGCGATCCGCTGGATTTCCGCGACCCGCTCGGGCTCCAGGCCCATCTCGGCCGCGATCTCCTCCGCGGTGGCCTCCCGGCCCAGCTCCTGGTGAAGCTGGCGCTGCGTGCGGGACAGCTTGTTGATCGTCTCGACCATGTGCACCGGCACCCGGATGGTGCGCGCCTGGTCCGCGATGGCCCGGGTGATGGCCTGGCGTATCCACCAGGTCGCGTAGGTGGAGAACTTGTAGCCGCGGGTGTAGTCGAACTTCTCCACGGCGCGGATCAGGCCGAGGTTCCCCTCCTGGATGAGGTCGAGGAAGACGAGCCCGCGGCCGATGTAGCGCTTGGCGATCGATACGACGAGCCGCAGGTTCGCCTCGATGAGACGCTGCTTGGCCTTGACCCCCTCACCGACGAGGAGCTCCAGGTCGCCGTGCACCGCGCCGAGGATCGGGAAGCCGCCGGAGAGCTTCTCCTCGGCGAACAGGCCCGCCTCGATGGCCTTGGCCAGCTCCACCTCGCCCTCCGCGGTCAGCAGCGGGACGCGGCCGATCTCCCTGAGGTAGATCCGCACCAGGTCGCTGGTGGCGGCGCGTCTGCCGCCGTCCAGCTCGGCTGGGCGGATGTCGGCCTCGGCCTCGTCCTCGCGCGCCACGTCGAGGACGTCGACGCCCTCGTCGGTCAGCGCGCGGACGGCAGCGTCCAGGGCTTCCGGGCCCAGATCGGCGCGATCGAGCGCCACCATGACGTCAGCCATCGTCACGGAGCCTCGCTCCCGTCCTAGCGCCACGAGATCTGTCAGCTGCTCCGCTGGTGCTGGTCCGTTCGTTAGTACGGTGAGAGCCACGGGACCAGTGTGCGTCACGAACGCATGGTTACGGGGGACCTAATTTTGTCACCCTGGCGCTACTTAACCGGACGGCACGCGTCCCTATAATCACGCGCGACCCAGTTCACCCTCCAGCGGCGCGCTCGATCAGTGACCGGCGGCGCGTCTCCGCGGCGATGAGATCGCCGTACATCCGGTTGAACGAGGCCTGCTCCTCCAGCGGGTTCATCCGCTGCAGCCGGGCCTTGATCGCCGCGATCTCGCGGGTGGCGGCGAGCTCGCCGACCCGGGCCAGCAGCGCGTCGGCGTACTTGGCATCCGGCTCGCCCCTGGTGATCACCAGCGGTTCCACCGCGAGCCCGGTGACGAAGGCCTGCGCCCGCTCGTTCGGCGCGTGCTCGCGCAGCCTGGCCGCCCACTCCCGCGGGCTGCCTGCGCTTGTTGTGCCGCCGCAGCCGGCGATCAGCTCGAAGACCGCCTTGTGGGTCGGTACGGTGAACGCCTCCGCGCCGAGCGCGTCGAACTCGGGGCCGCACAGCGCGGGCCGCTGCACCGCCAGTTGCAGTGCCTGGCGTTCCAGCTGGACCACAGGGTCATTCGGGTCAGGGGTGCTTGGCTGATTTTTTCTTCCGAACGAGCCGTGGTTCTCGGGCCAGTCCTGGTGCTCGTCGCCGACTGGTCGCTGCCTTGGCCTTGCGGGCCTGGCGGGCTTGGTGTCGCCGGCGTGGCTCTTCACGCGGGTCAGCACGAACTGCTCGTCCATCAGGCCGAGCCAGCGGTCGAGGTTGACCGCGTACCTGGCGCGCAGGCCGGGGTCCTTGATCTTGCCGACAATCGGCGCGGCCTCGTCCAGCGCGGCAAGCTGGCCCTCGGTGGTGTTCAGGTCGTGATGGCCGAGCGCGCCCTTGATGGCGAACTCGAACAGCGGCACCCGGCGGGCGATCAGGTCCTTGACCGCGGCGTTGCCGTGCCGCAGACGGACGTCGCACGGGTCCAGGCCGTCGGGCTGCACGGTCACGAAGGTCTGGGTGACGAACTTCTCCTCCAGGCCGAACGCGCGCAGCGCCGCGCGCTGGCCGGCCGCGTCGCCGTCGAAGGTGAAGATCACCTCGCCGGCCGAGCCCTCGGTGTCCATGATCAGCCTGCGCAGCACCTTGACGTGATCCTCGCCGAATGAGGTGCCGCAGGTCGCCACCGCGGTCGGCACCCCGGCCAAGTAGCAAGCCATCACGTCGGTATAACCCTCGACGATGACCGCCTGACGGCGCTGTGCGATCTCCCGCTTGGCCAGGTCCGCGCCGTACAGCACGGTGCTCTTGCGGAACAGCGTGGTCTCCGGCGTATTGAGGTACTTTGGCTCATCTTCGGGGTCGAGCTTGCGGGCGCCGAACGCGATCACGTCGCCGGACAGGTCCCTGATCGGCCACATCAGCCGCCCGCGGAACCTGTCCCGCGGGCCGCGGTTGCCCTGGATGGCCAGGCCCGCCGCGATCAGCTCGGTGTCGGCGAAGCCGCGGCCGCGCAGGTGCCTGGTCAGGTCCTCCCAGGCTTTCGGCGAGTAGCCGACGCCGAACCGCTCCGCATCGGCGAGCTCGAAGCCGCGCTCTGCCAGGAACTGCATGGCGTGGTCGGCCTTGGGCAGCTGCTCGGCGTAGAACTCGGCGGCGGCGCGGTGCGCGTCAATCAGCCTGCGACGATGGCTCTGCTCCTGGCCGGGCACGTAGCCGCCCTGCTCGTAGCGCAGGTCGATGCCCGCCCGGCCGGCCAGCCGCTCGACCGCCTCGACGAAGCTGAGCCCGTCGATCTTCTGCACGAACTTGATCGCGTCGCCGCCCTCGGCGCAGCTGAAGCAGTAGAAAAGACCTCGGGCCGGGGTGACGTTGAACGAGGGGGTCTTCTCGTCGTGGAACGGGCAAAGGCCCTTGAGCGAGCCGCCACCCGCGTTCTTCAGCTGCAGGTACTCGCCGACAACCTCATCGATAGGAGATCGCTCGCGAACCACCGCGATGTCCTCGTCGCGGATCCGCCCAGCCACCGACCACCTCCGCGCCGCTTTCGTCTACCGTCGCCGCGAGTCTAATCCGCCTGCGCACTATCCGCCCGGATAGACGCGGTTAGGCTCCCGATAGCTCTGCCGATAACCTGGGGCGGGTGGGCGATCTGCTGGTGCTCTGGGACGTCGACTACACGCTGGT
>JBOHCG010000728.1:0-3783 GCA_050698735.1 Streptosporangiaceae bacterium | reverse complement strand
GCCGTTAGTAGATCTACTGTCAGGCATTGCGGGGCTACTGTCAAGGAGGGCATGGCATGCGCGGTTCCGGACCGTACACGCTGGAGAGCAGGCGGCTGGGCGCCCTGCCGCTGGTCGCGCACTTCGCCGGCCGGATGGGCCTGCCCGGGCTGCTGGACCGCTGGGTGCCGTCCGATGACGCCCGGCTGGCGCTGGACCCGGCGACCGTGCTGGGCGCGGTGGTCGCGAACCTGTGCACCGAGCACCGGCCGCTGTACGCGCTGGGCGAGTGGGCGGCGCAGTTCGAGCCGGGCCTGCTGGGCCTGGCCGGCGGCCAGGCCGGGCTGCTCAACGATGACCGGGCCGGGCGGATGCTGGACCGGCTGTTCGCCGCCGACCGGGGCAGCCTGCTGACCGAGCTGATGACCGGGGTGATCAGCAGGTTCGGCATCGACTGCTCGCGGCTGCACAACGACTCCACCTCGGTCAGCGTGCACGGCGCCTACGCCGCTGCAGGCGGCGGCGAGGTGGCCGGCGTGCCCGCGGCGGCGATCACCTTCGGGCACAGCAAGGACCACCGGCCCGACCTGAAGCAGCTGGTGTTCATCTTGACCGTGTCCGGCGACCACGCCGTCCCGGTCATCTACCGGCTCGCGGACGGCAACACCAGCGACGACCCCACGCACATCCCCACGTGGGACACGCTGGCCCGGCTGACCGGGCACGCCGATTTTCTGTACGTGGCCGACTGCAAGCTGGCCGGCGGCGAGGCGATGCGCCACATCCACGGCCGCGGCGGCCGGTTCATCACCGTGCTGCCGCGCAGCCGCAAGGAAGACGCCGGGTTCCGTGCCTGGATGCAAGACCACCAGCCCGCCTGGGCCGAGGCCGGCCGCGCACCCGGTCCGCGCATCGGCGACCCCGACCAGGTGTGGTCAGTGTGCGAGGCGCCCGCGCCGTCGGCGGAGGGATACCGGATCGTGTGGGTGCACGACACCGGCAAGCAGCAGCGCGACGCCGCCACCCGCGCCCGCCGCATCGAAAAAGCCAGGACCGCGATCGATGACCTGGCCGCCCGGCTGGCCTCCCCGCGCTCCCGGCTGCGCACCGCGGCAGCCGTGCACGCCGCCGCCGCAGATGCCATCGCCGCCGCGGACGCCACCAGGTGGGTACGCTTCACCGTGCGCGAGACCACCGAGGTGTCCTACCGGCAGGCCCGCCGCGGCCGGCCCGGCCCGGGCACCGCCTACCGGCGGATCGAGAAGAAAGCCTTCACCGTCACCTGCCAGATCGACGCCGCCGCCGTCGCCTACGACGCGGTCAGCGACGGCTGCTGGCCGCTGATCACCAACGACAAGGAGCTGGCCGCCGCCCAGGCGCTGGGGGCCTACCGCTACCAGCCGAACCTGGAACGCCGCCACCACCTGCTCAAGGGCATCCAGGACGCCGCCCCGGTCTGGATCAAGACCATCCCCCGGATCGAGGCCATCTTCTTGTGCCACTTCATCGCCCTGCTCATCACCGCCCTCATCGAGCGGCAGATCCGCACCGCGATGAAAACAGCCGGGATCGCCAGGCTCCCGGCCTACCCGGAGTTCCGCGGCTGCTCCGCCCCCTCCGCCGAGCGGATCTTCGAGATCTTCGCCCACGTCCAGCGACACGAGCTGCACGACCAGGCTGGCACCCTCATCCAGGCCTTCGAGCCCGAACTCACCCCGCTGCAGCTGAAGATCCTGGAACTGCTCGGCGTCCCCGCGACCGCCTACGCCAAGGCCGCAAGCCTCCCCGCAGCCATCAGCTAAATCCACCGGAAACCGAAGTCAGAAGCGCGGAACGTCAGTTCTGAGAAATGTTTGTGAGGGCATTCTGGCCGTGACCGACGCCGAGAACCGCGATCCCGGCAACCGTGACGCCGACGAGGTCGAGCGCCACCCGTGCCCCCGCTGCCAGGCGCAGCCCGGTTCACCGTGCCGGTCGCGGTCCGGCGCTGTCGCCGGGACGTACCACACCGGCCGGTTTACCAAGGTCCCCCGGCTGAGCAAGGCGCTGCGCGTGCCCGCCCCCGCCGACCGCGGCCCTGGGCAGCCCTGGCGGCCAGGCACCCCGCCGCCAGCTCCTCCGGCGCCAGAGACCGCCACGGCGGACATCCGCATCGGGTACGCCCGGTGCAGCACCCTGACGCAGGAACTGCAGTCACATCTGGACGCCCTCGCCGCGCGCGGCATCCCGCGCGACAAGATCTTCTCGGAGAAGATCAGCACCCGGTTCCGGGTCCGGCCGCGGTTCGAGGCGGCGCTCGCCCTGGCCCGCCAGATCAAGGCCCACGCTTCGCACTGCCGGGTCATCCTGACCGTCTGCGAGATGAAGCGCCTCGGCCGCGACGCCGCCGAACTGACCGCCCTGGCCGACCACCTCACCGCGCACGGCCTGGTCCTGGAGATGCTCGCCGGCCCGCTGCCCGGCGTCTACGACCCGAGCGGCCCGGGCAGGATCCTGTTCGCGTTCTTCGCCGCGATGGCCGAGACCGAACGCGAGAACATCCGCGAGGCCACCCTGGAAGGGCTCGACGCCGCGGCCCGCAAGGGAAAGCACGGCGGCCGGCCGGCCGTCATCACCGACGACATGCTGCATACCGTCCTGCGGCGCCGGACGGCCGGGGAGAACGTCGAGGCCATCCGGCCCGATCTGATCATCCCCACCGGCAGGCGCAAGAGACAGAACCCGAGCCTGGCCAGCATCTACCGGGCCCTGTCCGCCTGCGAGAAGACCCTGGCCTACTCGGACGCGGTCGGGCAGGCCCACGCCGAGTACGCCGGGCTGCCCCGCGTGTGAACGACGCCGGAATCAGTCATCGGCGCCGGGGCCGGTGTGGCCGGGGTCGCGCAGCCGGCGCCAGGTGCCGCCGAGGTCGGGCAGCCGGAACGAGTAGTGGCCGTGGACGTTTATGTGTTTACGTACGTACGCCGACAGGCGGGCGACGTCTTCGTCGAGCACCGGGTAGCCCTGCGCGCGCAGCCCGGCCAGCGCCCGGTCCAGGTAGGCGGTGTTCCACAAGGTCGCGCAGTTCAGGACGAGCCCGAGGGCGCCGAGCTGGTTTTCCTGCCCGTCGCGGTATGCCTGGTGCAGTTCGCCCTTGCGGCCGTGGAAGATGTGCCGGGCCAGGTCGTGGCGCCCCTCGTTGAGGTTGCGCATGGCCTTCATCTCGCGCCGGCAGGCCGGATCGTCGGCGAACGTGAGCACGTGCAGGGTCTTGAAGATCCGCCCGTACATGGCGAACGCCTCGCCGAGCTGGGTGGGCCGCCCGTCGCGTTGCAGGATGCGGATCACGTCGCGGGCCGACACGGTGCGGGTGTGGATGGAGCAGATGATCCGCAGGATGCCGGGCCAGTGCCGGGCGATTTTTGCAAGGTCGATCTGCCCTCGGGCGGCCCTGTTCAGGGCGGCGTAGTCGGCACCGCGGCTGATCCGCCACAGTTTCGCGTCGGGCAGGTCGGCCAGCACCGGCCGGTAGTCGAACCCGGGCATGGTGACGATGGCGAACACGATGTCGGAGTAGGAGCCCTGGTCGGTGATCAGCACCTCCGGGCGGCGGTCGCTGTCCGGGTTGAACACCAGGTCCACGAAGTGCAGGGTGTCTTTCGCCGTGCCCGACACGACCCTGCCGGCCAGCCCGATCCGCTGGTCGTTGATCATGTTGAGCCAGGTCACGCCCTTCTTGCGGGCGAAGTACTCCGGGCTCGGGCGGGCGTCGATGCTGCGCACCGGGACGACGAACCGCACCCCGTCCACCGCGGCGACCATCCC
>JBOHCG010000727.1:0-3783 GCA_050698735.1 Streptosporangiaceae bacterium | reverse complement strand
TGGTCACCGACGCGCAGAAGCTGATGAAGAAGTTCCCCGGCACCTACGGCATCGACGCGATCACCGATGACACCAACGCCTTCGCCAGCTTCATCTGGGGCGCGGGCGGCCAGATCGCCACCGAGAGCAACGGCACCTGGACCGCGGACCTGACCTCCCCGGCGGACGAGGCCGCCATCAAGTGGTACGTCTCGCTCTACCGCACCTACCACCTGTCGCCGTCGAAGTACATCGGCCAGACCGAGCTTGGCAACACCGGCTCGACCTCGGGCGGCGCGAACACGGACTTCGGCCTCGGCAAGCTCGACCTGTACATCGACGGTCCTTGGGCCTCGGCCACCATGCCCGCCAACTCGGTGGACAAGGCTGACTGGGCCTCGTTCCCGATCCCGAGCGAGAGCGGCCCGAACCCGGCGCCGGTCTTCGCCGGCGGCTCGGACCTCGGCATCTTCAAGACCAGCAAGTACCCGCAGGCCGACTGGGACCTGATCTCCGTGATGGACAGCCTGCCGAACTCCACCTCGTTCGCGAACCTGCAGGGCTTCTTCCCGCCGTACAGCTCGCAGCTCACCAACGGCCCGTACAAGGCCAAGCCGTTCCTGGCCGGCTTCGCGACGGCCGCCGCGAACAGCGAGATCGCGCCGCTGAACGCGAAGAACTGGCCCACGGCTGACACCGGCAAGTACTACATCATCCCCGACATGCTCAAGTCGCTGATGGACGGCGCTTCGTTCCAGCCCACCGTGGCGCAGGCCAACTCGCAGCTGCAGACGGTCCTGAACAGCGGCACCGAGAGCTAGGCGGGCTAGTCTCCGCATGGTGAAGACCGTGCCTCGGAAGGTGCGGGGGGTACGGGGGGGCGCGCAGCCCCCCCGTGCTCGGGGTGGGTTTGGGAGGGGTCGTCCCCTCCGGGCTAGCAGGGCTCCGTACCTGCTCTTGCTCCCGTCGCTCGCGCTGATCGCCGCGCTCGTGCTCTGGCCCGCGGTGCAGCTCGGAGTCTTCTCGTTCCAGAACTACGGGCTGCCGCAGCTGGCCGGGACCGAACCGACGCAGTGGGTCGGTTTCGGCAACTACTCGCAGATCCTGCACGATCCGGAGTTCTGGCTTTCGCTGCGGCTGAGCGTGATCTCCGCCGCCGTCATGGTCCCGCTGACGCTCGTGGTCGGCACGCTTGTCGGCCTGCTGCTGAGCCGCCTGGGCCGCAGGATGGCCGCGTTCGTGTCCTCGGTGTCGGTCCTCGCCTGGGCAACGCCCGCGGTGTCGGCGAGCGTGATCTTCGTCTGGCTCGCCACCCCGGACGGCGGGGTCGTCGACTGGTTCCTCAGCAAGCTGCCGCACTGGCTTGGCGGCGGCGCGCAGTGGGCCGGCTTTTCCTGGACGAACGCCGCGCTGCCCGCCTACACGCTCATCACCCTGCTCGTGATCTGGACGAGCTTCCCGTTCATCGCGATCAGCGTGCTCGCCGGACTTCGGACGATACCCACGGAGCTGCACGACTCCGCCAGGGTAGACGGCGCGGGCAGCTGGCGGATCTTCTGGAAGGTCACCTACCCGCTGCTGCGGCCGATCTTCCAGGTGCTGTTCCTGCTGTCGGTCATCTGGGATTTCGGCGTGTTCACGCAGGTGTTCATCATCATCGGGGAACTCGGCCAGCGCGACGAATACAACCTGGGCATCTACGAGTACGCCACCGCGTTCCAGTTGCCGCCGGCCTACGGCCTGGCCTCGGCGCTTGCCTTCATCCTCACCATCGTCCTGCTCGTCATCACGGTCGGCTACGTGCGGGCGTCGGTCAAGGAAGGAGCACTCCGATGACGATCCTCGCGCGGCCTTCGGGCCGGCCGCCGGCGTTGCCGCGCCGCCGGTACTGGACCCGGCGGGCCCGGCGGGCAGGGCTCAACCTGCTCGGGCTGCTCGTGGCGCTGATCACCCTGTTCCCGATCTTCTGGATGGTGTCCACGGCCTTCAAGCCGAACACCGAGTGGTACTCGCTGACCCCGCACCCGCTCCCGGCGCACCCGACGCTGGCCAACTTCCGCGCGGTGATCGACGGCAGCGTGATCGGGCTGCCGTACTGGAACTTCCTGAAGAACAGCCTGTTCGTGACGCTCGTAGCGGTCCTCGCGTCATCCTTTATCGCGCTGCTCGCGGCCATCGCGGTGGGCAGGTTCAGGTTCCGGCTCCGCACCACCTACCTGGTCATGCTGCTGGTCGTGCAGATGCTGCCGCAGCAGGCGCTGGTGATCGCGCTGTTCATCGACTTCCGGTCATGGAACCTGCTGGACAGCCTGGTCGGGCTGATCCTGGTCTACACCGCGTTCGCGCTGCCGGTCACCATCTGGATGCTGCGGAACTTCGTGGCGGCCGTGCCGCGCGAGATGGAGGAGGCCGCCGCGATCGACGGCGCCGGGCCGGTGCGGGTGTTCTGGCGGATCCTGCTGCCGCTGGTGGCGCCGGGGCTGGTGGCGACGAGCGTGTTCGCGTTCGTCTTCGCCTACAACGAGTTCATCTTCGCGCTGACGTTCCTCGGCACCGACACGGCGAAGTTCACGCTGCCCATCTACGTCCAGTACTTCTACGGGAGGAACGGGGCGGACTGGGGAGCGATCATGGCCGCTTCCACGCTGTTCACGATCCCGGTCATGGCCTTCTTCCTGCTCGTCCAGCGCCGATTGGCGGCAGGCCTGGTGGCCGGGGCGGTGAAGGGATGAGCGAGGGTGCGGGCGCGGACCGGGGCCTGCTCCGCCTGGCCGACGCGATCCTCATCCCGCCGTTCCCCGGGCTCTGCGCCCCGGCCTGGATCCAGCGGGCGCTCGACCGCGGCCTGGCCGGCGTCACGCTGTTCGGCCAGAACATCGCCGCCCCCGAGCAGGTCCGTTCGCTGACCGCAGCGCTCCGCGAGGCTGTGATGGGCGGAGCCGCGGCGGGCGATCCGGTGATCGCGATCGACGAGGAGGGCGGCGATGTCACCCGGGTGGCATTCTCCTCGGGCAGCCCTTATCCGGGGAACGCCGCGCTCGGTGCCGTGGACGACGTGTCCCTGACCGAGGCGGTGTACCTGGCGATGGGTGCCGAGCTGGCCTCGCTCGGGGTCAACGTCGACCTCGCGCCCTGCGCCGACGTACTCGACGCCGCGGATAGCCCGGCCGTCGGCACCCGTTCCTTCGGCCCGGATACGGACCTGGTGTCGCGGCACATCGCCGCCGCGGTGACCGGCCTGCAGGAGGCCGGGGTGGCCGCGTGCACCAAGCACTTCCCCGGCCACGGCCGGACGCGGACCGACACGCATCATGCGATCGCCACCATCGAGGGCAGCCTGGACGACCTGCGGCGACTCGACCTGCCCCCGTTCACGGCCGCGATCCGGGCCGGAACCATCGCCATCATGCCAAGCCACCTGAGGGTGCCGCAGCTGACCGGGGACAGGCCGGCCTCGGTGTCGGGCGCCGCGATCACTGGCCTGCTGCGCGGCGAGCTCGGGTTCACCGGGGTGATCATTTCCGATGCGCTGGAGATGCGGGCGCTGCGGGACGCGTTCGGCATTCCGCGGGCGGCGGCGCTGGCCGTGGCGGCCGGCACCGACCTGCTGTGCCTGGGCCGGGACGGCGGCGAGGAGGACTACCTGGCGGTCCGCGACGCCCTGGTATCGGCCGTGCACGACGGCACGCTCGCGGGTGCACGGCTGGAAGAGGCCGCCGACCGGGTCGCGCGCCTGCGCGGGGGCCTGGCGCGCGCCCGGCCGGTCCCGTCGGCCGGACGTGACCCGGCGGAGGGGACCGGGGT
>JBOHCG010000726.1:0-3804 GCA_050698735.1 Streptosporangiaceae bacterium | reverse complement strand
AGAGAGTGCCGTGAACGGGCATCGGAGTCAACGACCGGGAAGCGAACGGGCAAGCGTGTCGAGCCCGGCCAGCGAATCCGCCGACAGCCGGCGGGCCAGGGGCGGCTCACCCCGGTCGGTCCACGGCTGCGGCAGCGTGACCTGCCCGCTGACGCCGCCCGAGCAGACAAACACCGTGTCCGCCCCGCGGCGCTTCACATACAGGACCTCAAGCCGCTGCCTTCCTGGTAGGCGGCATCGCCGGCCTTGAGTGCGTCCGCCAGGGCTGCCTGGTAGTCGATCGTGTCCGCCGGCGGCTGAGCCGCGCGCAGCGCCGAATCGGCCGCCTGGCTGACCTGCTGAGCGGTCCAGCCGACGTCTCCAGGGTAATTCCAGGCGAAGCCCGGGCTGGTGCACGACAGGGAGTCAAGCCCATCCAGAGCACCGGACTGCCGCGCGTCATCCGGCAGGGGAACCTGGATCGGACCGCTGGAACTGCCCGCGATCGTCAGCAGCGCCGACTGGCTCTCGGTGTCCGTCGCCGTGGCGCTGTCGGCGTAGTAATAGCCGACCGCCGTGCGCTGCGCCGGAACCGGGCATGCCAGGCCCTCGATCTGGGTCTGCCGTTCCCGGCCGGAGGCACCAGACCCCAGCGGCGACGATCCCGGTAGCCGCCGGGCACGCCGCCGGCCCGACGGTGCGGTCGAAGACCCGGCCGGGTTCGATGCGGCCCTCCAGCACGTCGGGGAGGATGCCGACGCGGACAGGTGATTGCCAACCGAGCCGGCGTTGAGCAAGGTCAGCCCACGCTCTCCAGAACGGTACGCACATCATCGACCACGTCCACGATTCGCCGACCCGCCCGGCCGCCGACTAGTCCGAAGTTCCCCCTGATCAGCGTCTGATCAGGGGGAACTTCGGCTTAACCTGCACGGATGAGATTCTCAGCAAGCACAACGGTGACGGTCAGATGGAGGCGACCGAGTCCCTGGTGATGAGCTGCGGCTCCACCATCGTTGAGCTGCTCGCGTCGGGTGCTGCGGTCGGGTCCTCTGCCCGGCGGATGGCGTCGAGCAGCATGGTCACGCACAGCACACCGAGGCTACGGAAGTCCTGACGCACCGTGGTCAGCGGCGGCCAGAAATGTGCCGACTCGGGGATGTCATCGAACCCTACGATGCTGACGTCGCGAGGCACGTCGAGACCTGCCGCGCGGAAGGCATGAATGAGCCCGAGGGCCATCTGGTCGTTGGACGAGAACACCGCGGTGAACGGCAGCTCCACGTGGGGAGAGCTCGCCGTATCGCGGGCCAGCGCGCGGCCGATCTCGAAGCCCGAGTCGGCGGTCCAGTTGCCGAACAGCGGCGGCGAGGAGGGAAGTCCCGCCGCTTGGAGCTCTTCTTTGTACGCGTGTAGCCGCAGCTGCGCGTCGTTCCAGTCCGGTGGGCCCGCCACGTGCAGGATCCGCCTGTGCCCCCGCTTGATGAGGTGCTCTAGCACCATCCGGGCGCCCGCTTCCTGGTTGACTGAGGCTACCGGGATGCCGGTCGCGCTGCGCGGTTCGCCCTGGGCAGCCACGATTGGCACGTTCATCGGCAACGCGGCCAGCAGCGACAGCACCGTGGTCCGCGGCGCGACGATGGCGATTCCCTCGACGTCCTGGCTTAGCAGGTCCGAGATCGCGCCCGAGATCGCGTTAGGTGCGACGGACGGGAGGTGGGCGACGGTCGCGTAGTAACCTCGCTCACGCGCCGCGTCCTCGATCGCGCTTACGCTGCTCGCGGGGCCGTAGTACCCCCCGACCGCGGCGGCGAGTATCCCGATGGTCTGCGACCGCTGTCGCGACAGTATCCGGGCCGCCCTGCTTGGCCGGAACTGAAGTTCGTCCATGGCGGCCAGTACCCGGGTCTTCGTCGCGTCGCGGATGCTCGGATGCCCGTTCAGCACGCGCGAGACCGTCTGGTGCGATACGCCGGCGAGTCGCGCCACATCGCGGATGCTCGGCGGGCGCCGACGAGGCCAGGCCTGGCCGCCGCTGGGTTCGGTCACCGTCATGCCCGATATTTTGCCTTTCCGCCGGACATGCCCCGGAGTGCCGGGGGTCGCCCCCTTCGGGGGATAGATGTACGCATCGAGCATCGCACATCGCACATCGCACAAGCTGGCTGGAGCACGCCCTGCACCAGCCAGCCGTGCCGTCGGCCGACTGGCCGCGGCATGCGGCATGCGGCATGCGGCATGCGAACGTGATGATGTTGTGATTCTGGACTGTTGACGGCAGGCGAAGCCGAGGTTCAGTATATCAGCTTAGATAGTAGCACTCGCTGAAGTGCCTACTTAGTTTTCGGTTGGGTACAAATGTGACCGGTAACAAACGTGTAGCCCGGGAGGCGGAGGGTGGCTGATCACGCTGAGCGGGCAGAGCAGGCAGAGCACGCAGAGCAGGCAGAGCACGCTGAGCGGGCAGAGCAGGCAGAGCAGGCTGATCACGCAGAGCAGGCTGATCACGCAGAGCAGGCTGATCACGCTGATCACGCTGAGCGGGCAGAGCAGGCTGAGCGGGCAGAGCCCGCTGCCCGGCGCAAACCGGGACTGCAGTCGGTCATGGGCGCGGACTACCAGACCCGCGGCATCACCAAGAGCTTCGAGGACGTCACCGTGCTTCACGATGTGACCGTTCACTTTCACCGGGGTGAAATCCACTCGGTCATCGGCGAGAACGGCGCGGGTAAGTCAACCCTGCTCAAGGTCATGGCCGGGATGCTCCCCGTGGGCCGTGGAGAGCTCGTGCTGAACGGAAAGCTCCTGCCAGCGCTCACGCCGAGGGATGCGCAGCGGCACGGTATCTATCTCGTTCCGCAGGAGCCCCGCCTCATGCCTGACCTGTCCGTCGCGG
Source organism: Streptosporangiaceae bacterium (assembly GCA_050698735.1). Classification (GTDB taxonomy): domain Bacteria; phylum Actinomycetota; class Actinomycetes; order Streptosporangiales; family Streptosporangiaceae; genus Palsa-504. The sequence goes on along the minus strand of JBOHCG010000726.1, from coordinate 929 downwards.
AGAACCTCTACCTGGGCGCGCTGCCCAAGCGGCGGTGGTTCGGTACTGTGGCATGGCGACGGATAATCGACACCACAGAGGCACTGATCACGAGCGTCGGCCTCCGCGCTGATCCGCGCCTTCCCGCCGGGCGGCTGTCCCTGGCGCAGCAGCAGCTGCTTGAGTGCGCGCGGGCGCTGTCGCATGGCTGCGGGACTATTTTCTTCGACGAGCCGACCTCGCCGCTGACGGCGCGCGATGCCGAGCGGCTGTTCGAGCTCATGTGGCAGATGCGCGACCAGGGGCTGACCCTCGGGTACATCAGCCACCGCCTCGACGAGATCGAGGCGGTCAGCGACCGGATCACGGTGCTTCGTGACGGCTCCGTCGTCGCGCGCGCCGAGCGCGGTACCAGGACCAGGGAGAACCTGGTCACAGCGATGATCGGCCGGAAGCTCACCATTACCCGCCGGGTCCAGCGCACCGCTGCGCCGGGCGCGGTCATGCTCGATGTCGACGATCTTGTCGCGCCGCCCGCAGTCAACAGGATGTCCGTTCGCGTGCGGGCAGGGGAGGTTGTCGGCCTGGCTGGGCTCGTCGGCAGCGGGCGCACGGAGTTCGCCGAGACGCTGTTCGGCATTCGCCATCCAGTGAGCGGCATTGTCACGCTGAATGGCAAGGATGTCACGGGTGCCAGTCCGCGCAAGTGCATCGACGCAGGCCTCATCTATCTTGCCGAGGATCGCGGCCGCAACGGGATATTCGCCGACGTCGACATCGCCCGCAACGCCACGTCGGCGATCGTGGGACGGCTGCCGAGGGTGGCGGGCTCGTTCATCCGGCCATGGACGGAACAAGAGCTCGCCCGGGCCGCCGCGCTTGAGATGGACGTGCGGTCGAACTCAATCGCCGCGGTGATGAAGACCCTGTCCGGCGGCAATCAGCAGAAG
>JBOHCG010000725.1:0-3828 GCA_050698735.1 Streptosporangiaceae bacterium | reverse complement strand
AGTCGACAGCCCGCGCGGCGGTCCCACGACGGTTACCGTCGAACTCCCGTCCCACGCCTGAAAGGTAACCGGCCAGCCATGCGCATCGTCATCGCCGAGGACGCCGCCGTGATCAGGGCCGGGCTAGCCGAGATCCTGGCCGACCGCGGGCACGAGATCGTGGCCGCGGTCGGCGACGCCGAGGCGCTCAAGGACGCGGTGGCCGCCCACCGGCCCGACATCGCGATCGTCGACGTGCGGATGCCGCCCAGCCATACCGACGAGGGCCTGCGCGCGGCGATCACGATCCGCCGCGACCACCCCGCCGTGGGCATACTGGTCTTCTCCCAGTACATCGAGACCCGCTACGCCGCCGACCTGCTGGCAACGCGCCCCGGGGGAGTCGGCTACCTGCTCAAGGACCGGGTAGCCAACGTCGCCGAGTTCACCGACGCGATCGCCAGGATCGCCGCAGGCGGCACCGCCCTAGACCCCGAGGTCGTCGCCGGCCTCCTTAACGCGACCCGTCACGCCAGCGCTCTAGGCACCCTGACCGCCCGCGAGCGCGACGTCCTGGCCCTCATGGCCGAAGGCCGCTCCAACAGCGCCATCGCCGACCACATCGCCGTCTCCGAACGCGCCGTCGAGAAGCACATCAGCAACATCTTCACCAAGCTCTGCCTGCCCCCCTCCGACTCAGACCACCGCCGCGTCCTGGCCGTCCTCGCCTACCTAGGCACGTAACCCCCGGATCCCGCCGCCGCCAGCCAGGCTCCAGAACGTCTCCTCTATTCAGAACGGTCAGTGGTTCGCCTCCCAGCTCAGTGCGCCTCCGACGGCAGGGCCCCTCGGGACCCGTAGGGTTGGGTGCGTGGAAGAACGTGTTCTGGCCAAGACTGGGCGGGCTGTCTCGGTGGTCGGGCTGGGGACCGGGGAACGTCGCCCGTCCGTGACGTCGCGCTCAAGCCTCGCAACTGTCGGCGCACTAATTCCCTCTACCGATACACGGCATGTGAGTGCGGTTGCGAGTTCGGACGAAGCGAAATTCCGTGGCCGTGGCGCTGAACCTCTCCGCCTGTGACGGCACCGGCATGCTTGCGGGCCCACCGCTCGGCGGTAGACCGCCTCACGTACCAGTTCATCGCCAACGCCGCACACGAGCTGCGCACGCCGCTGGCCCGGCAGCGGGTCACCAGCCAGGTCGCCTTGGCAGACCACGGCGCCCGCCAGCTGCGTGCGGAAGATCGGCACCGTCTAATCGTCTGGATGGAAGTCGTAGTCAGTCAGCATCCGTCCATCGGCGGGTCCGGGCGGTTATCGCCGACTGCCAGTCTGCGCGCATCAGGGTCCCGAATGCGGCGATGCCGTGGCTGAGCGCCTGGGCCTGGCCCAGCGTCGTCCCGTTGACGTCCGGGTGGCGCGCGGCCCAGTCGCGCGCGGCGCGGGAGCTGGTGAAGAAGTTGATGTAGCCGCAGCACCGGTCCGCCGAGCCGCGGCATTCATCGCCGGTGGCGCCGGAGAAGACGACGGCGGTGCGCGGCCTCCACCGTGTCGTGTCGTGGTCGACCTCGACGATCACCGGGCGGCCGGTGTCTGGCTCCTGGGCGGTGATGGTGACCTGGCGGCCCAGCATGGCGGACATGCCCAGCGCGTCGATGGCGCACATGGCGTAGATGGCCGGGCCTCCGTTCCAGGTGACCTGGATCAAGGTGGGCGATGGCGAGAACGGGTAGGCCGCGGCCGGTCTCGGCGAATGTCTCCAGCAGCGTGAGATGGACACGGCAGGCGGGCACGGTGAGCGCCGCGGCGCAACCGTCCTGGTTCGGTTCCTGGCCGGGCATCTGGCTTATCGGGCACCTTTCCGGAGTCGGGGGTGTGACTGGCTGCGCCATCGCGCCGGAACTCCCGGCCGCGACGGCTTCTGGTGCCCGGGCACCGGGCTCAGTCATCGCCCGCCGCGACTATCACCCGGACATCCTCGAACGCCTCGCCTTCATCCGGCACGCGCAGGCGGCCGGGCTCACCCTCGATGCCATCCGCGGTGTGCTGGACATCCGCGACCAAGGTCAGCCGCCCTGCATCCACGTCACCGAGCTGATCGCCCAGCGCCTCGCCGAGGTAGAGGCCCGGCTGGCCGAACTCGCCCGCACCCGCGACCAGCTAGCGGCGCTAGCCGCCCGAGCCGTCGCGCAGGACCCGGCCGACTGCCACGGCTACTGCTCGATCATCGCGAGCTAAAGCCCCGGCGGGCCTTTCCCGGACCGCCGCAATCATCTCCGCCGAACGCCGCACCGGGGTACTCGCCGCGGGCACGCGGGCCGAGGCGGACGGTCCACGGGAGGGACGGCAAACGGCCAGGGTGATCAGCTGCCCAGGTTCAGCAGGGCCGACATCCTGTCCCGCCAGTCGCGAAGGAACCTCAGGTCCCACGCCTGCGTGATGGAGAAGACACGGCCGCCGGGATGGTCAGCCAGCCATCCTTGGGCCGCCTCGGCGGAGGAGAACAGGGGTCCCTGCACGCACAGATCGGTGTCGACGTCCTCGACGTCGCTGGCCGTCTCGGCATTGTTGCACACCTGCGGTGGGAGCATCGGCACCACGACGCCCGCGGGGTCGACACTCGCGACACCGCTGGGGGTGAACAATTGCTCAGCCCGATCACCGCCAAGCCAACCGTGACCCGCTCGTCGGTGATGCTCCTGCCGCATTCGGCCGTGAAGCCGGCGAGGCCTGCGTCGTCTTCGTGCTCGATGCTGGTCATGTGGTGAGTTCTTTCATGATCGTCAGTAGGCGGCGAGGGCGCCGCGGGCCTTGGTGATGCGTTCCAGCACACAGAACACGACGAGGCCGGCGGCCAGGTAGGCGGCGGCGGTGACGGCGACCCAGACCAGGCCGCCGGTTCCCCACAGGCCGGTGACGCCGCGGTGGCCGAGCATCGCCCCGTACAGGCTGGCCACGTCGGCGGTGACCGGGAACACCCGGCTGAGCCCGGTGAACCAGCCCGGCACGGCGATCAGCGGCAGCGCGGTGACCGCGAAGATCATGACCAGCATGAGGATGGTTTCCTGCAGGAGCTGGATCCGCTTCCACAGCAGCGTCATCCCGGCGATGATCAGCGAGTACCCGGCACCGGTGACGAGGAGGAACGTCATCGGGACCAGCGCGGCGAAGGTCCAGTGGAAGTGCAGCGTGACGAACGCGCTGACGATGCCGTAGACGACGCCCATCAAGACGAGCGTCTCGATGACCGCGGCGACGAGCCGCCCGGCGGCGGCGACCAGCCAGGACGGCAGCGGGGACAGGTAGACCTGCTCGATCGTGCCGGCCTGGATCTCGCCCAGCAGCCGCCAGAACAGCTTGACCGCCTGGAAGTAGAAGAACATGGCCGGGATGAACGCGATGATGAGCAGCGAGATCCGGTGGCCGTTCAGCGTCCAGTTCATGTGCCCGGCGGCGATCTGGTGCCCGGCGCCGAGCATCGGCCCGACCAGCAGGATGATCAGCGCGAAGAACGGCAGTTCCATGGCGATCTGCAGCTTCTCGGCCCAGGCGAACAGCAGCCCCTTGCGGATCTCGTTGCCGAGGGCGGTGAGGAAGCGGGTCGCCGCGGGGATGGTTCCCGGTATGGCTAGCGTGGTCATCGCGGGGACAGCCCTCCTTCGCGCCGTGCCCGGCGCACCGTGTACAGGTACGCGGCCCAGGCCAGGGCGGCCAGCACCACCACGTGGGCCAGCAGCCACGGCAGGGTGCCGTCGGACCACGCCGCGCCCAGGCCGCGCCCGGCCAGCGTCGTGTTCAGCACCTCGACGCCGAGGGCGGTGGGCACGAAGCGGGCGAAGATCTCCACGC
>JBOHCG010000724.1:0-3829 GCA_050698735.1 Streptosporangiaceae bacterium | reverse complement strand
ATTGCACACGAAGTCCGGCAGCGCCGTGATCCCGCGCGATCGCAGCACCTCGGCACCCGCCGCGGTGTACGGCACGTTGGCGGCCGGCGCGACCACCCGCACTCCGGCGGGCAGCCCCCCGGCGACCCGAAAATCAATAGCGCCCGGCCGGGTGCCCGGCACCACGACGTCGGCGTCCACGCTGAACAGCCGGGCGGCCGGCTCGACCGCCAGGCCATAGCGCGTCACGCAGTCGTCGCCGTGCGAGCGCCGCAGCGCGAGCAGTCGCTCCACGTCGAGCCCGTCAGGGTCGGCGAGACACCCCGCCAGCGTGGAGACCGCGACCACCCGCCCGCCGCGCCGGACGACCTCGATCGCCACCCCGCCGCCCACCTTGCCGAACCCCTCGATCGCCACGCCGCACCCGTCCCAGCCGCCGCCCGACCGTGCGTCCAGCGCGGCCGCCGCGGCCGCCGCGACGCCGTACCCGGTCAGCACGTCCTCGAACGGCACCCCGTCGACCACGGCGCTGATCGCGCCGGGCACCGCCCGGTTCTCCCGCAGCAGCGCGAAGTCCTCCTCGGCCGTGCCCATGTCAGGCCCGGTCAGCAGCCGGCCCTCGTCGGCCATCGGCCGGATCTCGGCGCAGAACCTCGCCATCAGCGCGGCCTTGCCCGGGTCCGCAGGATTCCCGCGCACCCCCGCCTTCGCTCCGCCGACCTGCACGTCAAGCACGCCGTACTTGTACGTCATCGCCCGCGCCAGCAGCGCCACCTCGGCCACGCTGACGTCGGGCGCCAGCCGCGTCCCGCCGGCCGACATCGCCGCGCCGGGCATGTCGAACACCACGAATCCGGGAACCGAGCTCAGCTCGATGATCTGAGGTCCTGCCGCCATGCCTGAGAGTCTGTCAGCCGCGTGACGAATCACACGTACCGGGCGGCACCATTTGTATTGAGGCAACTATATAGTCTGGCCTATACTTATTACCATGGACGCAACCGAACGATCCGGCGACACCGCCGCGACCGCCGCGACCGCCGCGACCGCCGAGGCGCTGTACGGCCTGATGACGGCCGCGGTGCGGCGGAGGAACCGGGACATCAGCCTGACCTCCGCGGCGGTGCTCGGCACCGTCGAGCGGACCGGCCCCCGGCGCATCACCGACCTGGCCGCCGTCGAGGGAATAGCCCAGCCGTCGATGACCACGCTGGTGAGCAACCTCGAGCGGGCCGGCCTGGTCGAGCGGCACCGCGACGCCGAGGACCAGCGGGTGGTGCTCGTCGCGCTGACCCAGGCGGGCGCGGATTACCTGCGGGCCCGCCGCCGGGCCGGCGCGGACGCGTTCGTCAGGCTGATCGTCAAGCTCCCTCCCGCCGAGGCGCAGGCCCTGATGGCCGCGACCGCGGCGCTCGTCCACCTGCGCGACCTCGACAGCGAGCGGTCCCGATGACCGGCTCGATGACGGCAAGCCCGTTCCGCCAGCCCAAGGCGGTCTGGGCCGTCGCGTTCGCCTGCGTGGTCTCGTTCATGGGCATCGGGCTGGTCGACCCGATCCTGCCCGCCCTCTCCAAGCAGCTGAATGCGTCGCCGAGCTCGGTCGAGCTGCTGTTCACCAGCTACCTGGTGGTCACCGCGGTGGCCATGCTGGTGACCGGCTGGGTGTCCAGCCGGATCGGCGGCAAGCGGACGCTGGTCGCCGGCCTGATCCTGATCGTGGCGTTCAGCGCGGCGGCGGGCGCGTCCGGCAGCATCGGCGGGATCATCGGCTTCCGCGCCGGATGGGGGCTCGGCAACGCCCTGTTCATCGCAACCTCGCTGGCGGTGATCGTCGGCGCCGCCTCCGGCGGGTTCCACGGCGCGATCATCCTGTACGAGACCGCGCTCGGCATCGGCATCGCGCTCGGCCCGCTGGTCGGCGGCGAACTCGGCGGCATCAGCTGGCGCGGCCCGTTCTTCGGCGTGACCGTGCTGATGACGATCGCGCTCGTGGCCACGCTGGCCTTGGTCGAGCCCACGCCGAAACCGCCGCGCAAGACATCGATCACCGAGCCGCTCAAGGCGCTGCGGCACCGCGGCCTGGCCCTGATGAGCATCACCGCGCTCGGCTACAACTGGGGCTTCTTCACCCTGCTCGCCTACACCCCGTTCCCGATGCACCTGGGCATCCACCAGCTCGGCTACGTCTTCACCGGATGGGGCATCATGGTGGCGATCTTCGCGGTGTTCGCCGCCCCGCGGCTGCAGGCCAGGTTCGGCACCCCCAGAACGCTCTACGTCAACCTCGCCCTGCTGTCCGCCGACCTGGTGGTGATCGCCGCGTTCACCACCTCCCAGCTGACCCTGATCATCGCGGTGATCGTGTCCGGCGCCTTCGTCGGCCTGAACAACACGCTCACCACCCAGGCGGTCATGCTCATCGCCCCGGTGGAGCGCCCGGTGGCGTCGGCGTCCTACGGCTTCGTCCGGTTCATCGGCGGCGGCCTGGCCCCGTTCGTCGCCAGCAAGCTCGCCGAAGGCTTCAACGTGCACGTGCCCTTCTACCTCGGCGCCGCCACGGTCGCCGCGGCGATCGCCGTGCTCGCGACCGCCCATTCCGAGCTCACCCAGGCCGAACGCAAGCTGCACGAGCCCGCCGCGCAACCGGCCCCGGAATCAACACAGCCCGCGCTGGTCACCGACCAGACCTGAGCCGACCAGACTTGAGCCGCCCGGACCTCGGCACAGCCCGGCGCGACACGAGCGCGTACCCGCCGCCCATGGCCGCGCCGAGGACGAGCAGCAACGGGGCGAGCACCCCCGCGCCGCCGGTCTGGATTGCCAGCCCAAGCCCGGCGGGCACCGCGGCCCCGCCCACGGCCGACGCCGCGACCTGCAGGCTTACCGTGCGCGCCCCGCGTTCCGCCCCGGTCCGCTCCGGCGTGGTCAGCGTGAGCAGCGGAAAGATCGGCGCCGCGGCCAGCCCGACGATCATCAGCCCGAGGACGCCGACCAGCCCGGGACCTGGCAGCGACATGACCGCCGCGCCCAGCGGCACGCCCACCACGCCCGCGGCAAGCACCGGGCGCGCGCCGACCCGTTCGGCCACCGGCCCCAGAACCGCGCGCCCCGCGAACATCATCGCCCAGTACGCGGATACGGCCACCCCGGCGACGGGGTGCGATAGCCCCCGCCCCGCGGTGAGGAAGAGATAGCCCCATATCCCGGCCCCCGATTCGATTCCGGTCTCCATCGCGACAAAAGCCAGCGCACCGAGCGTCGCGACCGCCGACCGCTCCCGCCGGCCGGTGCCGTCGGGCTCAGCTGACCGTGGCGCGCCGGCCGCGGCGGTCCCGGCCTGGGCCGGTGGGTCAGCCGTGGCGGCCTCGGCCGGGTGCCACCGGCGCCGGGTCATCGCGGTCACCACAGCCAGCACGGCAAGCGCGGCCGCCATGCTCGCGTAGGGCCATCGCCAGGTCAGGCCGGCGCCGAGCAGCGCGGTGACAAGCAGCGGGCCGATGGTCGCGCCGAGGCCGTAGCTGGCGTGCATCCAGTTGATGTCCCGCGCGCCGAAACGCGCCGCGGCGTACGCGTTGAGGGCCGAATCGATGGCCCCGAAGCCGAGCCCGAACACCACCATCCCGGCGGCGAACACCCACGGCGCGGGCGCCGCGGCCTCCGCCGCCAGCGCCTCCGCCGCCAGCGCCGCCAGCGCCATACACTAGTATGACATACTAGAGTATGGTATGCCGATACGAAAAGTTACATTTCGTTTTCGTTTCACAATGCGGAATTAAAGGGGCGGCTTCGAAACTCGGCTTCGGGGGTTTCGGCTGTCCGCGCGCACCTCACCCTCACCCGCAAAAATTTC
>JBOHCG010000723.1:0-3836 GCA_050698735.1 Streptosporangiaceae bacterium | reverse complement strand
CGGCAGCGGGATCCGCGGATGGACGCGGCGCTCGTCGAGGCCGTGCTGGACCTGGTGGGCGGCGGGGCGACGCTGTCGGGGCTGTCGCTGTCGGCGATCGCGGAGCGTGCCGGGGTGTCCCGCAACTCGCTGTACCGGCGGTGGAAGACCAAGGAGGCCCTGTACCTGGACGTGCTCGCGCAGGTGAACAGGCCGCTGCCGGAACTGTCCGGGCGCAGCGCACGGGACGACGTGACCGACCTGGTCGCCGTGCTGGCCGAGCGGGCGGGAGACCGGCGGGCGAGCGTGCTGCTTCGCGCCCTCAACGCCGAGCTCGAGACCTTTCCCGGCCTGCACAAGCGGTACTTCGCCGAGGTGGTCGCGCCGCGCAGGGAGGCAATGAGCCAGGCGCTGCAGCGGGGGATCGCCGCCGGGGAGATCCGGGCCGATATCGACATCGGCCTGGTGTCCGAGCTGCTCGTATCCCCGCTGCTCGCCCGGATGTCACGCGGCGAGACCGAGGACTCCGACCCGGTCAGGACGAGCCATCGGATCACGGCGCTGGTCTTCGCGGGCATCGCCCCGCGCTGAGGCGGCCGCGCTGAGGCGGCAGGGCACGCCGCGCCGAGCCGACAGCTAACGGAACAGAGCTGTTGCGTTTCGGTTTTAGACCATCTACATCGGAACAGAGCTGTTCCGTTTCGATTTGAATGGGCGCACGGGGCCGCGGGCAAGGGGCCTCGCCGGGAGGGGATTCGATGTCGATCACGCAATCACCGCCGGACCGGCTGGCGCGGCTGGCGCTGGCCACGGTCATGGCCGGCGCCTTCATGTCGCTGCTCGACAAGACTTACCCAGGTGCGAACATGACTGATCCCCTGCCAGACGGAGCACGGCAGGGGATCAGGGTCTAGCCTGCCCGCTGCGGGACGGTGAGATCGCAGCGGGCAGGGGCATGGGGGGTGACCCCCGGCCTGTCGGTGACAGCCGCACCCGGGGGTCACCCGTCATCCCGTTGACCCACTGCCCGACGGGTCAACGGGGGTCGAGATACGCCTTGATGATCTCTCTCATAGGGGAGCCCTCCCGGCAGAGAGCCCGGCTTGCCGCTAGTTGCCGTCTGGCCGTGTCGTCAAGTTCCGGGGCCGGACGGCGGCCGTTGTTCATCTCGTAGTGGGCCGGGTACCTGTCCAGATGATCTTCGAACCGCTCGTCGCTGTCGGCTGCCATCCCGCAGGAGCACAGGTGAAGGATCACGGTCACGTCGCCTTCCGAATCCGGGCGCGTGACGCTTCCTCGGCTACCACGTCATCCAGCCTGGCCCGCAGGTCATCCCGCGCGGGCGGTACCGGGGTTTTCGACTCAAAGAACGCGATGGCGCTTTCGATGTTGCGGCGGTAGCCGGACAGCTCGTGGGTGGTCATCGCGTGGAGCGGGTACGGCGGCCGGTCGACGCTGACTGGTTCGGTGGTCATCGGCGGAGGGTCCTTCGGCGTTCGGAGGCGTTAAGGTCTATCCACCGTGGCAGGACCGGCGCGACAATCGGTAGTAGCGACGTGTATTCAGACCAAACGCGAACGTGGTACATGGGGTTCGAACAGTGAGCACACCCAGGGAAGAACTAGCCCGCCTGCTGCACGACTCCAGGTTGAGCGCCGGTTACTCGTCTCATGCTGCGCTGGCTAGCCACCTGAACGTGAGCCGTCCCGTGATCACGCGCGCCGAGAATCCCGCCCACCCGGTACCGACTGACGTGCTACTCGCCTCGTGGGCTGGTGCCACGGGTGCCGACCTGGACGCGCTGAACGATCTGGCGCATCGGGCACGTAGCGGCATGCCTGATTGGTTCGTCCCGTGGCGAGCAGCCGAGACCAGCGCAACCCTGCTGCGCTACTGGTCTCCGTTCAACGTCCCCGGCATCGCGCAGACGGTCGCGTACATGCGTGCGCTGTTCAATGACGAAGGTCACTACGTCGACCAGGTAGACGAACTCGTTACGGCACGCCGTGAACGACAGTCCGTCATCGGGCGCGTTCCCGTAACGGTGATCATCGGGCATGCCGTGCTGTATCGTTTGGTTGGCTCACCTGCGGTGATGTCCGAACAAATGGGGCACCTAGCGAGCGTGGCGGAACGGGTTACGGTCCACGTGCTACCGGACGGCATAACAACCGGCTCGGGTGGCGCGCTGGACTTGGCGTCACGCGACGGCATCACCACGGTGAACTTGTCAACCACCTTGGAAGATGTGACAACAACAGCCGAACACCTAGTGGTCAAAGCACAGCAATTGTTCGACCGATTGCTAGGTGAGGCGATGCCGCGAGCGGAGTCACTAATCCAACTAAGAACGGCGGAAGGGCGATGGAAGAAACAGGCATGAACAACTGGCGTAAGGCCAGCTACAGCGGTACAGGCGGGTCGAACTGTGTGGAGGTAGCGTCGGACTCGCACGTGGCCGTACGCGATACACAGGACCGTACAGGCCCGGTACTCCGGTTCACCCCCGGTGCCTGGCGTCGGTTCGCCGATGGGGTCAAGCGCTCGTTAGCTGGCCTACAGCCGACGCTGTAGGGGCACTCTCGTCTCTGGGGGTGCCCCTTCGCCGTGTCCAGCACCCCCGGACATAAGTGACCCCCTTGGCAGGAACGGGTGCCAAGGGGGTCAGGCCGGGGTGTTCGTCCAGGGCAGGAGTCAGCCTGTCCGGAATTCTCTTCCGGCTCGATTCCCCGGGGCTTTCAGGTCACCGATACGACCGACGCCTGCCCTGATGCGAGGATGGGATGTTCCCGGGTACACCGAGGTGAGGGCGCTGGGCTCGGGCGGGTTCGGCGACGTCGTGCAGGCGCGGCAAGACTCCTCGGGTGCCCAGGTAGCGATCAAGAATTTCCTCCCCATGGGAAAGCCTGGTCTTCCTAGTACCTGCACCGCGACCTGCTTGAGGACCCGGAGTTCTCCCGGATGTTCCGGATCGAGGCGGCGGTGCTCGCGACGGTGCAGGATCCGAACGTGGTCCGGCTGTATGAGTACATCGAATCATCGGGCGGCGCGGCCATCGTGATGGAGCTCGTCGACGGCATCTCGCTCCGGGAGATCGTCTCCCGGTATGGGAAGACGTCGGCGGAGGCGGCGCTCATGGTGCTGCAGGGCTCGCTGCTCGGGCTGGCCGCGGCGCACCGGCGCGGCGTGGTGCACCGGGACTACAAGCCGGAGAACGTCCTTGTCGACGGGGCCGGGGTCAGCAAGCTGACCGATTTCGGCATCGCGGCCCGCACCGGGGACCGGCCGATGCCGACCGGCACGCTGGCGTACGCGCCGCCCGAGCAGTTCGCTGGGGCGGCTGCCAGCCCGGCCAGCGATGTGTACGCCGCCACGGCCACCTTCTACGAGTGCCTGGCCGGGCATCCGCCGTTCACCGCGGACACCGCCGAGGCGCTGATGTACCGGCATATGTCAGAGCCGGTGCCCATGGACCCGGTCCCGGAACCGCTGCGGCCGCTGGTAGCCGCCGGAATGGCCAAGGACCCGGCGGGCCGGCCCGCCGATGCGGCCACCCTCGTCACCCAGCTCCGCGCTGCCGCCGTGCCCGCGTACGGCCCGGACTGGGAAGGACGCGGCCGGTCGCACCTGGGCGAGGCGGCGCTGCTGCTAGCGGCCCTGTGGCCGTCCGGCTCGGCGCCCGCGGTCCAGGGCCACGCCGTGCAGCAGGTCCACCTGTCCCGCGGCGGCCAGCCCTCCCATAACGTTCAGCCCTCCCATAACGTTCAGCCGTCCCATAACGTTCAGCCCTCCCATAACGTTCAGCCCTCCCATAACGTTCAGCCCTCCCAGGGCGTTCAGCCGTCCCAGGCCTCCCC
>JBOHCG010000722.1:0-3838 GCA_050698735.1 Streptosporangiaceae bacterium | reverse complement strand
CGGGACGCCGCGGCAGGTGACTTTGGCGGGCTGCAGCCGCAGTCCGGCCGCGGTCGGGGGCCCGGTTCACAGGTAACCGCCGGGTCAGAAAGTTGATCTATGGGCATGTGCGGAAGGCCGGGCTAGCTGCGCTCGCATGTCCTCAAGCGCCGCGGCCGCCATACCGAGAGACGACGAATCCAGTCGGGCCGCTACTGCGTGGGACAACCTAAGCGCCGACTCGACCTGCGCGACCACCTCGGCGGTGACCTCGCGCAGGCGCGGGCGGACCGCGGCGGCCAGGCGCTCGAATGCGCCACGGTCCCGGACCGGACCGCCCGCCTCCGCGATGAGGAAGTCGGCGGCGCAGTTGACGCAGTCGGCGAACATGGCCGCCACGCCGCCGTGCGGGTTGTGGCTGAGCGCCAGCTTCGCCCCGGTCGACAGGCCGTCCGCGACCGACTTGACCGGGGAGGGCGCGCCGAGCAGGATCAGCCGCCGCGTCCCCGCCCACATGGCCGAACGCGCCGCCGCCTCCGTCTCGAACAGCCGCACGTCCACGGTCTGGCCGGCGTCGAAAAGCGCCGGGTAGGCGACCACGGTCTCCTCGCGGAACACCTCGGGCAGCGAGCCGAAGTCCCAGGACGTCAGGCCGGTACGGGTGAGGCCGCCGGCCGCCCGGGACAGCACCGCGCGCAGCCGCGGCCGCAGCCTGCGCTGCAGTTCGGCGACGTCCTTGCCGTCGGCCACGACCCGGTCCCCGTCGGTCACCCGGACCGTGATCCGCAGGTGCGGCGGCAGCTTGCCGGTGTCCCAGGCATCCCGCGGCACGTCCACGCCGCGCAGCGAGCGCAGCTGGCGTGCGACCGCGTCGCGCAGGTCGCCGGACGGAGCGCCGAGGCGCGCCACCACCTCGCGCGCCAGGTCGGGCGCGGGTACCAGGTCGCGGCGCAGCGCCTTGGGCAGCGACCGGATCATCTCGGTGACGAGTTCTTGCCGCAGCCCGGGCACCTGCCAGGAGAACTCGTCCGCGTTCACCTGGTTGAGCCGGCTCAGCGGGATGTCCACGGTCACGCCGTCTGCCGCGGTGCCGGGGTCAAAGGCGTAGGACACGGGCAGCGACGGACCGGGAGCAGACTCCGACGTCCAGATTTCCGGATACGAATCCCCGCTCACTAGCGCGGCGTCCTCGCTGAGCAGGTCGGATGGCTTGAAGGTGAGAAGACCGGGGTCCTCCCGCCGGGCCTTCTTCCACCAGGTGTCGAAGTGCTGGGCGGAGATCACGTCGGCCGGTATCCGCGCGTCGTAGAAGGCGAACAACTCCTCCTCACCGACCACGAGGCCGCGGCGGCGGACGCGGTGCTCGAGTTCCTCGGCCTCGGCGAGCAGCCGCCGGTTCTCGGCGAAGAACCGGTGCGACGTCTGCCAGTCCCCCTCCACCAGGGCGTGGGAGATGAACAGCTCGCGGGCCGCGGCGGGGTCGATCCGGCCGTAGCCGACCTTGCGATCGGTCACCAGCGGGATCCCGTACAGCGTCACCTTCTCAAGCGCGACCGCCGAGCCCCGCTTCTTCTCCCAGTGCGGCTCGCTGTAGCTGCGCCTGACCAGGTGCTGCGCGAGCGGCTCCACCCACTCGGGCTCGATCCGCGCCACCGTCCGCGCCCACAGCCTGGACGTCTCCACCACCTCGGCGGCCACGATCCAGTCGGGCGCTCTGCTCCCAGGGGGGACGACCCCCCCAGACCCCCCCGCACTAGGCCGCGCCAGCGCGGAACCTGGCCAGATCGCGAACTTGGCGTTGCGGGCGCCCAGGTACTCGGCGCGCGGCCGCCGGCCCTTCACCGCCGGGGCGCCCGCAAGCACGTCGGTTTTCATGCCGATCTGCGAGAGCAGTCCCGCAAGCAGGGAGACGTGCACCACGGTTCGCTGCGCAGAAGAAGAATTAACAGTCACCCCGACGTCGCCTGCCAGCCTTTGCAATTGCCCCTGGAGGTCCTGCCACTCGCGGACGCGCAGGTAGTTGAGGTACTCGGCCCGGCACATGCGGCGGAAGGCCGACGAGGACAGCTCGCGCTGGCGTTCAGCCAGGTACTCCCACAGGTTCAGGTACGCGACGAAGTCCGAGTCGGGATCGGCAAACCTGCGGTGCTTGTCGTCGGCGGCCTGCTGGGCGTCCGCGGGGCGCTCGCGCGGGTCCTGGATCGACAGCGCCGACGCGATGATCAGGACCTCGCGGGCGCAGCCGTTCCGGTCCGCCGCCAGGATCATCCGGCCGATGCGCGGGTCGACAGGAAGCCTGGCCAGCTTGCGTCCCAGGCCGGTGATCCGGCCGCCGGAGAACGCGTTGAGCTCCTCGAGCACCCGCAGCCCGTCGGCGATGTTGCGCGCGTCGGGCGGGTCGATGAACGGGAACGCGGGGATATCGCCCAGGCCGATCGCGGCCATCTGCAGGATGACCGAGGCCAGGTTGGTGCGCAGGATCTCGGGCTCGGTGAACTCGGGCCTGGATTCGAAGTCGGCCTGCGAGTACAGCCGGATGCAGATGCCGTCCGCCGTCCGGCCGCAGCGGCCCTTGCGCTGGTTGGCCGACGCCTGCGAGATCGGCTCGATCGGCAGCCGCTGCACTTTCGTCCCGCGGCTGTACCTGGAGATGCGCGCGGTGCCCGGGTCGATGACGTAGTGGATGCCGGGCACGGTGAGCGATGTCTCCGCGACGTTGGTGGCGAGCACGACCCGCCGGGTGAAGCTGCCGGAAGGCCGCTGGAACACCCGGTGCTGTTCGGCCGCGGACAGCCTGCCATACAGCGGCAGCACGTCGAGCCGGTCCCGCCCGGACAGCAGGTCCGCGGTGTCGCGGATCTCGCGCTCCCCTGACAGGAACACCAGGATGTCCCCCGGACCCTCGGCGGACAGTTCGCCGACCGCGTCGCCGATCGCCTGCCCCACGTCGCCGTCGTCGCCGAGCGGCCGGTAGCGGACCTCCACGGGGTAGGTCCGGCCGGAGACCTCGACGATCGGCGCGTCGCCGAATGCGGCCGAGAACCGCTCCGGGTCGATGGTCGCCGAGGTGATGATGACCTTCAGGTCGGGGCGTGACGGCAGCAGCTGCCTCAGATAGCCGAGGATGAAGTCGATGTTCAGGCTGCGCTCGTGCGCCTCGTCGATGATCAGCGTGTCGTATCGCCGCAGCTGCCTGTCGCGGGCCAGCTCGGCGAGCAGGATCCCGTCGGTCATCAGCTTGACCAGCGTGTCGCCCGCCGACATGTCGGTGAACCGCACCTGGTAGCCGACGGTCTCGCCGAGCGGGCTGCCCAGCTCCTCGGCGATCCGCTCGGCGACCGTCCGTGCCGCCAGCCGGCGCGGCTGGGTGTGCCCGATCTGGCCGTCCACGCCCCGGCCGAGCTCCAGGCAGATCTTGGGAATCTGGGTGGTCTTGCCGGAGCCCGTCTCGCCCGCGACGATCACGACCTGGTGGTCGCGGATGGCCGCGGCGATCTCGTCCTTGCGCTGGCTGACCGGCAGCTCAGGCGGATACGAGATCGGCGCCATGGCCGCCCGGCGAGCTGCCCGCGCCGCGACCCGCGCCTGCGCTCGCGCGTCGCGACGCCGGGCGCCAGCGACCGAAGACACCACGGAACTGGACTCCATACCGGCGGGAAGAATAAATCAGAACGGCCCCTGTTACCTAACAGATTTCCGGCCCGAAGCCTTCCGTGCGGGCGGTAGAAGCGGCCGGGCATGGTTGGATGGCCGCTATGACCGTCGCGCTCGAGTTTCATCCCGCCTTGTCCCGGACAGACCTGCTCGCCGCGCCGGTCGCCGCGGCACTGCAAGCGTGGCCCGGGGCCGATGAGGTCCA
>JBOHCG010000721.1:0-3846 GCA_050698735.1 Streptosporangiaceae bacterium | reverse complement strand
TGGCCAGGGGCGACCCGGCACTCGATGCGGAGCTGCTCGCCAAGCTGCGCGAGCGCTATGACGAGGCCGTCGCCTTCGGCATCAACTGCAACCGGCACCGCGACTGGCACGACGGCAACCACCCCGGCTACGCGCTCGGCCGCTGGCTGCGCAAGTACAAGGAGCAGGTCCGGCTGTTCACCCGCGAGCCTGTGGAGTGGACGAACAACTGCTCCGAGCAGGCAGTCAAGTCCGCCAGACGGCACCAGGCCGTGTCCGGATACTGGCACAAATCACGACCTCGTGATTTGTGCCACTATGCCGACCCCGCAGCTATGCCGTGCGGTACCGGAGAGCACCTTGTGGTATGTGATGCCTGAAGGATTCTGATCGCCATATTTTTCTGCCTGTTCGACGTCACGGCCAGTCGTCCCGGTTCGTCGTTGGGGGTGTTGGCTTCCTCACGACGGAACAGGAGAGATCATGGAGTCAGAACGCATAGTCGGAGGCCGCCGGTCTCCGACGGTCGTGACCGGTCCGCTGGCCGGTTACGCAGCCGGTTTCCGGCAGTTCCTGATCGCGCAGGGTTACGCGCGACGCACCATCGCGGTCCAGGTGAGCCTGATGGCGCATCTGAGCCGCTGGCTTCAGGCCGAGGGCCTGACGGTGGACGCATTGCGGTCCAGCGCCGACATCGACCGCTTCTTTGCGGAGCGGCGGGCGAGGGGACATTCCTCGGCGGTGTCGGCGGACGCGCTGGTGGCCCTGCTTGGTTTCCTGCGAGACCGTCAGGCCATCGGCGGGGCGGCGGCGGACGCGGAAACGCCGGCCGGGCGGCTGCTGGCGGACTACCGCAGGTATCTGCGGGAGGAGCGGGGAGCCGCGGCGGCGACGGTGCGCGGCTTCAGCGGGTGCGCGGCCATGTTCCTGCGGGTGCTGCCCGCTGAGCGGCTGGAGGAGGCGCTGGCTGCGATCTCGGCCGCCGATGTCACCAGGTTCGTGGCGGGCTGGGCAGCTTCACGCAATCCCGCCTACAGCAAGTCGATGGTGTCGGCGCTGCGGAGCATGCTGCGTTTCCTGCACTCTTGCGGGTACATCCCTCGCCCGCTGGCCGGCGCGGTCCCCGCGGTTCCGGGCTGGAGGGTGGTCGGCAAACCGCGTGCGGTGACCGGCCGGGAAGTCACGGCGATCCTGGCGGCCTGCGATCGTGGTAGTGCCCGGGGCCGCCGCGATTACGCCATCCTCATGCTGCTGACGCGGCTGGGGCTGCGGGCCGGCGAGGTGGCCGGGATCGGGCTGAGTGACATCGACTGGCGCCAGGGCCTGCTGCCAGGGCCTGCTGATGGTGCGCGGCAAGGGCAACAGCCTGGACGGGCTTCCGGTCCCCGTCGACGTCGGTGAGGCGGTCGCCGACTACATCCGGCACGGAGGCCCGCGTTGCCAGAGCCGGGTGCTCTTCGTGAGTGTCCGGGCCCCGTTCGCTGGCTTGTCCGCCGCGTCGATCGGGTCGGCTGTGAGAAGGGCGTGCGAGGCGGCCGGCCTGGATGGCTTCGGACCGCACAGGCTCCGGCACGCCGCGGCCTGCCAGTTGCTGCGCGAGGGCGCCTCGCTGAGCGAGATCGGCCAGTTGCTGCGCCAGCGGGACCCGCGCACCACGGCCCGTTACGCCATCGTCGATGCTGACGCGCTCGCCGGCCTGGCGAGGCCCTGGCCGCAGGGAGCCGGACGATGAGCAGCGTGCGGGACCATGCCGGGGCGTATCTGGCGATGCGCCGCAACCTCGGCTACAAACTGCACAAGCACGGTCGTCTGCTGATGGAGTTCGCCGGCTACCTGGATGACCACGGTCACCGCACCATCACCATCGACGCGGCCACCGCGTGGGCCACGGCCCCGGCCAGCTCCACCCCGGCATACTTGTGCCAGCGACTGTCGGTGGCACGGTGTTTCGCCCGCTACCTGTCGACCTTCGACCCGGCCTGCCAGGTCCTGCCACCGGGTCTGCTCCGGTCCGCAACCAGCCGTCCGGCACCGTATCTGTATCCGCCAGAGGAGATCGCTTCGCTCATCCACGCGGCGGGCACGCTGGCCAATCCGCTGCAAGCCGCCACGCATCGGGCATTGATCGGCCTGCTGGCGGTCCCCGGCGGATCGGTGAGGCGGTCGCCCTGGACGCAGGCGATGCCGGCCTGGACGCGGGGCTGGTCACCGTCTGCGGCAAGTACGACAGGACCCGGCTGGTGCCGCTGCACGCCACCACCGTCCTGATGCTCCGGCAGTACCGGCAACGCTGCCGGAAGCTGTGCCCTGCCCCAGCCACCCCCAGCTTCTTCCTCTCCGCCACGGGGACCCGCCTGACCGTCAGCCGTGTCGATGCGGTGTTCGCTCAGCTGCTGGTACACGCAGGCATCAGCGGACGGCGCGGACGCTCCCCGAGGGTGCATGACATCCGGCATACCTTCGCAGTCACTACCTTCACCGACTGGTACCGCGACGGCGCCGATGTCGCCGCACGGATGCCCGCGCTGTCGGCTGTCATAGGTCACGTCGGCCCCGCCTCAACGTTCTACTACCTGCATGCCGCACCCGAGCTGCCCGGCCTGGCCGCACAACGCCTCCACGACCACCAGCAGCAGCAGCAACGGAGGGGGTGCGCGTCATGACCAGGCTCGCCCCGATCATGCAAGGGTTCTTCACCAGTCACCTGATGACCCAGCGGCACGCCAGCCCGCACACGGTGGCGAGCTATCGTGACACCTTCAAGCTGGTCCTGGCCCACGCCTACCAGCGCACCGGGAAGCTTCCCGCCCAGCTGGACGTCGCCGACCTGGACGCGGCCTTCATCGGCGCGTTCCTCAACCATCTGGAGACCGAGCGCGGCAACAGCGTGACCACACGTAACGCGCGGCTGACCGCGATCCGTGCCCTGTTCCGCTACGCCTCACTTCAGGTCCCCGAACACACCGCGCTGATCGCCCGGGTACTGGCCATCCCGGCCAAACGAAACGACACCACCATCGTCAACTTCCTCACCCAGCAGGAAGTCGATGCGGTCATCGCCGCGATCGACACCAGCACCTGGCACGGACGCCGCGACCACGCCCTTCTGGTGCTGGCCGCCCAGACCGGGCTGCGCGTGTCCGAGCTGACCGGCCTGACCACCGACGACATCCATCTCAGCACCGGTCCGCACGTCTACTGCCGCGGCAAGGGCCGCCGCGACAGGTGCACCCCGCTCACCCCAACTACCGTCCAGACATTGACGGCCTGGCTCCACGAACGCGGCGGCGACCCCGGCGAACCCGCGCTTCCCACTCGCGCCGGAAACGCCCTGTCCCGCGATGCAGTCGCTCGCCTGCTCGCCAAGTACGTCAGGCTCGCCAGCGGTAACTGCCCGGCCCTGACCGGCAAGACGATCAGCCCGCACACCCTGAGACACTCGGCCGCCATGGCCTTGGTACACGCCGGCGTCGACCCCACGATCATCGCACTCTGGATGGGACACGCCTCGCCGGTCAGCACACGCCCCTACATCCACGCCGACATGACGCTGAAGCAACAAGCCGCCGACCGGCTCACGCCACCGGGAACGACGCCTGGCCGATACCAGGCACCCGACGAACTCCTCGCCTTCCTCGCCGACCTATAGCACACGACGCTATGCCGCGTCCACCGGCCAGATTGCCCACATCCACTGGCGTCGGCCGTCCGGACGCGGCATAGCTGCGGGGTCGGCATAGTGGCACACCCCGCGCACCCTCGCCCGCTGGTGCCGCATCCGAAGCTACCTGGACTCCACCGCCAGCCACGGCCTCACCGCACTCGACGCCATCACCCGGGCACTCGCCGACGACCCCTGGCTCCCGG
>JBOHCG010000720.1:0-3847 GCA_050698735.1 Streptosporangiaceae bacterium | reverse complement strand
GTGCAGGAGGCCTACGCCCGCTGGTACGCCATGACCGGGCAACAGCAGCAGGCCATCGAATCGCCCGGCGCCTGGCTGACGAAGGTCACCGGCCGTGTCTGCCTGGACCTGCTCGGCTCGGCCCGGATCCGGCGGGAGCGCTACGTGGGGGAGTGGCTCCCCGAGCCGTTGCCGGACGGCGCCGGGTGGATCGCTAAGCCGCCCGGAGCCGTCGAGGGCGACCCGGCCGACCGGGTCACCCTGGATGAGTCGGTCAGCATGGCGTTCCTGGTCGTGCTCGACTCGATGACCCCGGCCGAGCGGGTCGCATTCGTCCTGCATGACGTCTTCGGCTACCC
This sequence comes from Streptosporangiaceae bacterium, assembly GCA_050698735.1. Classification (GTDB taxonomy): domain Bacteria; phylum Actinomycetota; class Actinomycetes; order Streptosporangiales; family Streptosporangiaceae; genus Palsa-504. The sequence continues at coordinate 3,509 of JBOHCG010000720.1, read as the reverse complement.
GTTCGCCGAGGTGGCCGAGACTGTCGGCCGAAGCCCTGCGGCATGCCGCAAGCTGGCCTCTTCGGCCCGCCAGCGCATTCACGCATCTCGGGCTCCGGCCGGCCCGAGGGCACACCAGGCCGGCATCGTCCGAGATTTCAAGCAGGCGTGGGAGGCCCAAGACATCAGCGCCCTCATCCGGCTGCTTGACCCGGACGCGGTGATGACCTCCGACGGCGGTGGCCTGGCCGCCGCTGCACTCCGCCCGGTCGAAGGCCGCGAGAAACTGGCGCGCTACGCCTTCGGCCTCGCCGACAAGGTATCCGACGTGACGATCCTGGAACGCAACGTCAACGGTCAGCCTGGCCTGGTGGTTCAGCAAGCCGGCGCGACCGTCACGGTGCTGGCGTTCACCGTGACCGCCAGCCGGATCACCCACATCTGGGCGGTACGCAACCCAGAGAAGCTCCGATCCTGGTCAACGGAGAGTTAGGTGCCGCTCATCGACATGCGATGAGGTCACTGACGGTGATCACCTGCACCTGACGATAGCGTCACCAACCCCTCCTGCTTCCGAAAGCGAGGCGTCGAGATCATGGTTAGCAAGAACTCAAGGATGGACGGCAAGTCGGCGGTCGTGGTGGGTGGCGGGATAGGCGGGCTTACCGCTGCCGTGGCACTGCGGCAGGTCGGCTGGCGGGTCACGGTCCTCGAACGGGCCGCGCGGTTCGGCGAGATCGGCGCCGGTATCACGCTGATGTCCAACGGGCTCCGCTGCCTCGACGCGATCGGCCTCGGTGACGCCGTACTTGGTGGCGGTCTGCCGATGCTCACCTTCGGCATGCGTACCGCGGCGGGCCGGTGGCTGTCGCGGATCGATGGTGACGGCGCCGACCTGGAGGCGCGGATTGGTACCACTACGCTGGTCATTCATCGCGCTGAACTGCACAAGATCCTGTGCGACGCGCTGCCGGCCGAAGCCCTTATCGCCGGCGTGGCGACCACCGGCATCTACGGGGGCGCGGATGGCGGGCCGGCGGAGGTTCGCTTCCGGCACGGGGACACCGATGCGCTGCTGCGCGCGGATCTAGTCGTCGGTGCCGACGGGGTGCACAGCTGGGTTCGTGCCCAGCGCTGGCCCGGTGCGCCCGCTCCGGTCTACTCCGGATCTACCAGCTGGCGCGCGGTCACGACGCCGTCGTCGGCTGCGGTCACAGAGATGAGCCTGAGCTGGGGCCGGAGCACCGAATTCGGCGTGATGCCCCTCGTCGACGGACGCACGTACTGGTATGCCGCTGCAAACGCCGACGAGTCCCAGCGCAACCCCGACGAGCTCGAGGAACTGCGCCGGCGATTCGGGACCTGGCACGAGCCGATCCCGGCAGTCCTCGCGCACACCCAGCCCCAGGCCGTGCTGCGCCACGACATCTACTGGCTGCCGAAGCTTGACTGCTACCACCGGGGCAGCGTCGTCCTGCTCGGCGACGCCGCGCACGCGATGACGCCCAACCTCGGGCAGGGTGGCGGGCAGGCCCTCGAGGACGCAATCGTGCTCGCCGCAGCGGTCAGCCACACGCCCGGCGTGGCCACGGCGCTAGCCCGCTACGACCACGAACGCCGGGCCCGTACCCAGGCAATGTCCCTGGCAGCGACCCGGCAGCTGCGATTCGGCCAGCAACTACGCAACCCGATCGCCATAGCAATGCGCAACACCGCCGTCGCGCTCACGCCCGACCGGGTCGCGTTGCTCGCCATCGCACGGTACGGCAAGTGGCTCCCGCCCACGCTCGATAACGAGGGCGACTGCGTGGTACCCGGATCCGTTCACGGGAGGTAAATACGTCATGCAGCGTGATGCCCTACAGTAGCACCACCGACCGGACATTGCGGCGCATCGGCGGGCGCCCGCAACGGCCCCGGCGTGACCGGTGCGCCCAGCGGCGGCTGATGGCGCAGCATCAGGATCTCGGCGTCCTTCCACCACTCCTCTCGGCGCGACAACCTGAGCAGCGACACCGCACGGGAGACAACACGCACCCGGTCGACTGGACTACAAGAACATCGAGACGCAGGCCAGGTCGAGGAGCAGGCCAGTGCCTTGCTTGCCGTCCGGCCCGGAGACGAAGTCGATCGCGAGCCGGGCGATCGCGTACCGCAAGGTGAGCAGCCCGGCCTGTACTCCGCCGCGTAGTTCGCCTTCAGGTAGGCCGTTCAGTACGAGACTAGGCCGTCGGCGGCGGAGTGCGCCTTGTTGAACGCGTAGCCGGCGAACGGCACGAGGACGTCCCAGACCGCCTTGATCGCCGCGTCGGAGTAGCCGCGCTCCCGGCAGCCCCTCTGGAAGGGGACGTACTCCTTGTCCAGGGTCTCTTTCTTCTGCTTGCCCATCGCCCGTCTGAGCAGGTCGGCCTGGCCCAGGGTGTACCCGGCCAGGACCTGGGCGGCCTTCTGCACCTGCTCCTGGTAGACAACCAGGCCGTACGTCGGCTCGAGGACGTCGCGGAGCGGCTCCGCGAGCTCGGGCTGGATCGGGGTGATCTCCTGCAGGCCGTTCTGGCGCAGGGCGTAGTTGGTGTGCGAGTTGACCCCCATGGGGCCGGGCCGGTACAGCGCACCCAGCGCGGAGTCCTAACGGAACCCATGATGGAAGTCCCGGCAGCGGCAGTCGCTGGCACCGTCCTGCCGGGGCGGCCGCTTGACCGCCTTCTTCACCTGATTTATAGTTCTCTATATGGGTAGAGAACTACCGAATCAGTCAATTAGCTTTCACCTGAATGCTGATTCCGGGGTGCCGGCGTACCTGCAGCTGGTGCAGCAGGTCAGGCACGCGCTGCGGATGGGGATGCTGAAGGTCGGCGACAAGCTGCCGACGGTCAAGGAGGTGGTGGCCGAAGTGGCCGTCAACGCAAACACCGTGATGAAGGCCTACTGGCAGCTCGAGCACGAGGGCCTGGTGGAAGGCCGCCAGGGCGTGGGCACGTTCGTCGCGGGCCTGCCCGCCGGCCTGCCGCCAGAGGTCCAGCACCGGCTGGGCCACCGCCTGGAGCGCTGGGTCCGGGCGGCCCGCGAGGAGGGGCTCGATGACGAGGCCATCGAATCAATGCTGATATCGACGCTGAACAGCTTGCGGAGAAGGGACATCGCATGAGAACGCAGGAGACGCTCGCCGTTGATACGGCGGGGCTGGGCAAGCGCTACGGCTCGCTGTGGGCGCTGCAGGATTGCTCGGTGACGGTCCCGGCTGGCCGGGTCACCGCGCTGATCGGGCCCAACGGCGCGGGGAAGACCACGCTACTAAAGATCCTCGCCGGGCTGAGCAGGCCGAGCACGGGCGAGGTGACCGTGCTGGGCCGGCGGCCAGGCCAGGATGCCGGGTTCCTGGACTCCATCGGCTACCTGGCCCAGGACATCCCGCTGTACCGGCGGCTGACCGCCGGCGATCACCTCAGGATCTTCGCGCGGCTGAACCGGCACTGGGACGCGGTGGCCGCCGGGGACCGGCTGGCCACGCTGAACATCCCCGCCTCCCG
>JBOHCG010000719.1:0-3856 GCA_050698735.1 Streptosporangiaceae bacterium | reverse complement strand
CTCCTTCCCCGCCTGACGGCGCTCCGGGAACTCGGGAACATTGCACCTCCCAGCATCCGGCGACCCGCGACTTCAGCCAAGAGGCTACGGCGGGCCACCGGAGCCGGCCGCTTCATACTGACTCCGGTGCCGTCGCCCGGCACCAGCTCCAGGAGGTCACGGTGCACACCTACGACGCCCAGATCACCCTGGGCGCCCCGCAGCCCCTGCCGGACGAGGCGGCACTCGACGGCGTCGAGGAGTTCCTGTCCACCTGCTGCGCATGGACGGCCCCCTGGCCGCACGAGGCGGCTGCCGTCGACTTCCACGCCACCGAGGGCCGCTCCTGGCGCCTCTCACTCTCCGCCGGCGGCGCACAGGCCGCCCGCCTGCCCGCGCCCGGCACAACACTCGCCGCTGCTGCCGGCGAGGGCCCGGACGTGGCCTTCGCCTCCGCCCGGGGCACAGCCGCTGAGCTGGTCCTCGTCTTCTACGACCGTATTCCGCTCGACTCCCTGCAACTCGATGGCGACCGGCGTCTGTTCGACCTGCTCCGCGCCTGGGAATAGGACGGGCAGGGGACGTGACGATGCGGCCCGGGCGCATGCGGCGTCACCGTCGTCACGCCAGGCACGAGCAGCCCCCCATCCCGTGTCCTCGGTCCTAAGATAGGCATCTAAGTCGGCGCGGGCGAACGTGGGGCACGAGCACCGGGGTGGAGGGCAACGTGAGCGACCAGGTGCTGCTGCGGGACCTCGTCGCGATCCCCGACACGGTCCACGACGGCGATTTCGTCCTCACCCTGGCCCGGGGCGTCCAGGACAAGTCCACGATCACCGATTACGTCGTCACCGAGCCGCTGGCGCAGAACTTCGACAAGGCCCTCGACCTGATCAAGTCCGCCCTGGAGACCGGGGCGTCGCGGGCCGCGTACCTGAACGGCTCCTTCGGCTCCGGCAAGTCGCACTTCATGGCGGTGCTGCACGCCATCTTGAAGGGCGACCCGGACGCCCGCGGGAAGAAGGGCCTCGCCGACGTCGTCGCAAAGCACGACCGCTGGCTGGCCGGCCGCAGGTTCCTCCTGGTGCCCTACCACCTGCCCGACTCGCAGTCCCTCGACGCGGCGATCCTCGGCGGCTACGTGGCCCACGTCGCCAGGGAGTACCCGGGCGCCGCGCTCCCGGCCGTCTACCGTGACGACAGCCTGATCGCGGACGCCGCCCAGCTCAGGCAGCAGGTAGGTGACGACAAGTTCATCGCCCTTCTCCCGGCGGCCGACCCGGAGGCGCAGGAGTGGGGGACCACCGGCTGGGACGCGGCGAGCCTGGACCGGGCCTTCGCCGAGCCGCAGGACGGCCCGGAGCGCCGGCGGCTGGTCGGCGACCTCCTCGTCGGCCCGTTCCAGCGCTACGCCGGCACCGTCCGCGCCGACCAGGCCTCTTACATCGAGTTCGACGAGGGGCTTTCCGTCATCAGCCAGCACGCGAGGAACGTGCTCGGCTGCGACGCCGTCGTCCTCCTCCTCGACGAGCTGGTGCTGTGGCTGGCGGGCTTCGTCGCGGACTCCAGCAAGATCCACGAGCAGGTGCAGAAGGTCTCCAAGCTCACCGAGTCGGCCGCCGGCCCACGGCCCGCGCCGATCATCAGCTTCGTCCCCCGCCAGCGCGACCTGCGCGACCTGGTCAGCAAGGCGGCCGCGGGCAACGAGGTCACGAGCCTGTTCGACATGCTCAAGTACTGGGACGGCCGGTTCGAGCCGATCTCGCTCGACGACGCCAACCTCCCGGCGATCGTCCACGAGCGCCTGCTCAAGCCCAGGGACCAGGCCGCGAAGGCCCAGCTGGAGGCCGCGTTCGAGGCCGCGGCCCGGATGCAGGCGCAGGCCTGGGAGATCCTCCTCGACACCCACGGCGAGCGGGGGAGCAGGGAGGCGTTCCGCCTCACCTACCCGTTCAGCCCCGCGTTCACCCACGCCATGGTCGACATCTCCGGTGCGCTTCAGCGCCAGCGCACCGCGCTCAAGCTCATGCAGCAGCTCCTCGTCGATTACCGCGACGAGCTTCCGGTCGGTCAGCTCATGCCGCTCGGCGCGATCTTCGACGTGCTGGCCCAGGGCGCCGACCGCCCGTTCACCGACAAGCTCCGTGACGAGTTCGAGACCGCCAAGAAGTTCTACGGCCTGCGCGTCCGCCCGGCCCTGCTGCAGAAGAACGGCCTCACCGAGGAGCAGGCACGGCAGCTCGGTCCCAGGCATCCGTTCCGGGCCGACGACCTGGTCGTCAAGACGCTGCTGCTCGCCGCGCTGGTGCCGAACGTCCCCGCGCTGAACGGCCTCACGGCGACCCGCCTGGCGGCGCTGAACTACGGCTCGATCGTCTCGATGATCCGCAACCAGGAGCGCGCCCAGGTCGCCAGGACGCTGAAGTACCTGTCCACCCAGTTCGGCGAGGTCCGGCTGTCGGGCAGCGAGGACGACCCCCGCGTCGACCTGGCGCTCATCGGGGTCGATACCGAAGGGATCATCCGCGACAACCGGCACGCGGACGACGGCGCGGCCCGCCGCAGGCTCATCAGGGAGCTGCTCTGGGCCGAACTGAACCTCAAGGACGAGGGCGCGTTCGACACCCGCACGACGGTGACCTGGCGGGGTACCGCCCGTGCCGTCGAGGTGCTGATAGATAACGTCAGCGACCCGGACCGGATGCCGACGGTGAAGTTCCAGGCCGACCCCGGCACGATCCGCATGGTCATGGACTACCCGTTCGACGACGGCGGCCGCTTCCCCGCCGACGACGTGCGCCGCGTCCACGAGCTCAAGGGCCAGCTCGGCGAGGAGGACACCATCGTCTGGCTGCCGCACTTCCTGTCCGAGGACCGCAAGGCCGACCTGTCGACCCTCATCGTCATCAACTACCTGCTGGAACGCGACCGCCTCGGCCAGGTCACCCCCAACCTGACGGCGGAGGACAGGCACCACGCCAAGACCCAGCTGGAGAGCAGGCGGAGCGCGCTGACCGCCACGCTCCGCGACGCGCTGCGCCGCGCCTACGGCGTCATCAGCCCCAACGACGACGACCTCGGCCCGCGCGCGGCCGAGCAGGTACTGGCCCTCGCCCGCGACCTCGACCCCCGCATCCAGGGCGGCCAGGGCATGCGGACGGCATTGGAGGGCTGCTGTGCCCGGCTGCTCGCCCATCGCTTTCCCGCGCATCCGGATTTCGATCCGGGCGGGCGCGGGGTCGCGGTCAGGCTCGGCGAGCTCGGCACCGTGCTGGCCGCCGTCGAGCAGGCCGCACAGGACAAGGTCGGCAGGTACGAGGTGCCGCGCGCCGACATCCAGACGGTGAAGAAGATCGCCAACCCGCTCAAGATCGGGATCATGCACGAGGCGGCGTTCGTCCTCGGCCGGGAGTGGCCCGACCTGCTGACCAGGAAGGCGGGCACGGCGGCGCAGGTCACCGTGGCCCAGCTGCGGGGCTGGATCGGCGACAAGGAGCCCGGTCTTCCCGAGCATGTGCAGAACCTCCTCATCGCCTGCTACGCGATCCAGGCCGACAAGGCATGGCTGCGGGCCGGGCAGCCCGCCGAGCAGCCCGGCCTCGACAAGATGCCCGATGACCTCGTGCTCCGCAGCCAGGAGCTGCCGACCCAGGAGGAGTTCGACACCGCGGCCGCCCGCGCGGCCGGGATCTTCCGGATCCAGCGGCAGCCCGTGCGCACGGCCCGGTCGGTGCACGCGCTGGCCGGCGCCCTGCGCCGCGGCGCCAGGGGCCGCCTGGAAGCGGCCAGGGACCTCGCCGCCGAGCTGGACCGGCACACGGCGGCCCTCGGCCTGGACGACGCCGCCGACCGGCAGGTGACCTCGCGCCTGCTCACC
>JBOHCG010000718.1:0-3873 GCA_050698735.1 Streptosporangiaceae bacterium | reverse complement strand
ACCGTAGCTGACCGCGCGTCTGCCGTCGATGAACGCCGGTTTGCCCGCGCGGGTGACCGCATGCTCGCGCAGCAACTCGGGGATCGGGCGGATGAGGTCTGCGCGTAGCATCAGTGCCTCCACCAGGCATAGCGGAACGATCGGCCTATGCGGACCAGAAGCCGGCCGCGAGCTCGCGGCGGCGCTGCCACAGGTCGTTTTTGGTGGTGAACGCCTCCAGTCCCTTACCGGGTTCGGCGTCGGGGACCTTCGGCGTGTCGGACCGCCAGTTGACCGCGGAAGTCATGAACTCGTTCATCGCCTCGAACGCCAGCGCCGTGGTCATGTCCGCGTCAGCGTTCTTGTTCAGGACGAACTTGACCTGCCGGAGGGTCTGCTGGTTTTTGGCGAGCAGAACCTCGATGAGCCGGTCCAGTTCGCCGTCCAGTTCGCCGTCGGGCACCGCCCTGTTGAACAGCCCCCACTCGACCCCGCGGGCCGCGGACTGGAGCGCGCCGATCATGTTGATCTCCTTGGCGCGCCTGCGGCCGATCAGCCGGATCATCCGGGTGGTGCCGCCCCACCCGGGGGTCATGCCGCTGTCGACCTCCGGCATCCCCCATCGGGAGCTCTCTGTCACCAGCGCGAAGTCGCAGGCCATAGTGATCTCCAGCCCGCCACCCAGCACGAGGCCCTCCACGGCTGCGATCGTGACCTTGTCCAGCTCCTCGATCGACTGGGCGAAACGCTGGTAGTAGCGGATGCGGCGCATCACCTGGTTGGGGTTACCCCATGCCCCCTCGTGCATCTCGACCAGGTCGTCGCCGGCCGAGAACTGACCGCCCGCTCCGCGCAGCACGACGACGTTCAGCCGCTCGTCCGCCTGGGCCTCCTCCACCGCCGCGACCATCTCATCGGTCAGCTTCACCGACAGCGGGTTCAGCGGTTTGGCGGGGTTCCAGGTGATCACGCCTACCCTGCCGTCATGGGTTCGGGTGAACGAGACCTCCTTGTAGCCATCCAGGCCGGCCGGGCGCAGCGGAGGCAGCGGCCGGGCCGAGCGAGGAGTAGTCATGGTGATCCTCCCTTTACCTGTCTACCTTGCACTAACTAATATTCGTTAGCATAATATGCCTATACTAGGTGGCCATGGCTAAGATCACAAGAGGGACGACAGAGTCAGAGATGACAGCTAACCGCCCTGCCGCGCCGCTACCAGAGCCCCCCAGCGGGCGGGTGCTCGACGTGCGGGAGGCAGCCTTGACGCTGTTCGCCCAGCGCGGCTACCACGGCACGACGATGAACGACATCGCCAAACTGCTGGGCCTGCGCGCGCCGAGCCTTTACAACCACATCGCCTCCAAGCAGGAGATCCTGCGCGACATCATGCTCCAGACAGAAACCGAACTGCTGGCCGAGTTCCATGCGGCGACCGACGGCATCGACGGCGTCACCGAACGCCTGCACCGCGCGGTCAAGGCGTTCGTGCTCCATCACGCGCTCCACCGCAGGGAAGCTCTCATCGGCAACCGGGAAGTCGCAAGCCTCGAGGAACCCGCCCGGTCATACCTGCTCCAGATGCGCCGCCAGCACGAGCGTTCCATCAGGGCCATCATCGAGGAAGGCCGGGCCAACGCCCGGTTTACCCTCACACACCCTCATCTCGCGTCGTTCGCCATGTTGGAAATGGGTGTCAGCGTCGCGCGATGGTTCCGCGACGACGGCCCGCTATCAGCGGAGGAAGTCGCCGAACAGTACGGCATGCTCGCGGTGCAGATGTGTGGTTGCGCTGCCGCCGCTCCTCATGAATCTTGACCGGCGGACCAGCGGGCATCCTCCCTCGCTCCGTGCGCCCCAGGCCGACGCCGGACGATTGAGCCCTCGCCCGCCCGTGCGGCCGGCTCTCGGACTACTGGCATGATCGCGTGTTCGATCATCGTGTATTGGAGAGCGGGACAAAGTGGGGGAGGCTACGCCGCGAGCGCCACGGGGTTCAGTGTCCGGCTGAGGCCGGGGTACCAGCGGTCGCGTAGGCCTCCCACGGTTTTTCCCGCTCTCGCTAGCCCCAAGTCACGTCGGCATGTCGCTTGAAAAGGGAACATGAGCTGCAGAAACGCTGCGTTTGGGCCGCGAAGATGTAGCCAGAAGAATCTGGCGCTGCCCTCGACGTGATACCAAGTTGATCATCAACGGACGGCCGGATTGCCGCGCCGGACAGCGGCATGTAGCCAGAACGCCGACTTGCCTCACTTATCGTTTGCCCAGGTCACTGTCAGCATTCGCATCCGCTGGGTCACGTAACTTCGGGTTAGCGCCGATTTCCACGCAGCATGCCAGCTGGGGCAACTCCGCTGTCTAATCGGCTGGCGGGCCGGCCGGTAGCGCATGCCTTCACCTGCAGAAACGTTCCTGGTCGGCTGTCATGTACAGCGTCTGGTGTTGCGGGATCCTGACGCGAGATGACAAAGGCGTGGCTTGTTATCTATTCGTGATTATGATGCTGGGTGCCCGGTTTGCCCGATCCGGCGCGGGACAGATGATGACATTCGCGCAGCAGGAGGCATGATACGGGCGCGCAGCATGCGCCCGCCGGAACTCGGTTGATGTGCAAGGATGGCCCTGTGACAGCAAGATCGGGGCAACATCCCGAGGCGGGCTGGTTCACCTCGCCGGACCAGGTGAACCAGCGGCGGTATGAGGCGCTGCGCGCCTATTTCACCGAGAGCCTGACCTATCAGCAGGCCGGCGCGAGGTTCGGCTACACCCGGTGGGCGATGATCAACCTGGTCCGCGAGTACCGGGCCGGGAAGCTGGAGCTGTTCGCCCCGCCGAAGAAGCCCGGCCCGCCGCCCGGTACCGCGCCGGCCGAGGAGCGCGCCCGCGGCCGGGTGATCGGGCTGCGGCGGCAGGGATTGTCCAGCTATGAGATCTCCGCCCGGCTGTCCGCCGAGGGCACCCGCTGAACCGCACCTCGGTCGCGGAGATCCTCGCCGAGGAGGGCTTCGGGCGGCTGCTGCGCGGCCCGGAACCCGAGGCCAGCATCTCGCCGGCTACCCCGGGCCGGGACACCAACTTGCCCGCAGCGAGCGTCATCGACTTCGCCGCCTGGCCGGACCGGCTGGAGACCACCCGGGCCGGGCTGCTGCTGGCTGTCCCGGACCTGGTGTCCCTGGAGCTGCCCGCGCTGGCCGCGGCGGCCGGATATCCCGGCACCCGGGTCATCCCGGCCATCTGCTGGCTGCTGTCCCTGCTGGCGCTGAAACTGACCCGCACCCGGCGGGTCTCCCACGTCGATGACCTGCTCGATGACCCCGCAGCGGCAATGTTCGCGGGGATGGCGGTGCTGCCGAAGAAGTCCGCGCTCACGCAGTACTCTTACCGGCTGTCGCACGGCCACCAGCAGAAGTTCCTGGCCGCCCTGGACAGGCAGATGATCAACGCCGGGCTGGCCACCGCGGACGAGGCGGTCTTCGACCTGGACTTCCACGCCATCATGCACTGGGGACACGATCCGCCCTGGAAAAGCACTACGTGCCGTCCCGCTCCCAGCGCGCCCGCTCCGTGCTGACCTTCTTCGCCCAGGACAGCGGCACGCACAACCTCGTGTACGCGAACGCGGACATCTCCAAGGCGACCCAGGCGCGGGAGGCGATCGCGTTCTGCGACCACTGGAAAGCCGTCTCCGGCGCCGACCCCAAGATGCTGATCATGGACCAGAAGGTCACCACCCAGGACGTCCTCGGCGAGCTGGACCAGCGCGGCGTCAAATTCGCCACCTTGCGCATGCGCTCGCCATCGCTCATCAAGTACATCAACCGCCTGGCCCCCGCCGACTTCACCACCATCACCTTGGACCGGCCCGGCCCGCACAACAAGCCGAAGGTGCACCAGGAC
>JBOHCG010000717.1:0-3876 GCA_050698735.1 Streptosporangiaceae bacterium | reverse complement strand
GGTCTGGGGATCGCCGGGCTGGCTGGTCCCGGCCGGGGTCTGGGGACCGGCGGGCCGGGGACCGGCGGGCCGGGGACCGGGCGCCGGTGCGTTAGGCGCGGCGTCGTGGTGGTCGAGGCGGTGCAGTTCGGCGCAGAGCCGGACCAGGTCCTCCAGCGCGGCCGGGTCGATGTCGCCGGTGACCACGGGGACCAGGATCGCGTCGCAGGCCACGGCCTGAGCGGCGCGGCCCTCCAGCCAGGCGCCACCGTCGCTGCCGGTCACTGACGCTGCGGCGCGGTGCGCCGCCCACCGGGCCGCGGCGGCGGCGATCCACTCGCGCTGCAGGGCCGACCCGCCGTCCATCGCGATCAGTTCAGCCAGCGTCATGTGGACCAGGGCCTTCACCGGGTGCCCGGCCCGGTCCGGCAGCAGATCCGCAGCCAGGAGGCGTTTCATCGCCTCGGCGAGCGCGTCGTGGTACCGCTCGGACTTGCTGCGGGTGTCGCCGGCGCCGGCCGGCTTGGACAGCGCGTCCAGGACCGCGCCGACCATCGCGGCGCAGTCCGCCGTCAGGTCGCCGCGGATGACTCCGGCGCCGCCGAGGGTGGTCGCGAGTCGCAGTCCGCGGTCCGCGGGCTCCGGGTCCGGGGGACCGTCCGGGAGGGACCGGAGGTACATCTCGGTGGCCAGGCCGGTCAGGTCGTCCAGGGTGGCGCCGTGCAGCTTGGTCCAGACCAGGAGCCCGTCGGCGTCGTCCCGGCCGGCGGCCGGGATCTTCCCGGTGATCTCGCAGATCGCCCAGGCCCACGACTCGCTGAGGATCCCCATCACCATGGCCCGGGCGATCTTCGGGTGCGCCTCAACCCGGTGCGCCCAGGCGGTGTGCGCGTACGCGGCGGCCCGGGTGACGTCGGCCTGGTGGATCAGCCAGGACCGCGGGCTGTACTCCCCGTCCTCGGTGTACCCCTGACCGGTGGTGAACGCGCCGAGCACGGAGGCGTGCAGGGCGGTGCCCATCGCGTGCACCTGCTCGAGGGTCTTCAGGATCTGGGCCTGCTCCGCGGTGAGCATGGCGGCGTGGTCGGCGGTGTTGAGGTGCCGCATGGCGGTCACCAGCATGTCCAGCGCGTCAGAGGTGCTGGCGGGCGGCGGGAGATCGGCGCTGGCCACGGGTCACCTCCGATGGGCTGAGTGCGGGCGGGTTGTCCCTTCTTGGCCGCTGTGCAAGGACAGCGTGCGCGGGTACGGGTACCACGGCTCGTTCTGATCAAATTAATCTTTTGATCTTGTGTTCGAGTCTAGCATTCAGCACTGACATTCTCCCGGTGACACGCGCTAGTTCCGGAAACGGCGCGAAGGTTATTTCGCGGCGGACTGACCGGCGCGGGGCGCGCCGATACGCTTAGACCGCATGTCAAGTAGGGATTCCGCGGAAGCGAAGAAGTGGGCTATGGCAGAGATAACCCTCGTGATCGGGGCCACCGCGCGTTGCAGCGACGGATTCTCCGGCGAAGTGAAGAGCCTGGTCATCGACCCTGGTGCCCGGGTCGTCACGCATCTGGTGGTTGAGCCTGGAGTTGCGGATGAGGTAAGGAGCGGGCTAGCGCGGTTCGTCCCGCTGGATCATGTCGATGGCAGCGGGGACGAGATCGGGCTGCGCTACACCGAGGCGGAGTTCAAGGACCTGGATCCCGCCGAGGAGACCCTGGCGGTGCTGGTACTTGGCGGCCCCCCGGTCCAGCTCCTCCCGTCTGGGGAGGGCTGGCGCGGCGCGGGCGGGCCGGTCGCGGATGGCGGCACGATCCAGCGGATCCCGGATGGGGATATCGAAACCGTCGCGCTCATTCCCGAGACCGAGGCAGGCACGGACGAGGTGGAGGAGGGCCATGAGGATCATGTGCACGCCACCGACGGAGACATCGGCCTTCTTTGGGCGCTCCGGGTCGGCCCGAGTGACGGCCGCGTGACCCAGGTGCTCCTTGAGGGAGGGCTTCTGGAGCGGGATGAAGTGGCCATCCCGATCGGCCACGTGGCCGGGTTCGACGACGGCATCCAGCTCGACATCACCTGGGCACAGGTGCAGGACCTGCAGCCGTCAGGTTGACCGGGGCGGGAGGCCCAGGCGCAGGGCGAACCGGGCCGGCACCGGTGGACCTTTTCCGAGACGATCGCCGACGTGGCGCCCGAGCACTGGGGCGGCAAGTCTGGGAACGGCACTATTCCTTGACGCTGATCCGGGTGCCCAGTTCGGCGCCCTGGCAGATCCTGCGCATGACGCCGGCCGCGGCGACGTCGAAGACGTGCATCGTCAGGCCCTGCTCGTTGGCCAGCACGAACGCGCTGGTGTCCATGATCCGCACCCCGACGGCCAGCGCCTCGTCATAGGTAAGGCTCGTGTAGCGGACCGCGTCGGGATTCAGGTGCGGGTCGCTGTCGTAGACCCCGTCGACCCCGCGTTTGGCCACTAGCAGGGCGTCGGCGTCCAGTTCCAGCGCGCGCTGCACGGCCGGGTAGTCGGTGGTGACGTAGGGCTGGCCGATGCCGCCTCCAAGCAGCACGATCATTCCGCGGTCCAGGTGGTGCACCGCGCGGAGCCTGATGAACGGCTCGGCGACGCTGTGCATCGGCACCGCGGTCATGACCCGGACGTCGGCATCGGTCCTCGCGGTGAGCGCGCCGCGGAGCATCAGCGTGTTCATGATGGTGCCGAGCATGCCGATGTTGTCCGCCTCGGCGCGGCTGATGCCCCACCCATCGGCCATCCGGCCGCGGAAGTAGTTCCCGCCGCCGACGACCACCGCCACCTGCACGCCGAGATCGTGCACCGAGAGAACTTCCTCCGCCACGCGAGACAGGCTGGCCGGATCGACACCCGAGGTGGACGGTCCGGCGAGCGCCTCGCCGCTGAGCTTGACGACGACCCTCCGATAGCGCGGCAAAGTCAGGACCCCCATCCGGCCGCTGGCGCTGACCCGCTCACGCTACCGCATGCGCGCCGGGCCTTATGTCCGTCTCGTATTACCGACGCGAACCGGCGTCGCTGGACCGGCCGCAGGAGGGCGTCAGTGCTCGGTCTCGGCGAAGCGCCTGCGGCTGGCGTGGATCTCGGCCTCGGCGGCAGCGCGGTCGGCCCAGGACTCCGCCTGCACCGACTTGCCCGGCTCGATTTCCTTATAGACCTCGAAGAAGTGCTGGATCTCCAGCCGGTCGAACTTCGGCACGTCGCGGATGTCGTGCAGGTGCTCCATCCGCGGGTCCCTGGCGGGCACGCAGAGCACCTTGTCATCGGCGCCCTTCTCGTCCCGCATCCGGAACATGCCGATGACCCGGCAGGTGATGAGGCAGCCGGGGAAGGTGGGTTCCTCGAGGAGCACGAGGGCGTCCAGCGGATCGCCGTCGTCCGCGAGGGTGTCCTCGATGAAGCCGTAGTCGGCCGGGTACCTGGTCGAGGTGAACAGCATCCGGTCCAGCCGGATCCGCCCGCTGGCGTGGTCCATCTCGTACTTGTTGCGCTGGCCCTTGGGGATCTCGATGATGACGTCAATTTCCAACGGTTACACTCCAGGCCGGTCCGGGGGTGGTTAACTCCATTCTCTCTATGATCCGGGGGACGACCCCCCTGGACCCCCCGGAATGGGGGGCCTATCCGGCCCCCCATACCCCCCGGAGGAGGCAGCTCAATGGTGCGCCGCACGAGGATCGCGGCACTGGTGACGTTGGCCATGATCAACGTGTTCACGCTCGTGGCGGCCGTGGCGGTCGCGCGCATGCTTCCGGCGCGGCTGGCGGCCTTGCGGGTTGCCTCGGTGGATGCGGGCCCCGTGGTCGGCGGGCGCACGGTGCTGGCACCGGGAGCACGGACCGGGCCGCTGCCGACCGCGGGCGGCCTGCGGT
>JBOHCG010000716.1:0-3882 GCA_050698735.1 Streptosporangiaceae bacterium | reverse complement strand
TTGTGCAGCTCAACCTTGTGCCGCAGCCCCAGGAACTGGAAGAACACCGTTACCGCAGCCGCACGGCCGGCCCGGGTCGACGGCTTCGCGTTCCGCAGCACCTTGCCGAAGTAGGCGCCGGCATCCGTCGGCTGCATCTCCCGCAACGGCCGCCCGAACCAGTCCGGGCCAGCTCAAGGTGATTGATGTCGTTACGGATCGTGGAATCGACCAGGCCCGCCGACGCCCGGCCAGAACGAACCCGGCTAGCACGTCGGTCTCGAAGGCCTCGATCTCCTCCGCGCCCGGCGGCTCCCGCAGCTCCCGCAGCTCGCGCAAGTCGCGCACCAGCGCCAGCCCCAACCCGCACCCCCGTCTTCACCCTGCGCCGCAAGCTATCACCGCGAGCCACGTTCATTCACGGAGAGTGAAAAAATGTCATCGGCGCGTGTCGGCGGGATGCGCGGACCTGGAAGCCGTACGCTAGGCCCGATCGGGACGGCGGGACGCTAACGGCCAGCCAGGAAACTCACGCACTGTTGCGTAGCCTACTTGGCGGGCGGGGACACGTTCGGGAGCGGAGGGCGGAGAAGCTGGGGTCGTCCGCAGCGGTGACCGGGCCGGACCTCTTGGTCAGGCCAGCAGCTGTGACCCAGCCGGCCTGCTCAGTCATCGTCGGCATCCTTGTCCCGGCTGTAGCGGCCGCAGCCACTCAAGGGATACTATTGCATTAGTACTAGCCCGGTAGTTCCTATCGCGCAGCCGAGAATCAGGCTTGATCTACTATCGCAGCAGCCGGATGGCGTGAGGGGTGCCCGTGCCAGCTCTTGGTGATCTCGAGGTCCAGGTGATGGGCAGGATCTGGGCCCGGCGGAAGCCAGCGACTGTCCGGGATATCCTCGGCGACCTGCAGCGTGAGCGGCCCATCGCCTACACCACGGTGATGACGGTCATGGACAACCTGCGCAAGAAGGGCTGGCTGCGGCGGCAGGCCGAGGGCCGGGCATACCGGTATGAGGCGCTGACCTCGGGCGAGGAGTACAGCGCGGAGCTGATGCGGCAGGCACTCGCGGTCAGCGGCGACAGGCCCGCGGCGCTGATGCACTTCATCGAGGAGCTTTCCGCCGACGAGGTCGACGCGCTCGAGGAGGCCTACCGGCGGATCACCGGGAGCAGCGCGCCATGACCTGGGCCGGGCCGGGTGCGCCTGCCGTGATCACCGCCGTCCTGCTCGCTGCGTATGCCGTGGCGGCCGGATTTCTCGCCCCATCCGTCCTGCGGCGTGGCTGGACAGCGCGCTCACCCCGGCTGGCCATGAGCCTGTGGCTGGCTCTGGCGCTGTCCGCGGTCATCGCGTCCGTACTGGCGATCCTGGCCGTGACCATGCCGGCCTGGCTGACCTGGGGCGGATCCGGGCAGGTTGCCAGCCACGGCGGAGCGGCCGGATGGATACTGCCCTGCGCCGGGCTTGTGCTGACCGCCGCGATCGTGCTGCGGGTGGGGACGTGCCTGGTCAGCGAGTCTGTCCGGGGCCGTCGTGAGCGGGGCGAGCACGCCGCCCTGGTGGCGGCGGCGGGCCGCCCCGACTATGAGCTCGGGGTGGTCGTCCTGGACCATGACACTCCCACGGCTTACTGCCTGCCGCACGGGCAGCAGCGCATCGTGGTCTCGGCCGGCGCCCTCGCGGCGCTGAGGACGGAGCAGATGCAGGCGGTTGTGGCCCACGAGCGGGCCCACCTGCGCGGGTTCCATCACCTGATGCTGGCCACTGGTGCCGCCCTGGCACGCGCGTTCCCGCGTGTGCCGCTGCTGGCCCAGGCCAGGCCGCAGCTCGCGGTGCTGGCCGAGATGGCCGCCGATGACGCGGCCGCCCGCAGTCACGACCGCGGGGACCTGGCCGAGGCGCTGATCATCCTGGCCCGGGCCGGTGCGCGGTCCACGGCCCTGGCGGCGGGCGGGCCCGCGGTCATTGCCCGCGTCCAGCGACTGCTGACGCCGCCTGCGCGGCGGCCGGCAAGGAGGACCAGGCTGGCGGCAGCCGCAGGGCTCATACTCCCCGTCATCATCGCCAGCCTCCCGCTGCTGATGGCGGCATGCGATGCCGTGAGCCGGCCCTGACGGCGGGGGTCTAGGGGGTTGGTCACCAGGGCGGCGAGAACGCTTGCGCGCCCGAATTAAGGCTGTGAACCCGGCGAGACCCCGGGCCGCAGCGGGATCTGGCAGGCCCGGGTCGTGCGCAGGCGGATCAGCAGCGTCAGGGCGAGAAGCGCGATCGACAGCAGCGCGATGAGGCCGCGGTATGGAGCGAGGAACGACGCCACGCCGGCTGCCCCGAAGATGGGGATTGCCAGTGGATTGCACACGGGACAGGCCATCGCAAGAGTGCCAGCGGCCCCGCTCACCCCGGTTCCGGCTTTGCCCCAGCGACGGGACTTCCGCGACTGGCCGGGTGGGACGAAGCTTGCCACGATGAGGGCGATCAGTGGTGGTGACAGGGCGAGGGTGACGTAGTTCCACCACTGGACAGGCACAACACGGCCCATTGACGCGCCGGGCAGCGTCTCGCCGATGACGCCCATCAACAGCAGCGCAACCAGATAGCTCCATCCCGCCACCTTCCACTGGCGCCGGGACCATATCGCCAGCTGCCTGACGGGCGACCATCCCATGCGGGTGAGCAGTGCCTGCCGCGTCGACAGCATCATGGCCCTCTCTCGCTACTACCCCGATAGTACTACTATCCCGATAGTACTAGCTTCGTAGTTAAGAGCCTGGCATACCACCGCCGCGGCATAGACGGGGTCCAGCCAAGGTGAGGCCAATGAGCGGATCTTGAAGCCGTGGCGGACGGCCATCCGGCTGGGTTCGGCTACGCGGTCCCGGCGGCCTGCTCGGTGTCGTGGGCGCGGAAGGCGTTGTAGAGGGCGCGGCGGGAGACCGTCCGCTCCTGGCCGCCGGCGGTCTTGTACGCCAGGCCCCTGGCGATGCTGGTCACTGACTCGCCGTCCGCGCGGCGGCCCAGCGCGATGCGCATCATGTCCCTGGAGATGACCGGCCGCCGGCCGCCGTGCCGGCCCTCGGCCGCCGCCTGGGCGAGCCCGTCCCTGGTCCGCTCGGTCATCATCTCGCGTTCCATCTCGGCGAACCCGGCGAGCAGGGCGAAGAACATCTTGCCCATGCCCCTGGGGTCGTAGACGCCGGCCAGCGGCCCGGACAGGATCTCCAGCCTCGCCCCGAGGTCCTGCAGCGACCACGCGGTCTCCATGATCTCCCGCATGTCGCGGCCCATCCGGTCCAGCTTGCTCACCACCATGGTGTCGCCGGGGCGCAGCCGGGACCGCACGTCCTCCCATTCCGGCCGCCTGCTGCCGGCCCTGCCGGACTTCTTCTCGGCGAAGACCCTGGGCTGGGCGACGCCGGCCGCCGCGAGCGCGGCCAGCTGGACCTCCAGGGCCTGGCCCCGCGTCGAGACGCGGGCGTTACCCGAACCGGCCGTGGTCGACCGGGCCGGCGGTCTTCGCGGAGGGCTTCGTCGCTGCCATGCCCCGAGTGTGCATCAAATATGTGCACCAATGTAAGGGCGGGCGGTAGCTTGATGCACGGGTTGATGCACGATCAGGGCAGGATGAACCGGACGGCGGGCGGGGTCCGCCGGTTCGTGCTTCTAACGATCGTTTGATTCCATCGCCGCATGCCGGTAACGACCCCGCTCCCGAAGCCGCCGCCAAGCGCAGGCCGGCGCGGGACACCGGCGGCGGCGATCCGCCGGGTCGGCGAAGACACCCCGGCTGCGCCGGAACCGGAACGCACGCTAACGAACCCGCCGCCCCGCCGTTCAGCACCCGCCCTGGCCTCCCCGAACCGGCTTAGCTCGCGCGCAATAATTAGTTCCCTTCATTCGGG
>JBOHCG010000715.1:0-3896 GCA_050698735.1 Streptosporangiaceae bacterium | reverse complement strand
GTTCGGCGGCAGCCTCGCCCACGCCGATCCTTCCTCGGAATGGTGCCTGCTCGCGGTGCTGCTGGGCGCGCGGATCGTGCTGACCGGGCCGGCCGGCCGCCGGGACGTCCCGGCCGGGGAGTTCCTACTCGGGTACTACACGACCGCGGCGGGCCCCGACGAGATGATCACCGAGATCTGGTTCCCCAGGCCCGCGCCGCGGGCGGTGCTGACCGAGTTCGCCCAGCGGCAGGGCGACTTCGCCGTCGTCGCGGCGGCGGTGGACGCGGACATCTCCGGTGGGGTCTGCCGGTCCGGGCGGGTGGTACTCGGCGGCGTCGGCCCGCTGCCCGTCGAGGTCGACACCGACCCGCTGACCGGGCAGTCCGCCACGGAAGACACCTGGCGGGCGATGGGCGAGCACGCCGCGAGCCAGATCGACCCGCCGGAGGACACGCACGGCGACGCCGGCTTCCGCCGCGCCCTGGCCGCGACCCTGGTCGCCAGGGCGCTGGCCGAGGCCAGCGAGCGGGGACGGGACAGCGAGCGGGGACGGGACAGCGAGCGGGGACGGGACAGCGAGCGGGGACGGGACAGCGAGTGAGCCAGTGGGTCGGCGCCGCGGTGCCGCGCAAGGAGGACCGCAGGATGCTGCTCGGCCGGGGCAGGTTCGTCGCCGACCTCGACCGGCCCGGCCTGCTGCACGCGGCCTTCGTCCGCAGCCCGCACGCCCACGCCGGGATCGGCGCCATCGACACCGCGGCCGCGGCGGAGCTGCCGGGCGTGCACGGCGTCTTCACCGCCGCCAGCCTCGGCCATCCATACCTGCTCGCGCTGCTCGAGCGGGATGAGTTCGCGCCCACCCCGATGCCCATCTTGGCCGGGGAGGCGGCGCGCTTCGTCGGCGAGCCGGTGGCGGTCGTCGTCGCCGAGGATCCCTACCTGGCAGAGGACGCGGCCGAGCTTGTCGAGGTGGACTGGGACCCGCGGCCCCCGGTCACCAGCATCGACGCCGCCGGGTCGCGGGATGCGCCCAGGCTGCACGAGCAGGCGGCCGGGAACCGCCTGGTCGACCTGTTGATGTTCGACGACGACAGCCTGCCGGCGATCTTCGCCGCGGCCGCCGTCGCCGTCGGCGGAACCTTCGCCAGCGCCCGGGTGGCGGCACTGCCCCTGGAGGGCGTGCCTGCCTGGCCGAATGGGACGACCGCGACGACCAGCTCGTGATGCACGTCTCCACTCAGGTCCCGCACCAGGTCCGGTCGGGCGTCGCGCAGGCCCTCGGCGTGCCCGAGCGCACCGTCCGGGTGATCGCCCCCGATGTCGGCGGCGGATTCGGGCTGAAGTGCGTAGTCGGCCGCGAGGAGGTGGCGGTCGCGGCGGCCGCGCTGCGGCTGCGGCGGCCGGTGCGCTGGGCCGAGGACCGGCAGGAGAACCTGACGGCCGCGTTCCACGGCCACGAGCAGCGCTACCTGGCCAGGGCCGCGTTCGACTCCGACGGCAGGATCCTCGGGCTGGACGCGGAGATCGACTGCGACACCGGCGCGTACTCCGTGTTCCCCTTTACCTGCGCGGTCGAGCCGCTGATGGCCGCCACCGAGCTGCCCGGCGTGTACAAGGTCCCCGCGTACCGGGCCAGGGGCCGGGCCATCGCCACCAACAAGGCCCCCGCCGCTCCCTACCGGGGCGTGTCACGGCCGCAGATCGTCCTCGTCATGGAGCGGCTGATGGAGAAGGCGGCGGAGGCGCTGGGCCTGGACCCGCTCGAGGTGCGCCGCCGCAACCTGATCAGCGCCGGTGAGTTCCCCTACCGCGGGGTGAACGGCATCACTTACGACGAGGGCAGCTACCGCGAGGCCCTCGACCTGGCCGAGCGGACCGTACGCGACAAGGCATGGGCCGCCGAGCGCGACGCGGTCCGCGGCGCCGGAGGCCGCGCGGGCATCGGGTACGCCTGCTTCTCCGAACGCACCGCCTACGGCACCCCCACCATGTCGCAGCGGCGGATGCGGATGACCCCCGGGTACGACACCGCGCTGGTGCGGATGGACCCGACCGGCGAGGTCATCGTCACCACCGGTACCTGCGGCCACGGCCAGGGACACGAGACCACGTTCGCGCAGATCGTGGCCGACCGCCTCGGCGTGCACCCCGATCAGGTCAAGCTGCGCCAGGGCGACACCGACCTGGCCTCCTACGGCTGGGGCACCTGGGGCAGCCGCTCGGTCGTGATCGGCGGCGGCGCCGCCGCGCGCGCCGCGGACGCGGTGGCGAGCCAGCTCAGGCAGGTGGCCGGGTCGCTGCTCGAGGCCAGCCCGGCGGACATCGAGCTCGCCGAGGGCACCGCCCGCATCCGCGGCGACGCCACCGCCGCCATCGGAATCGGGGAGCTGGCCAGGATCGTGTACTTCCAGGCGCACCGGCTGGCGGAGGACCTGCGGTACGGCCTGGAGGCGCGGGTGACCTACGATCCGCCGGGCACCTTCTCCAACGCCTGCCACGCGGCCATGGTCGTGATCGACCCGGGGACCGGCGCGATCCGGCTGCACAGGTACCTGGTCGTCGAGGATTGCGGCGTCGTCATCAACCCGATGGTGGTGGACGGCCAGGTGCGCGGCGGGGTGACCCAGGGCGCGGCGGCCGCGCTGCTCGAATGCGTCCGCTTCGACCCCGAGGGGCAGCCGCTGAGCGCCACCCTGATGGACTACCTCGCGCCCACCGCGGCGGAGATGTGCGCCGTGGACATCGTCCACCTGCAGACGCCCTCCCGGTTCAGCGAGACCGGCGCGAAGGGCATGGGCGAGGGAGGCACGATCGGCGCCCCCGCCGCCGTGCTCAACGCGATCAACGACGCGCTGTCCGACACGGACGTCCGCTTCGACCACATTCCCGTGCTGCCGCAGGACGTGACCGCCGCCCTTCGCAGCTGCACGCTCAGCCAGGCCGGAGCCAGCACATGAAGGACCTGCACGCCGTCTGCGTCACGGTCAACGGGCGCCGCCACGATCTTGTCGTCGAGGCGCGCCGGACGCTTGCCGACATGCTGCGCCACGATCTCGGCTACACCGGCACCCACCTCGGCTGCGAGCACGGCATCTGCGGGGCGTGCACGGTCATCCTGGACGGCCAGCCGGCCCGGGCCTGCCTGGTCTTCGGCGTCCAGGCCGACGGCGCGCAGGTACGCACCGTGGAGGGGCTCGCCGACGGCGAGCGGCTGTCGGACCTGCAGCGGGCGTTCAGCGACCACCACGCGCTGCAATGCGGCTTCTGCACTCCCGGCTTCCTCATGCTGGCCGAGGCGTACCTGACCGAGGCCGGCGGGCAAGGCGACCAGCCGCTGACGCAGGAGCAGGCCCGCGAGCTTGTCGCCGCCAACCTGTGCCGCTGCACCGGCTACCAGGGCATTGTCGAGGCGGTCCTGGCCACCGCGCGGACTCGCGGCGGGCGGAGCGGGGCGACCGGGGAGAGCCCGGCGACCGGGGAGAGCCCGGCATGAGCGCCATCGGCGCCCGGCTGCCGCGCAAGGAGGATCCCAGGCTGCTGCGCGGGCGCGGCAGGTTCGGCGACGACGTCAGCGCCCCTGGCCAGCTCTGGGCCCGGGTCGTCCGCTCGCCATGCGCGCACGGCCTGGTCCGCGAGCTTGACGTCACGCAGGCGGCGAAGACGCCCGGCATCACCAGGGTGATCACCTCCGGCGACCTTCCCCCTGGCCTGGTCATCCCGGTCCGGCTCACCATCCCGGGCACCGATCTCGGCGATTACCTGCAGCCGGTCCTGGCCGCCGGCACCGTCCGCTATGTCGGCGAGCCGCTCGCCGTCGTGGTCGGCGACGACCCGTACGCCTGCGAGGACGCCGCGGAGCTTGTCGACATTGATATCGCCGAGCGCCCTGCGGTCCTCGACGCGCGCACCGTGCC
>JBOHCG010000714.1:0-3899 GCA_050698735.1 Streptosporangiaceae bacterium | reverse complement strand
GCGGTAGGCAAGGCGGTAAACCCGAGTGGAGTGGGTCCGGACGATGTCTTCCCACGTGGGAGGATTCCACTCGGGGTGCGGTGGACCGGCCTCCTCCGCCAATTGCCCTCCGGGTCGAAGTGCCGCGACTGTCACCATCGTGCCCTGGATTCTTCCGTTGCGCCAACTGTGCCCGGGTACGCCAGGCCGCTGGCGTACCCGGGTTCCGCCTTGCCTCTCGGTAACGGTCTGCGTGCCGGGAGAGTTCCCGGACCTGCGCCGCGGGCGCTAGGCTGCTGCGCGTGTACGTGACCGAGGACGAGCCCCTGCTGACCGCGCGGGCGAACGCCGACGACCTGGGCGGGACCGAGCCGGTACCGCCGGAGGTCGGCGCCGCGCTGCGCTTCCTCGCCTGCGCGGTGGGCGCCAGGACCGCGGTCGAGATCGGCACCGGCTGCGGCAGTTCGGGCATCTGGCTGCTCCGCGGCATGCGCCCCGGTTCCACCTTGACCAGCGTCGACACCGAACCCGAGTACCACAGGCTGGCCCGCAAGGCGTTCGCCCAGGCCGGCTTCGCGCCGAACCAGTGCAGGCTGATCCTCGGCCGGGCGCTCGACGTGCTGCCCAGGCTGTCCGACGGCGCCTATGACATGGTGTTCTGCGACGCCGACGTGCGCGACTATCCGGATTACCTGGCCGCGGCCCTGCGGCTGCTGCGGCCCGGCGGTATCGTTGCCTTCAATAACAGCTCCGCGGAGCCCGCCTCGGACGATGTGGCTCTGGTCAACCTGGTGCGGGACGACGACCGCCTCGTCCCTGTGCTGCTGCCGCTGGGCGATGGCCTGCTCGCCGCGGTCAAGCGGCCCGAGTAATAGGCCGACGCGCAATAGGCGCGAGCGGGGTCATCCAACTACCGACAGCAGGGCGTCGCCAAGCTTAGCCGCCTCATCAGCCGTCAGCTCAACAACCAGCCGACCGCCGCCTTCAAGCGGGACGCGCATGACGATACCGCGCCCCTCCTTGGTGACCTCAAGCGGACCGTCGCCCGTCCGCGGCTTCATCGCCGCCATCTCCCATCCCCTTCCTCCGGACCCCACACGGTCGTCGCGGCCCTCCGAGGCACTGCTAACGCCAGGCTCGGCGCCCTCGGCGGAACCGGCAAGCAACAATCGTTTCTATCGGTCGCCCTATTATCCCGTGTTCGCAAGCAGAATGGTAATGATCGGTCATGCTCGACGCCGTCGGGACCGGCCCCGATTCCTCCTGTTCCGCTTTGCCCGCCGCTACCCTCAGGATGTGAGAACGTCGGCGGCGCGCCGGGAGAGCTGACGGGGAGGGAAGCGCAGTGAGTCAGCGCGACGAGCCGCCTGCGCCTGCCCCGGCTGCCCCGCCTACCCCGGCTGCCCCGGCTCGGCGGCGGCTGCTCATCGACCTGGCGCCGGTGCGGCAATACCGCGACCTGCGCCGCCTGGTCGTCGGCGAGCTACTGTCCGTGCTCGGCACCCAGCTGACCACGGTCGCGGTGCCCTTCCAGGTCTACCAGCTGACCCGTTCCTCGCTCGACGTCGGGCTCGTCTCGCTGGCGCAGCTTGTCCCGCTGGTCGCGGGATCGCTGCTCGGCGGGTCGCTGGTGGACGCGTTCGACAGGCGCCGCCTGCTGATGATCGCGCAGGTGCTAATGGCCGCGTGCAGCGCGGGCCTGGCGGTCAACGCCGACCTCGGGCCGGCGCTGTGGCCGCTGTTCGTGCTTCCTGCGCTGTCCGCCGGGTTCAGCGGGGTGGACGACGCCGGGCGCGGCGCCATCGTGCCGAACATCGTCGGCCGCGCCGAGGTATCCAACGCCAACGCCATCTTCCAGGCCCTGTTCCAGTTCGGGCTCGTGGTGGGCCCCGCGGTGGCCGGCCTGCTGCTAGCCGGGGCCGGCGTCCGCTTCGTGTACTGGATGGACGTGGCGAGCTTCGGGGCGGCGCTGCTTGCCGCGTTCCTGATGTCGCCGCAGCCGCCTGCCGGGGCGGCGGGCCACCGGCCTGGCCTGCGCTCGATCGTCGAGGGACTCAGCTTCGTCCGCGGGCGGCAGGCCCTGCAGGGCGCCTACCTCATCGACATCAACGCGATGGTGTTCGGCATGCCGCGGGCACTGTTCCCGGCGCTTGCCAGCACACTGTTCGGCGGCGGGGCCGCAACGCTCGGCTTCCTTTACGCCGCGCCCGGCGCGGGCGCCCTGCTCGGGGCGCTCACCACCGGCTGGGTCAGCCGGATCCAGCGCCAGGGCCTCGCGGTCATCTGCGCGGTTATCGCGTGGGGCGCGGCGATCACCTGCTTCGGGCTGGTGCGCTGGCTGCCCGCCGCGCTTGTGCTGCTCGCCGTCGCGGGGGGCGCCGACGTGATCTCGGCGGTGTTCCGCAACACGATCGTCCAGCTCTCGGTGCCCGACGCGCTGCGCGGGCGGCTGTCGGGACTGCAGACCGCCGTGGTCGCCGGGGGGCCGCGGATCGGGGACGTAGAGGCGGGGGCGGTGGCGTCGGCCTTCGGCGACACCGTCTCGATCGTCTCCGGCGGCGTGGCCTGCATCGCCGGGGCCTTGCTGCTGGCCAGGCTGCTGCCCGGCTTCCGGCGGCAGCGGGTGGACCCGGTGGGCGGCGCTGCTCCCGCCGCTCCGTAGGCCATGGGCGCGGTCAGGCGTGGCGCGCGGTCAGGCCAGGGGCTCGGGCAGGCATTCGAACCAGGTGTGGGTGCCCGCGGCGCTCCGCCGGTAGTTCCAGGTCAGCGCGTACGCCTCGACCAGGCGCAGGCCGCGGCCGTTCTCGGTCAGGTCGTCACCGGGACGCACGGCGGGCACCGTCGGGCCGCCGTCATCGATGACCTCGACCCGGATGCGCTCGGGCGCGGCCGTCACCGTGATCGTGACCGTTCCGCCCTCGTGCCGTGAGTCGCTGTGCCGGACGCTGTTGGTGACGAGTTCGGACGTCAGCAGGATCGCCCGCTCCACGCCAGGGTGATCGGACCCGAGCACCTGCCTGATGAAGGCGCGCGCGGCACTGACCTGCTCGGGCCGCCCGGCGATCACCAGCCGGTGCGACATTCCCAGGACCGCGCCGCCGCGTTGGGGCGACACGGGATAACCGGCCGCGACATGTGGCAGCGATCTGGGCACACGCCATCCTTTGCGACCTGCGTAGGTACCGACCACGACAGTAAGCTGCAGTAGCAGCTGTTCAGCACAGAAACTAGAAACATCCTAAGTATCTATCGGTACATACGCAACGAGATCATCCAGGGAATCCGCGGGGCACTTAGCCGACGCCGCACGCTCAGCTTGCCTTGCGCGCCAGGCCGGACCAGGCCATCGACTCGGGCGGCGCTGAGCTTCCCGGCTCGGGCCGCCACCGCGTGATCTGCACCACCCCGGGTTCCACCAGGTCAAGCCCGCCGAACAGGCTGACCACCTCGTCATGGCTGCGCAGGATGACCGACTCGCGCATCGCCTCGGTGAGCCGCCGGAACGTCTCGTCGAGCTCCTCGCTGTGCACGTCGCTGGCCAGGTGCGAGATCGCGAGGTAACTGCCGGGCGCGAGCGGGGTCATGAACTGATCGAGCAGGCTGCGCGGGTCGTCCGCGTCGCTGAAGAAGTGCAGGATGCCGAACAGCATGACGGCGACAGGCTCGGAGAAGTCCAGCGTCTGCCGCGCCGCGTCCAGGATCGGCCCCGGTTCGGCCAGGTTCCCGTCGATATAGCTGGTCGCGCCCTGCGGCGTGCTGCGCAGCAACCGGTGCGCGTGCGCCAGCACGATCGGGTCCTTGTCCACGTAGACGACCCTTGCGTCAGGCGCCTCCGCCTGCGCCACCTGGTGCACGTTGTTCTCGGTCGGGATGCCGGTGCCGATGTCGAGGAACTGCCTGATCCCGGCGTCTCGCACCAG